>CAZWSE010000078.1:4439-16106 GCA_964636575.1 uncultured Sulfitobacter sp. | reverse complement strand
ACAGCACAGGCCAAGCATACCACCGCAGCGCTGCTGACGGTCGGGCTGCTGTTGGCCGCTGTGCCGGCCCACGCTCAGGATACGACCACCTACATTGACCCCCCCAAGGGTCAAACCGATTACGATCAAGTCGCATCCCCGCCGCAGGTCCAAACCGACATTCAATACATCGATGAGACCGACGACAGGTTCCTTGAGCGCGAACCCATCGCCATCCCCGAAATCCGCCCCGTGCGCGGGATCAATCTGGACGGGCTGAACGTCGCGATCATCGTGGGCACAGTGGCGCTGCTGCTGTTCCTCTTGCTCAAATACGGCGGCGCAGGCGCACTGCTGCGGGCGGACCCAAGCTCTGGCACCAAGCCCAAGAAACGGGCCAAGGGCTGGGGGCTGACAGCCGCTGAAACCCCCGCTGGTGACATCCTCGCACAGATCATGGCCATGGAAGACCGGCGCGAGGCGATGATCCTGCTCCTGCGCCATTGCCTGCTGCAAGCGGCGGATGAAACAGACACGTACTTCCAGCGGGCCGACACCGAACGCGAAGCCATGGCGCGCCTGCCCAAAAGCTGGCCACACCTGAACAAACTGGGGCACATCGCCGTGCAAACCGAACTGGTGCACTACGGCGGGCGCAGCATCACGGATGACGACTACACGACCGCGCTCGACAGCGGCAGAACGATCCTGCGGGGGGCCAAATAATGGGCGGCAACCGCAACACAATCCTGATCATCGGGGCCTGCGCGCTGCTGGCGGTGCTGGTCTTCTTCGCAGGCGGCAACAACAGCGCCACCATCGCGCGATCCCAAATCGGGACCGAAGGGCTATACAGGTGGATGACGGCGCAAGGCACAAGCATCGCCAAGTCCCACCGCAGGCTCAGCATGAACGAAGAAGACGTCAGCCTGCGCATCCTGCCGCTCTATGACATGGACCTGACCAACGATTTGAACCCCCCCAGCAACACGCTGGAAGCACGGGCGCAAACCACGCTGATCGATCTGGAATACTGGATTGTCTATGAAAAAATCGAACGGGTGCCGACGCTGGTGGCCCTGCCCAAATGGCGCGGCGGGGTTCTTAGCCTTGGGGTGTTGGACGAACAGCTTCTGATCCCGCAAGGGATGTACAGACGGCTGCTGGGGCAGCTTGAAACGCCCCTGCTTCGGATCATCCGGCCCGACACAAAACTGATGACCGCAGACGGGATCACGCTGTACCGGCCGCAACTGTTTGACAAGCGGACTGTAAACGGCGGGTGCAAGCCGGTGATCTCTGTGCCCGAAGGCGTGTTGATCGCACACTGCGACAGCTTTGACAGGTTCGGGATATTGGTGCTGTCGGACCCTGATCTGATCAACAACCACGGGCTGACCCTTGGGGAAAATGCAGACGTCGCGGCAACGCTGAATGACCTCGCACCCCGCAGCGGGACGGTCCTGCTTGATACCTCCGACAGGCTGCTGCTGACCAGCGCCGACGGGGAGCCTCAAGAACAACGCCCCCGCTCGCTTGAGGATATGTCGCGGTTCTGGAGCTATCCATTCACCCTGATCTGGATCGCCGCCCTGTCCCTGCTGCTGATCGCCTTCTGGCGCGGGCTGATCCGGTTCGGGCCGCCTGCAAAAACCGATGACGGGCGCATCGGCGCCTCCAACGAGGCCGCGATTGAGGCCAAAGCCTACCTGCTGCGCTTAACAGGCCAGGACCACGCGCTGGTGGCCGATTATGCCAAGAACAAACTGGGCGATCTGGCCCGCGATGTGCTGGGCAAAGACGCATCGCGCAATCAGGACTTGCTGTTCAAACGGCTGCACACATTGGCGCCTGCAAAAGCAGAAAAACTGCTCTCCGCGCTCAATGCGTTGGAACAATCGACCGAAGACACACCCGCAACAACCCTTGCCAGTAAAGTGCAAGAATTCGATGACACCTACCGGAGTATTCAAAATGAACTTGGACACGTTTCAAAGCGTCGTTGACAGCACCAAAGCCGAGATCGGCAAATCGGTGCACGGACAAGACGAGATCATATCGACGCTTCTGGTGTCGATCTTCGCACGCGGGCATTGCCTGCTCGAAGGGCCTCCGGGCACCGCGAAAACCTTGCTGGCCAAGACCCTTGCCCACACGATGGAGCTTGATTTCGGTCGTATCCAGTTCACCCCTGATTTGATGCCGGGCGATGTGCTGGGCGGCAATATCTATAACTTCCAGAAAGGCGAATTCAGCCTTACACGCGGCCCTGTCTTTACAGACATACTGCTGGCCGACGAAATCAACCGCGCCCCGCCTAAAACGCAATCCTCGCTGTTGCAGGCAATGAACGAACGGCAGGTGACGATTGACAGTGAAACCTATGATCTGGGCGACAACTTTTGCGTCATCGCCACCCAGAACCCGATTGAGCAGCAAGGCACCTACCCCTTGCCCGAAGCCCAGCTTGACCGGTTCCTCTTCAAACTGATTGTCGATTTTCCCGACCGCGATGCGGAGCTTGAAATCCTGTCGCGCAACCGCACCAAGCCTATCGGGGCCGAAGACGCGCTGGATGAGGTTGGCAAGGTTCTGTCCGGCAAGGTGCTGGCGGAAGGCCGCAAGCTGGTCGATGGCATCCGGCTGGATGATACCATTCTGGCCTATATCGTCGATCTGATCCGCGCGACCCGCGAAGACAGTGAAATCCGTCACGGGGCATCCACCCGTGCGGCCGATGCACTGGCCTCTGCCACCCGCGCCAAGGCCGCCATTGAGGGCCGTGATTATGCGATCCCTGACGATGTGCAGGCCCTGCTGATCCCTGCCATGCGTCACCGCATCGTCCTTGGTCCGACAGCCGAAATTGATGGCCGCACCCCCGAAGACGTGCTGGGCAATATCCTCAACCGTATCGACGCGCCGAGGTAACACATAGATGCGCCCCACCCGCCTTTTCATGTCTGTTGCAGTGGCGATGTTGCTGCTGACCTGCGCCTTGGCCTTGATGCCGGGCGACAGATCGGACCTGTTGCGCCTGCTTTGGGCGGCGGTGGGCATCATTGCACTGCTTGATCTGGCGATGTCGCGGTCGGGCAAGTCCGTCAGCGCCGAGGTCTCTGTGCCTTCGCAGATCTTTGTGGGCACATCGGGGCCTTTGCAGGTCAAACTGACCTCAGCCGCTGGCCCCCTGCCCGCCGATCTGGACGTGAAGTTTGAAATGTCCGAGGCGTTGCGCACGTCTTACTTCAGCTTCGACACCTCTGGCGACGTGGCCGAGGTTTCGACCCCCATCACCTGCCACAAACGCGGTATCTGGTCGTTTGACCGGATTTGGCTGCGCTGGACGTCGCGGTTCGGGTTGTTTGACATCATCACCCGCAAGCCCATCGACGCCGAGGTGCGCGGCATCCCCAATATACAGCCCGTGCAGTCGGGTCAGATCACCACGCAGGTCAAGGCGCAGCTGTTTGGGTTGAAAAGCACCTCTGCCCGCGGCGAAGGCTCTGAATTTCACCAGCTGCGCGATTTTACCACCGGCATGGACCCGCGTCTGATTGACTGGAAAAGGTCTGCCCGTCACGGCGATCTCGTTGCCCGCGAAACCCATGTTGAACAAAACCACCAGATCATCATGTGCGTCGACAACGGCTATCTGATGCGCTCTGAAATCGCTGGCCTGCCCAAAATTGACTGCGCCATCAACGCAGCCTTGGCGACCACATGGGCCGCAGGCATTGGCGGCGATCAGGTGGGCTTTTTCAGCTTCGACAGCCGCCCGCGCCTCTATCTGCCCCCTACCCCGGGCCGCACCGCCTTCAACCGCATCCGCGCCGAGGCCACCGAATTGCAGTATTCATCCGTTGAATCCAACCACACGCTGGCACTGGCACATCTGAACGGCTTGCTGAACCGGCGATCGCTGATCGTGGTGTTCTCCGATTTCGTGGACAGCATCACAGCCGAGCTAATGGTCGAAAATCTGGCCGTGCTGAACCGGCACCACCTGCTGATCTTCGTGGCCCTGCGCGATCCGGCGCTCGATAAGCTGGTGCACCCGGACGAGCCTGACCTCGACACCGTCGCCACTGCCGTCTCAGCCGCGCAAATCCACCGCGAACGGCAGCTTGTGCTGGACCAACTGCGGCGGATGGGCGTGGTCTGTCTGGACATCGACCCCAACGCACTGACCCCCGAACTGGTCTCCACATACCTCGATATCAAAGCGAGAGAGATGATATGAACACGCTCTCAGACGTATCTGACCTACGGTCGGTCCGGTTCAGAACAGAACGGGAAGACGGATGGAAACAGCTCGAAACGCTGGTGCTCAAGGCGGAAAAGTCAGGCATGGCAGGGCTCAGCTTCGACGAAGCACGCGACCTGACCGCCAGCTACAGGCAAACGATGAACTCGCTGTCGGTGGCACGAGAAATCTCGCTGGATCAAGCACTGCTGGAATACCTCGATAACCTGGCAGCACGGGCCTATCTGGTGATCTACGCACCACAAACAAGCATCCGCAATCTGGTTATACGGCTGGTGACACACGGCATCCCGCAAGCATTCAGGCGCAGCGGGCTGGTGCTGCTGATCGGGTTCGCATTGATGTTCGTAGGGGCACTGATCGGGTACGCGCTCTACATGCAAGACAACACATGGTTCTACACATTCGTACCGGGGGGGCTGGCAGACACACGGACACCAAGCGCCAGCTATGACCAACTCAGGGGCACGCTGTTCGGGGACCAAAACACGCAAACGAACGCACTCTCGGCCTTTGCGACGAAACTCTGGTCGCACAACACAGGGGTGGCAATTCTGGTGTTCAGCCTCGGGGTGTTCTGGACAGCACCCAGCTTCTTGTTGACCTTCTACAACGGAACAATGCTGGGAGCATTCTACGCACTCTTCGCAAGCAAAGGGCTGGGATACGAGATCTTCGGATGGCTCAGCATCCACGGGGTGACGGAAATATCAGCGATCTGCGTGGCGGCAGCAGGCGGGGTGCAACTGGGGCTGGCAATGCTGCTGCCAGGACAGCTAAGCCGGAAAGACAGCCTGCGGATCAGAGGACGGGATGCAACGAAACTGCTGATCCTGGCGGCGATGATGCTGTTTGTGGCAGCGATTCTAGAAGGGTTCTTCAGACAGCTGGTGCAATCGACAGAACTGCGGCTCTTTATCGGGTGGGGGATCGGGGGGCTTTGGCTCTTCTGGTTGCTCCGGTCGGGGCGAGAGGACAGATAATGGCGCTGTTCAAACGCAAAAAGAACCAGATCAAAACGGCGTCCGCATACAATCAGGACGCACTCAAACGGCTGGACAAAACACGGTTCAAGATCACACCGCCGGAAGGGGTGCCAGTGTCGTTCCAGCGGGCCAGCATCGGGTCACGGTTCGGGGCGCAGTTCATGGACCTGCTGATCACCTACGGGGGGCTGGTGCTGCTGATCTTCCTGATCGGGTACACGGTGCGGATAAGCTGGGAAAACGCGGTGGCGTTCTTTTCACTGGTCTCGTTTCTGATCCGGATTCCTTACTATATCCTCAGCGAATTGGTCTGGAACGGGCAAACACTGGGCAAGAAGATTGTAAAGCTCAGGGTGATCTCGGCCTCGGGACGACGGTTGGAACCGCATCAGGTTGTGGTGCGAAACCTTCTGAAAGAGGCAGAGATATTTCTGCCCATCTCACTGATCTTCGGGATCATGTCCTCCAGCGGCTGGGTGATGGCCGGCATGTGGGCCTGGTTGCTGATTGTGATCTTGATTCCAGTTTTTTCCAAGTTAAATCAAAGGCTTGGCGATATGATCGCGGGAACATGCGTGGTCAATCAACCGCAAGTGAAGCAAGCGAAGGAACTGACAGCCGCGCCAAATGCCCGCGCAGACAGGTTCATCTTCAACGCACAGCACTTGGAACACTACGGCCGGTTTGAGCTGCAAAGCCTTGAGCAAATCCTGCGCGAGGTGAACAGCACACAGTCAAGCTATGACCGCGATGTGAAGGTCGCCAAGACGATCCGGGGCAAGATCGGATACGGTGAAAACGTGGGCGACGGCGAGGCCCGCAATTTCCTGCAAGCCTTCTACGCCGCACAACGCGCGCACCTTGAGGCAAGACAAATGTTCGGGGACCGGCGCGAAGACAAACACCACAAGGACGACAAGACGCCATGAGCGTAAATCTCCTGTTCGTCTGTAGTCGCAATCAATGGCGCAGCCCCACGGGCGAAGCGCTCTACCGCAAACAATCCGGCATCAACGCCAGATCGGCTGGCACCAAAAGCAGCGCGCGCAGGCGTATACGATCTGACGACATCACATGGGCAGATGTTATTCTGGTTATGGAAGACAGCCACCTAAGACAGATCAAACAGCAGTTTCGCAGCGAAACGGCACAAGCAGATATTCATGTGCTCGATATTCCGGACGACTATGCGTTCATGCAAGCCGAGCTTATAGACCTGATACGTGATGCCACCGACGCCGTTTTGAAAAATCGGGCAACGTGACAACACGAAGCCCCCATACCTTTACCCTTTTCAAAATACTCAAACGTAAGATGGGTCTTGACCCATCCCCCGCCGTAAGCGCTGAAATAGCGCGCGTGAGCACAAGAAGTCCCCACAGGCACCCCTACCCTACAAAATCCATGGAAGACCCCTTCTAGAGCCTAAAATCGACGAATTAGACTCTAATCAGACCGTCTGCGATAGGAATTGATCGCTTTGGCAAGCTCTTCCATACAGAATTCGACCATTTCAGGGGCGACACTGTCCCCCATCAGCCGAATGACATGACCCTCACGGGCATCGGTTTCGCGGCGAATTTTGACACCGCGCTCCAGATGCAGCGTGTCGCCTTGCCAGCCCGCTTGCGTATCCACCCGCCGCGGCCGGCCGCCCTTGGCAGGCTCGCGCTCTTTGGTCTCGTAACGGGTCAAAACAGGCTCCAGCAGCGGCCATTCCTGTGCAGGGTCGGTCAGGTCCACGCTCAGCAGGACCTGTCGCAACTCAACCTCGGCCCCCGCCCGCAAGGCGGCGGCCAACCGCAAGCCCTCACGCTCCTTCAGCAACTCGGGGTATCTCAAACAATCGCCAAGATCCTCAAAGATGAGCGCAAAGGATCTGATCTTTGAGCGTTTGGCCTTAGAGGCAGACCGAAACAGCGCATCCACAGCCAGCTCTGTTGAGGCAAAAACCCCGTCTTGTGCTGCAATCACCGCAATGCGCCCACGTTCATAGTGTGAAACGGTCTCGCGGATCTCGTTTTCTTCCACCATCGCCACGATAGCGCCGCCCAGATCCTCAGGGTTACGCACAAGCGCCAGGACGGTCTCATATTTCTCATCTGGGTCTTCGGCATGTAGCGCCTCAACGGCGCGGTACCGGCGATACCCTGAAATCAGGCCATAGGGCGCCTCACCCTCCTTCGGGTTCGACCGCAAAAAGACTTCAATCGGCAACCGCTGGCCCACACGGTATATAGACCACTTGAGCTCGTCGAACTCTTCCTTGTTCAAAACAGTGCGGTCGCGGACCATCGCATTGGGGTCCACCTGATCCAGAGGCAACTCCAGAATCAAACGCCCAGCGTCCTCCGCTTTGCGCAGCTCTTGGGCGTCTTTGGTGTCTTTCGCCATCTGCGCACGCACCTCCGGGGCCCCAAGTTCCTGACTCTGGGCAGCATCAGCGGACACCTGTGAAATTGGCGCTAAAGCACCGACCGTTGCGCGGGTCTCGGAGGTTTCGCGGCGAAACCCCTCCTCAATTTCCGTTAATTCTTGCGCACTTGGCGCGACAACCTTGCGTCTTTTCGCCATTTATTCAGCCCCCTCACCCTGTTGATCCTGCTGATCTTTCCACCAGGCCCCGATGATAATTTCCTTCACCTCAGCCCAAGTCCGGTCAAACGTCTCGCGCCCCCGAACATAGGTCTCACGGTTAAATTCCCGGTAATCCGCCTCATAAATCCCGTTCACCTGCTCACCCGCCTGCCCGACCATTGCCGTAACATCCTGCCGGAACGTCGTCATCAAGTCACCAAAATAGGCCTGCACCACATTCGCCAAATCCGTCTGCTGAGCCGCATCAAACCGCGTGATCAACGTCCGAACCGCGTCCCACTCAAACTTTATATCCGGCAATCCCTGCTTGCGACGTTGCGTATTTTCGCCTTCCTCAATGCTGGCAAAGGTCGAATACAGCATATCAAAAAAGCGCCCCGTTGAATCAAATTCAAGAAACGAAGCACCAAGCGGAACCAGAAGAATATCGGCAGCGGCCAGAGCATTAATCGTGAGATAACCAAGTGCTGGAGGGGTATCGAGCAGGATTATGTCGTACTCCGACAGCAAACCGGCGTCCTCTAAACCATTCGTTAAACCATCCCAAAGCGCCCAACCACGGCTTTGCATCCGCCAGACAGGCACCTGAAATTCGGCCCAATAGAGGTTCAATTGAGCGCCGATCAGGTCGATATTTGGCCAGTGTGTGGACTGGATGAGGTTTCGCGGCGAAACCTCCAGGGCTTCTGTTAGGGTTTCGTCAAGGGGGACTTCCGGCTCACCGCGCGCTGCTTTTACCTGATTTTCACCCTTTAGATGTTGCGCGAAATCGCGGGCGAGGATGGGGAAGGCGGTTTGCCATTCGTCGGACACACGCCCGCCCATAATGCTGGTGAGCGAGCCCTGACTGTCGAGATCAACCACCAAGACCTTGTAGCCGTCCAACGCAGCAGACATCGCCAAGTGAGCGCAGGTGGACGTTTTGCCGACACCGCCCTTAAAATTGGCCACGGCGACAACTTTGGCGTCGAGACCTTCGGGGCGGTAGGGTTGGTATTCGCGGTTTGCGGCGCCCTCGGAGGCGAAGTGCGCGCGCAGGGTTAGGACCTCGGTCAGAGAGAACCACTTTGAGTTGCCCTCGCCAACGCCCTGCGGCAAATCGGGATGGGCTTTGAGAACACGGCGGAAGTGGGCAGGGGCCACGGGGATCAGATAGCGGCAAATCTCCCAGGTTGAGAATTTGCGGAGCTTCTTTTGACCATCGGGGGCATGTCCGGCCTCGGCCAAGGTGTCACGACCCTTGGATGCAAAGGCCGCAGCTTTTGCGAATCGCGCGGTGTCGACGGGGGCGGCGAGTTTCGCTGCGGAACGGGCCGGGTCGAGGCCCATGTAGGGGGGAAGGGGTGATTTAGAACCTGATGTCATGTCATTCTGCCGATGTGCGTTTGTTTCTTGGTTTTGCGCAAAACAATGGCACATGATGCAGGTAAAGTGAATCACCGATCGCTATATTTAGAGATTTTGAAGAAAAACACCACAAGGGAGTGTTTAGTATCTTTCAGACTCTTTAAGGTATTTAGACCAAGAAGAAATAATGATATCAATATGTTACGTTCTTTTGGGTGCCTGAATACGGTGCAAAAGGTACCTGAACGCGGGATGAAAGGGGCCGGTATGCGGGGGCAAAGGGGCCGATTCGCGGGGGCAGGGAGGTTTGAGGCGGGTTAGACTCTTATTTGGGACTCCCATGACAGCGCGCGGCAACATCCATCCCGCATATTGGTACCTTTCGAACATACGCGCTATCCGCCAAACCGCCAAAGGAACCTGTCTACGGGATGCCAAAACAGGGGTTTGAGGCACCCGAAAGGCGATTGAGCGCGGGTTCCTTTTGGGATAGGGTGGTGGAAAGCGGACCCGTTAGAGGCCCCAGAACGAAAAACGAAACAGGCACCTCGATGATGCAGGACGATATACCCAAAGACAAGCTGACGGGGGCCTTGCGCCGCGATGCGGTCAAAAAGCATGTCGCGGCAATCCATGTGTCGGGCAAGCTGACGCTGCTGCAACGCAAGCTGTCCAATGTTCTGCTGCTGAACGCCTATGATACCCTGACCCGCAGCCAGAGCCACAAGATGGACGCGCGCACGCTGTGTCTGATGGTGGGGTATAATTCGAACGACTTTGACACGCTCAAGAAATCCCTGCGCGGGCTGGCCGAGACTGTGGCGGAATGGGACATGCTTGGAAGCGATGGCAAACAGGAGTGGGGGGTGTCGAGCCTTCTGAGCTTTGCCAAACTGAAAGACGGTGTCTGCGAATACGCCTATTCGCCTGCGCTGGCGGAAAAGCTGTCGGACCCCAAGGTCTTTGCGCTGATCAATCTGAACATTCAGCGGCGGTTCACATCGGGGCATGCGCTGGCCTTGTACGAGAACTGTTACAGGTTTCACCGCACGGGCAGTACGGGCTGGTGGCCGCTTGAGACGTTCCGCCGCCTGATGGGGGTTGAGGACAGCAGTTACTATGAGACCTTCAAGCACCTGAATGCCAAGATCATCAAACCCGCCGTGGCCGAGGTGAACCGCAGCAGCAATATCGTCATCACGCCCGAGACCCGCAAACAGGGCAGGGCGGTCACGGATATAAGGTTTGCGATTGAGCCGAACCCGCAGCTTGCCATTCTGGATCTGGATGACGGGGCAGGGCTGCGCAATGCACCTGTCTATGACCGGTTGCGGGGCATGGGTGTCAGCGACCGTCTGGCGCGGCAATGGATCACCGAGCATGGCGAAGATGCGGTCAGTGCCAAGCTGGATTATGTGGCAGGGCAGGGGGGCGTCAAAAGCCCTGCGCGCTATCTGGCCGCGGCCTTGCGCGACGACTACACCGCCGATGCGGACAGGCCCAAAAAGAAGCCGTCGCCCCCCACATCAAGCCGCGCCCGTGCGCTTGGCGTTGTGCGTGATCTTGCTGCAAGCCGCAGCCCGACCCAACGCGATGCCGACAAGCGGTTGTTTCTGACGGGCATCACTGACCCCGCCGCGCGCGCAGATTTTGAACAGCACGGTTGGATGTCGGCTAAGAACCATGCGGATATTGTTGTGTTCTGGTCCGAGCTGTTCCCTGATGCATTTGCTGTAGATGCTGCGGAAGAGAACGTGTCGACCTAAGGGTGCGATTTCGAATTGAGGTCAATGCGCCGGAAATCGACGGCCCGCGTAATAAGCCGTCGATACCTTTCTCTCAAGACAATGAGTTCATTCCAAACATGTTGCCTTCTGTGTCTTGGCACAGTGTCACAAACCCGAACTCTCCGATTGAGAATTTGGGGCGGATCACGATGCCGCCTGCCTCGGCCACGCGGGCCTCTTCGACTGCGCAATCCTGCACCGAAAAGTAGATGATAGTACCCCCGACCCCTGGCCCTGCGTGGGGTGATTTGGTCAAAGCGCCCGCGGCACCATAGACGCTCATATCTGCCGGAAAGCTCATCATCTGGCTTTCACCTGTCGGGTCGCCCATCGGTTCCAATTCGCG
Organism: uncultured Sulfitobacter sp.; assembly: GCA_964636575.1. Classification (GTDB taxonomy): domain Bacteria; phylum Pseudomonadota; class Alphaproteobacteria; order Rhodobacterales; family Rhodobacteraceae; genus CAZWSE01. Next base: position 4,796 of record CAZWSE010000078.1, on the reverse strand, counting down.
CCCAAGAACGGCGGTGTAGAAGGCGGCCGCGCGGTCCAAGTCGTCTACATAGATGTCAAACCATCCAACTGCGTTCATCATCGTCATGTCCATGTCTCCTTCATGTTTGCGGATCATGGGGCCTGTCTACCGACCGTCTAAGCCACGGTATTGTAGATTTCAGACATCGAATTTTTTAGCGAACTGGCCGGGTGTGTAGCCTGTCGCCCGTCTGAACGAATGGATGAAATGGGACTGGTCTGCGTAGGACAGCGATGGCTCCCCTTCGAGCGATTGTTGCAGCCGCAGTACCTTCAGGAAATCATGCGGGCTGAAGCCCGTCGTTTGTTTGAGGTTTCGTTGCAACTGCCGTGTCGA
>CAZWSE010000078.1:0-4339 GCA_964636575.1 uncultured Sulfitobacter sp. | reverse complement strand
TAGGTGATCCCGCTGCGATCCCCTTGCCAGACCCCGGGCAGAAACCGGATGTTGGTGAAGTGGAAGGATGTCCCCAGATCAAGCTCCTCGGACGAGGCTTGCAGCCGTGTGATCCCCGCGATGTTCCGTCTGTTCTGGTCAAAGACTGCATAGGTGCAGGCGTCGGGCAGCGCGTGAAACCTGTAGGGCGCATCCAGCGTCCCGTTGGTGTGCAGATCAAGATACCGGTGCACGATCCCCCGCAGGTGGTCGGGCGGTTCTGCCTCGGTGAAGGCCGTTTGATCCACCGTTTTGTCTTTGCTGTTGCCTTTGGGGTCGTACATGGGTGTCGGGTTTCCTTCGCGGCTGGCTTTGCAATAATCTTGACCCTTTGGCCGATTTGGCAAGAGTAAACTCCAAGGCCATGATCTGGCCGACCCCTGCAGGAGCCTGTCCCATGTCTGTTCCCCCCCTTGATCCGGCCACGTTGCACCGCGCTGTGTCGTTTTCATTGGATGTCGGGCCGGATGATATTCCCGCCCGCACCTTGGATGCCGGTGCCGAGATGTTGCTGGATACCTTGGGTGTGTGCATTGCTGCCCAGCCGATGGAGGCAGGCGTTTTGGCCCGTGATGCTACCTTGCGATTGTATGGCGCTGCGGACCCTTCCGATCAGGCCCCCATTTTGTTTGACGGGCGGATTGCCAGCAGGGCAGGGGCGGCCTTTGCGGCGGCCACACAGATTGACAATCTGGATGCCCATGATGGCTACAATCCGACCAAGGGTCATATCGGTGTGGCTGTGGTTCCGGCCTTGGCCGCGCTGGCGCATGGGCTGGATGATCTGTCCGGCCGCGATGCTTTGGCTGCCCTTGTTGCCAGCTACGAAGTCGGGGGCAGGGCGGGTATTGCGCTGCATCATACGGTTGACGATTATCATACATCGGGCGCGTGGAACGGGCTTGGCGTTGCGGTTATTGCCGCCCGTCTCATGGGCCTGACCCCTGACCAGTTGCGCCATGCCTGGGGGATTGCCGAATACCACGGGCCCCGCAGCCAGATGATGCGCGAGATTGCAAATCCGACGATGCTGCATGACGGGTCGGGGATGGGCGCGTTGATCGGGGTGTCTGCGGCTGTCATGGCGGGCATGGGGTTCACCGGTGCCCCTGCGCTGACGGTCGAGGCACAGGACGCTGCCCCGCATTGGGCCGATCTGGGTCAGTTCTGGCAGATGGAGCATCAATATGTGAAGCCCTATCCGATCTGTCGCTGGGCCCATGCTGCGATTGATGCGGTGCGCGAATTACGCTTGGCGCATGGCTTTGACGCAGGCCAAATTGCAGGCATCGAGATCCGCAGTTTTCATAATGCGGTGCAGCTGTTTCAGACCATGCCAGACACCACGTCGCAGGCACAATATTCGATGGCGTTCTCAGTCGCGGCTATGGCGGCTTACGGCGAAATCGGGCTGCAACATATCTCGGGCGAGGGGCTGTCTGATCCGGTGGTCGCTGGCCTTGTTGCCAAGACCCGCTGCGTTGAGACCGCGCAGCACGAAGCCCGCTATCCGATTGGTCGCTGGGCCGATGTTGCGGTGACCTTGACCGATGGAACGGTGCTTGAAAGCGGTGACACCCATGCACGCGGCGGGCCGGAGCGTCCCTTTGACCGTGCCGAGATCTGCGCGAAATATATGGCGTTGGCGGCCCCTGTTGTCGGGCAGGCGCGTGCCAAAGCGATCCAAGATGCGGCCTTGTCATTGACGCAAGCGGATGTGCGCTTTACCGACCTGACCAAACACCTGATTGATGCCCCTTAAGATGTGAAACGGAACACCCCCGATGATCCATTCCAACCCTGCGCTTTTGACCGCAATTCGTGACCGGTTTGCCCATATCGACAGCTGCCCTTTTGAAGGCCCGCGTGTGTTTTTTGAAAATGCGGGCGGGGCGCTGACGTTGAAGTCGGTGGTTGAAACCTCGGGCGCTTATGCCGCCTATCCCGACAACCAAGGGCGTGACAATCCGGCGTCCAAGGCGTTGATGGCCGCGATTGCCAAGGGCAAAGCGGATGCCGCGTTGTTCTTTAATGCGCCGGGGGGTCAGGTTTTCGTGGGCGAGACCGGCACCGAAGTTTTGTTTCGCCTGATCCGCACCGCTGCCTTGGCCGCGGGGGAGGGGGGGACGATGCTTGGATCGACCTTGGAACATCCCGCGTCACGCAGTGCGATGCACCGTTGGGCCGAAGTGACCGGCAGGCCGCATCTGCTGGCGACCCATGATGATGTGACCGGCACTGTGACTGTCGATGACTACCGCCCGCACATCACGCCTGATCTGCGTGTGGCGAGCATTGTTCAAACCTCGCCCGTGACGGGCATTTCTGTTGATGTGGCCGAAATCGCGGCTGCCATTCGCGCCATCGCGCCCGCGTGTTTTATCATTGTTGATGGTATCCAACACGCCAGCCACGGCCAGATTGATATCGCGGCCTACGGCATCGATGGCTTCGCGGTGTCGCCTTACAAAGTGTTCTCGCGGCATGGCTACGGCATTGGCTGGGCGTCGGACCGTCTGACCGCGGCCACCAAGGAAACCGTGATCGGCGGGGCCGAGACCAACTGGGAACAGGGCACCCGTGATGCGGGCAGCTATGCCACGTTTTCCGATGTGATCGACTACTTTGATTGGCTGGGTGGCGAGGTGTCGGATGCCACCGACCGCCGTGCGCGCATTGAGGCCGCAGGCGCTGCCATTCATGATCAGGAACAGGCGCTGTGCCATGCGATGATCAAGGGCACTGGAAACCATCGCGGCTTGGCCGATATTGAAGGTGTGCAGGTGATCGGTGGCTTGGACAATCCGAACCGCGAAGGCGTCATCAGCCTGACGCTTGACGGGATGCCCGCCGCTGATCTGGTGACCCATTTGCGCGACCACGGTGTGCGCACCCATATCCGGTTGAACGATCATTATTGCGGCAATGTGCTGACCCCGCTGGGGATCGACGCCTGCGTGCGGGTGTCGTTCAGTCACTACAATTCGCTGGAAGATGTGGGCCAGTTTCTTGAGGCCATGAACACCGCTAAGGGCTAGGCCATGCGGTAACATCTGCTGGACGTCGGGCTGCGCTTCGCGTTAACACATCTGCGATGTTAAAGGAGTGTTCCCCCATGTTGACCCGTTCCCTTATGGCTTTGACCGTGGCTTGCGCCGCTATGCCTGTCTTTGCCCAATCCGAAACCGAGGCCCTGCTGTGTGAGGCCGCCCAAACCGGTGGTGTGATTGAGCTGGTCTACGACAAAGACGCCAGCAAGGGCTGCGAACCGCGCATTGTCGATGTGCATCAACTGGCGATTGGCAACAACGGCAAGCTTTATATCCACGGCTGGCAAAGTCGGGGCTGTACCAAAGGGCGCGATTACGAATCCAAGCGCATTTACCGGCTGGACAAGATCAAATCGGTTGAAGCTGTGGACGGTGCCTTTGGCGAAAAGTCCCAAGCGGCCAAAGCCGAAGGCTGGAATGGCTGCATCGGGGACAACTGTTTCATCAAAGAGAACATCTGCGAGTAGCGGGCAGGGGGCTTTACGTGTCCTCGAACCCTAAAAACCGCGTTGTGTTGCTGATGGGGCGACGTCGTGACACCACCGCGTTTGCTACAAAATCATCGTCCGGCCAGCCAAGCGCGACGCAGGTCAGGATCACCTGATCTTCGGGGATGCCTGCGACCTCGCGCACGACGGGGCTTTGCATGATGCCTTGCCCGTTGATGACAGCGCCAAGCCCGCGCGCCCAAGCGGCCAGCACCAGCCCGTAGGTCATCGCCCCTGTATCAAAATGCGCGATGGTGTTGCCAAGCAGGGATCGGTCAAAGCAGACGACGATCGACACAGGCGCGTCGAATTGCCGGAACCCGCGCATGACCCAATCTTGCCGGCGCTCTGCGTCGTGGCGTTCGATCCCCATGGCCTCGAACAGTTGCACCGCGATTTCGATTTGCCGCTTGCGGTGTTCGCCTTCGTATTCGGCGTAGTCTTCGATATCGCGGGTCGGTTTGACCCCGCCGAGCATCCGTTCGGTGTTGCCCTTGCGAACCTGTTCCAGCGGCTCACCTGTAAGTACATGCAGGTGCCAAGGCTGCGTGTTCATCGACGACGGCGCGCGGTTGGCGAGTTCGATGATTTCTTGCAGCATGTCCTGACTGACGGGTTGATCGGTGAACCCCCGAATAGACCTGCGGTCGGTGATGGCTTGATCAAGTTGCATGCGGCCCCCTTGTGTTGTGTGTGCTCAGTCGACCTTACCTTGCCTGAAATGAAAAGGGTTTGTGGAAACGACGTGGCGGCAGATTTGGG
>CAZWSE010000077.1:0-16120 GCA_964636575.1 uncultured Sulfitobacter sp. | reverse complement strand
GTGGTGGGTGATGAGAGGCTCGAACTCCCGACATCTTCCGTGTAAAGGAAGCGCTCTACCAACTGAGCTAATCACCCGACTGGGCGTCTTTTGCCCCAACTCGCGATGCGGCGCAAGCCCCCAAGTTACAACTAATTCGAAGACCGATAAGAAACGGCAAAGCGCACCCTTTTGGGCACGCTTCGCGACCGAACTGGATTGCGGAAAGTCTAGTCGGTGATGTCTGCCAAGACAGGCTTTTGAGCACCCATACCAGCCGCTGGTGGTTTGGTTTGGCGCACTTTAGCGATAATGACCTTGCCGTTTGGAACCTCTTTGGTGCGGTTCACTTTGACCTTGCCAAAGGGTTTCAAGTTCAGCTCACGACTGTCTGCCAAGGCTTCGCCAAGAACAGCGAGCATGGCCTCGACGACCGGTTTTGCGTCTTTCTTCTTGATACCAGAGCGAGACACAACCGCGTCGATCAGCTCTTTCTTCTTCATTTCAGGACCAAGCTCTACATCTGTCACGACAGCCGGCTTAGGCGCCAAAGCAGCCGCAGTTGTTTTCGTCCGCGGTTTCTTGGCGGCGGGGGTCGTTTTGTATTTGCTGCGCGTTGTCGTAGCCATGTTCTGCCTCATTTTTTATGCCATTTTGGCGATTTATAGTCTGAGCCTACAGCTTTTGACCGAAATGTCCAAGAACTGCTTGACCAGATGTAGTGTTCCACCCAAAATGTGGACCATAATAACAAATGGGGTACTATAAATGCGTAAATTCCTAGCCGTTGCGGCCATTATGTCACTTGCGACAGGCAGCTTTGCGGGCAGTCTGGCCGACCCGGTGGTTGCACCAGACGTCATCGTAGAGGACGTAAGCGGCAGCAGCACAGGCGCTGGTCTCGTTGGAGTTTTGGCCGTTCTGTTGATGGCCATGGCAATCGACAAATAAGAATATCGCACCGAGCAGTGTGATGAAGGCGCCCTTTTGGGGGCGTCTTTTTTTGTGGTTTGCGCGGCTGCAAAAGCAAAAGCCGCCCCGAACACAGGAGCGGCTTTCGTCATTGAGTCCTGATCTTACTTAATGCGCTGTGGCCCCGTCACCGCCTGCGCTTTTGCGCGCCAAAGCGGCTTCCAAGGCGGCCGCTTCTTCTGCGGCTTCGTCCCATTCGATTGCTTCGGGTTTGCGTACTAAGGCGTGTTCCAACACTTCGGACACATGTTTGACCGGAATAATCGTCAGGCCCTCTTTCACATTGTCCGGAATCTCGGGCAGGTCCTTTTCGTTCTCTTCAGGAATAAGAACGGTCTTGATCCCGCCACGCAAAGCCGCCAGCAGTTTTTCTTTCAATCCACCGATCGGCATCGCGTTGCCGCGCAAAGACACCTCGCCGGTCATGGCGATATCTTTGCGCACCGGAATCTGCGTCAGCACGGAGACAATAGACGTCACCATCGCAAGCCCAGCGCTTGGACCGTCCTTCGGGGTTGCCCCGTCCGGCACGTGCACGTGGATATCGAGGCTGTCGAACTTTGGTGGCTTCACCCCGATTTGCGGGCTGATTGACCGCACATAGCTGCTTGCCGCATCAATGCTTTCCTTCATCACGTCGCCAAGCTTGCCGGTTGTTTTCATCCGGCCCTTGCCTGGCAAGCGCAAAGCCTCGATCTGAAGCAATTCGCCCCCGACCGATGTATAGGCCAGCCCTGTGACAACACCGATTTGGTCTTCTTTTTCGGCCAAGCCATAGCGGAACTTCTTCACGCCAAGGAAATCATCAATGTTGTCTGCAGTGACTGCGACAGTATCGGCTTCTTTCTTGATGATCTTGGTCAGGGCCTTACGGGCGACCTTACCAATCTCACGCTCAAGGTTCCGAACACCGGCCTCGCGGGTATAGGTGCGCACGATCTCGTTCAGCGCGGTGTCATCCATGCTGAATTCCTTGGCTTTTAGGCCGTGGTTCTTGATCTGCTTGGGCAAGAGGTGCTGTTTGGCGATCTCGCGCTTCTCGTCCTCGGTGTAGCCCGACAGTGGAATGATCTCCATCCGGTCCAAAAGCGGCCCCGGCATGTTGTAGCTGTTGGACGTGGTCAGAAACATCACGTTCGAGAGGTCATATTCGACCTCCATATAGTGATCCACGAAAGTGGAGTTTTGTTCCGGGTCCAACACCTCAAGCATGGCTGATGCGGGGTCCCCACGGAAATCCTGCCCCATCTTGTCGATCTCATCGAGCAAGATAAGCGGGTTCGTGGTTTTCGCCTTTTTCAGCGCTTGAATGATCTTACCCGGCATGGACCCAATATAAGTCCGACGGTGGCCGCGAATTTCGCTTTCATCGCGTACGCCCCCAAGGGAGATGCGGATAAACTCGCGCCCTGTGGCTTTGGCAACCGATTTGCCAAGCGATGTCTTACCAACACCCGGAGGGCCAACAAGGCACATGATCGGGCCTTTCAGCTTTTGCGAGCGTTGCTGAACGGCAAGGTATTCGACAATCCGTTCTTTAACCTTGTCCAAGCCATAGTGATCGTCGTCCAGAACCTTCTGAGCGCGGCCAAGGTCTTTCTTCACGCGGGATTTGACGCCCCACGGGATAGACAGCATCCAATCAAGATAATTGCGCACCACAGTGGCCTCAGCCGACATGGGCGACATGTTCTTGAGCTTCTTCATCTCCGCATCGACCTTTTCACGGGCCTCTTTGGACAGCTTGGTCTCTTCGATCTTTTCTTCGAGTTCGGTAACTTCGTTCTTACCTTCCTCGCCATCGCCGAGCTCATGCTGAATGGCTTTCATCTGCTCATTCAGGTAATATTCACGCTGTGTCCGTTCCATCTGGGACTTCACGCGGGTCTTGATCTTTTTCTCGACCTGCAAGACAGACATCTCGCCCTGCATCAGGCCGTAGACTTTCTCAAGACGTTCAGAGACAGACAGCGTTTCCAGCAATTCCTGCTTTTGTTCCACCTCAATACCAAGGTGACCAGCGACCAGATCCGCAAGCTTTGCAGGATCGTCGCTTTCTTCAACGGCTGTCAGGGCCTCTTCGGGGACGTTCTTTTTGACTTTGGCGTAACGGGCGAATTCTTCTGCGACGGAGCGCACAAGGGCGTTGGTCGTGGCCATATCGCCTGGCATTTCGGTCAAATACTGCGCGCGGGCTTCAAAGAAGCTGTCGTTCTCTAGGTAGTCCGTAATCCGCACACGGGCCTGACCTTCGACGAGCACTTTAACAGTGCCATCGGGCAGTTTCAGCAATTGCAGTACATTGGCCAACACACCGGCCTTAAAGATGCCGTCGCTGGTCGGGTCATCAATCGAAGGGTCGATCTGGGCGGCCAGCAATATCTGTTTGTCGTCCTGCATTACCTCTTCGAGGGCGCGCACGGATTTGTCGCGACCGACAAACAAGGGCACGATCATATGCGGGAACACCACAATATCGCGCAAAGGCAATACCGGGTAGGACGAATTGAGTGGGTCTTTCATGCTCTATCCTTTTATTGGCAAGACATCACTGGTCCCTAAGTCTAGGCAACGCTCGGACATCTCCGGTCTTAGCTTCTTGAAATGGGGCGAAGACACCTGCATTTCAACCGCGCCGTTTGATTGACGCGCACAATGCCCTTGCCCAAGAGGCCATGCAAGACGCCAAATCTGGGGAATTTGGTGAAAATAGCAAAGATGTCACGTGCGCATGTCGCGATTGGGCTGGTGTGGCGTATCGAGCGGGCGCAAGGCTATGAGGAAACAAGCCTGAAACCCGAACGCAGGATCGCCTGATCCTATGCACAAACGCCACAGTGCGCGAAACTTTGCCCATTCATGACTATTTCACACTCAAGACCTGAAAAGACCCGAAGCCTGCCCCATTTCCGCCGCAAGTCACCCTGATAACGGTTTCAACGCATCAAGAACTGGTGCTTCTGAAAAGGGAACGACTGACATGACACCTGAAATCAAAGTAATCGACCTGCTGCCTTTTGCCTCGTCTGATAGCTCCTTCATGATGGCAACCGCCGCGGCGCTGGTTTTGACCTCTCCGATGCTTTTGACTTTCTATTCCCTGCGCAACCTTTTGCCAGCAACCTCGATCTTCATCGTATTCTGGGCCTTTATGATGAGCGGCTTGAACGTCTACATCTTCGCTGTCGGCCCTGCGGTTGTCTTTGGGTGCCTGTCTGCGGTTCTGTTCAACGGCCTGCGCGGTCGCACATTCAGCAAACAAAGCTCCGAAGAGCGTCTTGAAGAGCTCAAGGCCGATCGTGAAGCCTTCGGTTTCGTTGAAGCATAAATTTAAGACCCCTTTCCCCCCCTTAGGGTCTCTAGAAGCGGTAGGCACATTCTGTCTGCCGCTTTTTCTTTATCACCACAGGAGAAGTTTAGATGATGAAACCAGTTGTTCTGGCCGTTGCAGCCACAATTATCATGTCCACCAGCGCAAGTGCCGGGCTGCAAGCCTTCGGGTTTTCAATGAAGCGTGGTTCGCCTGAAGTGTCCGGCGTGTTTGTGGTTGAGGGTTACAGCCCTACCCAAATGGTCAAGATGATGAGCGCCTATTGCAAAAACGGTCGCGTTCAAGACCTGGCCTATGTCGGCAAACCGCGCAAACGCAAAGGACTTGTGCTGCAAAAGTTCACCGCCACCTGTGCTTCTGGACATCTCGACCGCTTCAAAGGCAAGCGCAGTTCCTATGAGATCGAATATATCACCAAAGCGGGTGAGTATCAGAACAAGCATTTGGTCGAAATCACCACATCAGACGGTGCTGGCAACATCCTATACTTGCGCGAAACGATCCGCCCTTAAAGCGGGTCTATATCGCCCTGCGCGCGGGTGCCATGAAAATCCGCCTGCCACGCGGCAAATGTGCCCCCTGATATCGCATCGCGCATGCCCTGCATGATGTCCTGATAGTACTGCAAGTTGTGCCATGTCAGCAGCATTGAGCTGATGATCTCTTGGCTGCGGAACACATGGTGCAAATAGGCGCGGCTGTAGTTTCGGCAGGCAGGACAGGTGCAATTCTCATCCAAAGGACGCGGGTCATCCATGTGCCGCGCGTTCTTGATGTTGAGAACCCCTGCCCGCGTAAACACCTGCCCTGTGCGGCCCGACCGCGACGGCAGCACACAGTCCATCATATCAACACCACGCGCCACGGCGCCCACGATGTCATCCGGCTTGCCGACCCCCATCAGATAGCGGGGTTTGTCTACGGGCAGTTGATCGGGTGCATAGTCAAGACAGCCAAACATCGCCTCTTGCCCTTCACCGACAGCCAGACCGCCGATGGCATACCCCTCAAACCCGATTTCGGTCAGGGCTGCGGCCGATTCCGCGCGAAAATCCTCTTCCAGTCCGCCTTGCTGGATACCGAACAATGCATATCCGGGCCGATCCCCAAAAGCATCGCGGCTGCGTTGCGCCCAGCGCATCGACAGTTTCATACTTTCTTCAATACGGGCGCGATCTGCGGGCAAGGCCGGACATTCGTCGAAACACATCACTATGTCAGACCCCAAAAGCTTCTGGATTTCCATTGACCGCTCAGGCGTGAGTTCATGCTTGGACCCGTCGATGTGGGATTTGAACGTGACCCCTTTTTCGGTGAGCTTGCGCAGGTCAGCGAGGCTCATCACCTGAAAGCCACCTGAATCCGTCAAGATCGGCTTGTCCCAGTTCATAAACTTATGCAGCCCGCCAAGGTTGGCTATCCGCTCGGCAGTTGGGCGCAGCATCAGGTGGTAGGTATTGCCAAGCAGAATATCCGCACCGGTCGAGGCCACGCTGTCTGGCATCATCGCTTTGACAGTCGCGGCCGTTCCAACAGGCATAAAGGCCGGTGTGCGAATACGCCCGCGCGGGCTGCTGATAACCCCGGTCCGGGCTTTGCCATCCGTGGCGGTCACCGCATATGAAAAACGCTTTGTCATGGCGTTCCTTTAGCCCTGCCACGCGGTCGCGCCAAGACGGAAATGATCCAAGACGCGCTGCATGCGTGAGGATTGCCCTTCTGGTGTCACCGCTCTACCTGAGGGGGATGTTGCCCAAGCCCCTGTTCATCGGTTCCGAAATCTACCGCGCCTCGACCTATGGTGCGTGGCATCCCTTGCGGGTTCCAAGGGTCTCTACCGTGATGGATTTAAGCCGTGCACTTGGATGGTTGCCGGACGATCAATACATCCAATCCCCCCGCGCCAAGCCTGCTGCACTTCACGCTTGGCATAGGCCCGACTATATTGACGCCTTACAAGCCGCAGAGGCCGCGCAAGAGGTTTCAGACGAAGTGCGGCGCACCTACCATATCGGCACGCCGGCCAATCCGGTCTTCCCAGAGATATTCCGCCGCCCTGCGACCGCAGCGGGTGGGTCTATTCTGGCCGGTGAATTGCTGAAAGACGGTGGCGTCGTTTATAACCCTGCAGGCGGCACGCACCATGGCATGCCGGATCGCGCCAACGGGTTTTGCTATTTGAACGATCCCGTTCTGGCGATGCTGTCCTTGCGTCGAAACGGGGTGAAACGGATCGCCTATATCGACATTGACGCCCATCATCCCGATGGGGTCGAGCATGGATTCAAAGGTGATCCGGACATCTTGATGATCTCAACCCATCAAGACGGGATTTGGCCACGCACAGGCGGTCTGGACCAAACCGGCGGCGGGCGGGCGTTCAATTTGCCCCTGCCCACCGGTGCATGTGATGATGATCTGCATTTTGCACAAGATCAGCTTGTCTTGCCCGCTGTCGTGGCCTTCAAGCCTGAAGCTATTGTTTTGCAATGCGGTGCAGATGCTGTCGAGGAAGACCCCCAATCGAGATTGAAGCTTTCGAACCAAGCCCATTGGGGGATGTTGCAAGGCCTAATGGGCCTTGCGCCACGATTGCTGGTGCTGGGCGGCGGTGGATACAACCCTTGGTCGGTTGGACGGTTATGGACGGGCGTCTGGGGGATATTGTGCGGGCAGGATATTCCAAACACATTGCCCCCACGAGCTGAGACAGTATTGCGAGAGCTAAGGTTTGAAGGCAATTCACGGGGACGCAACCCGCCGGATCATTGGTTCACCACGCTGGCCGATGCCCCACGTCACGGACCGATCAGCGATCAGGTGCGCGAGGCTGTGGCGCTTTTGAAACCCAGATTGACCGATCTCTAAACGCCCAACTCCGCCCGCAGCTTTTTGGTAAGTTTATCCCTAATCATATCGTAGCTGGCGACGATATGGTCGCGCAGACTGTCATCGGACATGCCCTTGGGATCATAGACCTGCACCCATTTCATCCCGCGGGACGCCAAATACGGGGCGGGCCGGATGCCGGGCTGATCGGGCAAAATCTCAAACGCCAAAGGCGTCACTTTGAACGTGAATGCAGGCGCGCCGTCGTTCCACCCGCATAAAGCAAAGACCTTACCCCCCAGTTTCCAGACATCCGCATTGCCCCATTGAACCACATGGTTGGTGGCGGTCAAACTGCCGCAAAAGGTATTGAATTCATCGCGTGTCATGCATTCCAGCTTAGGCGATTAAATGGTCAGCGTCACCTGATGCGCGCGCTCTTTGGGTTTTGAGTATTTGAAAAAGGGTAAAGGGGTGTCCGCCTCTGGACCTGTGAGACCACAATCCCTATATAAACACTCAGGAACTTATCAAGAGATCACACCATGTCCGACAGCAACGAACCTTTGGAAGGCGCCCCCCTGATCGCCCCCTCGTCCACAGACCACCCGCTTTACGAGCAAGTGGTCGAAGCCTGCCGGTCGGTTTATGACCCTGAGATCCCCGTTAACATCTACGAATTGGGTCTGGTCTATACAATTGACATCAACGATCAGAACGAAGTGAAGGTGCTGATGTCTTTGACCGCCCCTGGCTGTCCTGTGGCTGGCGAAATGCCCGGTTGGGTTGCTGAGGCGATTGAGCCCCTGCCTGGCATCAAACATGTGGATGTGGACCTTATCTGGGAACCACCGTGGGGTATGGACATGATGTCCGATGAAGCCCGGTTGGAACTTGGATTTATGTAATGCGGGGTTCGGTGGTGCAGGCACAACGATCCACTAATTGCGCTGCCCCACTTGAGCCAATCAGCGGCGCCCCTTAAGTTGGCTTTGAAGGAGCCTATTTTAATGTTCGGTATTCCAGGCAAACAAGCGGTCAGCATCACGCCCAAAGCGGCGGCTCAAATCGCGAAACTCATGGCCTCTGCGGGCCATTCGGGGCTGCGGATTGGCGTCAAAAAGGGCGGCTGCGCGGGCATGGAATACACGATGGACTATGTGACAGACGTAGACCCCAACGACGAAGTTGTTGAGACGGATGGCGCGCGGGTCATGATCGCCCCGATGGCGCAAATGTTCCTGTTCGGCACGGAAATTGACTACGAAACCAGCCTTCTCGAATCCGGGTTCAAATTCAACAATCCCAACGTGACCGAAGCCTGCGGCTGTGGGGAATCGATCAAATTTGCGGAAAACTGATTAATTTCCAAAAGATTGCCTCATTTTCCATGCACTGCTAAAGCGCAAGGACGAGGCAAAAGGATGATCGGGCATGCGACGCAAACTGGCAGCAGGCAATTGGAAAATGAATGGACTGAAGGCTGATCTGGATCAGCTGGAAGCGCTCATCTCTGGTCACACCTCATCCGACACAGATATCTTGATCTGCCCGCCTGCCACACTGGTCGCAAAAGCGGCTGCTTTGGCATCTGGATCCCCTGTGCAGATCGGCGGCCAAGACTGCCATCCCATGCAGGCTGGCGCACATACCGGCGATATCTCAGCGACCATGCTCGAAGACGCAGGCGCCAGCTTCGTGATAACGGGACACTCTGAGCGGCGCGAGGATCATGATGAACGCAACGATGATATCCGGGCCAAAACCCAAGCTGGTTGGGCTGCGGGGCTGACAGTCGTGCTGTGTATTGGCGAAAGTTTAAGCCAACGCGAGGCTGACAATACGCTCGATATTCTGGCCGGCCAACTGTCTGGATCAATTCCGGACGGCGCGACTGCGGACAATCTGGTTCTGGCCTACGAGCCGATCTGGGCGATTGGAACAGGCCTGATCCCGACACTTGATCAAATCACAGAAGTCCATGACTTCTTGCGCGCCCGCATGACACGTCGCTTCGGTGACGACATCGGCAGTGGGATACGGCTTCTCTACGGTGGCTCGGTCAAACCGGACAATGCTGCACAGATCTTTAGCGTGGCGAATGTGGATGGCGCGCTCGTCGGTGGCGCCAGCCTCAAGGCAGCTGACTTTTCGCCCATCATCAAAGCGCTTGAAGCATCCTAAGCCTTCTTTGTTCCAAATAAATCCCCGCCGGAGGCTCCGGCGACATGCAAAGCGACCAACTGTGATGAACTGATCCCTCTTGAACAGAAGCAGGGAGTAGGACTTGATGGGGACATGAAACCCGTAGATCAATCTCCAACCGATCCAGACTTTGTTCAAAACCCTTACCCCTTTTACGATACATCAAGACAGCAAGGCGATCTGGTCTATTGGGCTGATTACAAAATGCCTGCTGCAATGGGGTACGAGGCCGTCAATGCGCTGCTCAAAGACCACAGGTTCGGACGACAAAAGCCGGCGCAAGCGGACACGCAGATACCAATTCACTTGCGTGATTTCCAGCGTATCGAACAACACTCAATGCTTGAACATGATGGCGCTCAACACAAAAGATTGCGCAGTCAGGTTCTAAGGGCCTTCACATCGCGTCGCATCGACGGGCTCGGGCCAAAGATCGAAACTCTGTGCGACACGCTCATCGATGATTTCCCAAATGGCCCTTTCGACCTGCTGAAGGCCTATTGCACCATTTTACCCGTCACGATCATCGCGCGGCTTCTTGGGGTCGATGAAACACGGGCTCCTGACTTGCTCAGGTGGTCGAACACAATGGTTGCGATGTATCAGGCTGGACGCACACGCGACACCGAAGAGGCCGCCAACAGGGCCGCCAAAGACTTCACAGAGTTCTTGATTGAAACACTCGATCAAAAGCGCAATTCACCAGGCAATGACCTTATAAGCCATCTTCTCACACACGAAGACAGCGACAAACTCTCAAAGGACGAACTTATCGGCACATGCGTGCTGCTCTTGAATGCAGGACATGAAGCGACAGTCCACAGCCTTGGAAACGCTGTACGCTGTTTGATCGGGCACGGCACAGACAAAGCCCATCTTGAACCTGACAAAATAGCACAAACAGTTGAAGAACTTCTCAGGTTTGACCCACCGCTGCATATGTTCACGAGGATCGCGCAAGAACCCTGTGAAGTATTCGGTCACACCTTTCAAACAGGTGACGAAGTCGCACTGATGCTCGCCGCCGCAAACAGAGACCCCGCAAGATGGGCTGATCCAAACAGGTTCGATCCAACACGCGCAGTGCAAACACATACAAGCCTCGGTGCCGGGGCACATTTCTGCGTCGGCGCACCACTGGCACGCCTGGAACTTCAAATCGGCTTAAGAAAACTCTTCGAACGCTGCCCAAACCTGAAGCTGTCAGAACAACCGAACTATGCAGACAGCTATCACTTCCACGGGCTCACACGGCTCATGGTAGAGCTTTGATAGACATCCCTTCTTTGTTCCAAACAAATCCCCGCCGGAGGCTGTCGCACAGGGACTGTGCGATCAAAATAGAATGCGCGTCAGCGCTCAATTTGCGTTGGTCTAAAGCGGCAGCATTGTTGTGGATTTGATCTCTTCCATGGACAGCAAAGCTGTCACGTTGTGCACTTTCACCTCTGAGATCAGCGCCTGATAAAACACATCGTAGGCTCTGGCATTCGACACACGAACCTTAAGGATATAGTCAATGTCTCCGGCGAGACGATGCGCTTCTTGAACTTCTGCCCGATCTTGCAAGGCTTTCAAAAATGCAGCCTGCCAGTCCGCGTCATGCTCGGACGTTCGGATCAGAACAAAAAAACAGGCCTCAAACCCAAGCGCATCCGCATCTAGGACAACAGTCTGTTGCCCGATCACGCCAGCTTCTCGCAGTTTGCGAATCCTGTTCCAAACGGGAGTCTTTGAAGACCCGATTTTGTTGGCGATTTCGTCCAAAGACTGGCTGGCGTCGCGCTGCAGCTCGGCCAAAATTTTCCGATCCGTATCATCAATTCGAACAGACATTCCGCGTATCCTCTAAAAGCGACCCGTCTGTTCCGATAGCCAGATCATTCAGGACATACGTTCTTGTTATCATCGGGTAGTAGCAATTTGAAAGAACAAAATTCTATATTGGGATGGTAATTACAGGAAACCACGCCCATGCAACATTTCCCAATCTTCCTCGCAGTCGCCGGACGTCGGATCGTTTTGTCAGGCGGTGGTGAAGCCGCGCTGGCCAAATTGCGTTTGTTGCTGAAGACCGAAGCCAAGCTGACGGTCATAACCCCCAGCGCTGCCCCTGAGATTGAAAACTGGGCCAAGTCCGGCAAGCTGACCCTGATCACACGGGCGATGGAGCCGGGCGACACGCTCTGCGCCTCGCTTTTCTACGCCGCCACCGAAGACGAAGCAGAAGACGCCCGCACCGCGGGAATCGCACATGCAGACGGTGCGCTCGTCAATATCGTCGACAATCTGGGCGACAGCCAGTTCATCACCCCCGCTATTGTGGACCGTGACCCTGTCACGATCGCGATCGGCACCGAAGGCGCGGCCCCTGTTCTCGCCCGCGCGATCAAAGCGGATCTTGAGGCCAAGCTGCCCAATACACTCGGCACTTTGGCGCGCATTGGCAAAGGCTTTCGCAAAATGGCCGATGCCCTGCCCATGGGCCGCGCCCGCCGCGATTTCTGGCGTGAATTTTACTTCAAGTCCGGCCCCGCAGCGGTTCCAAACGGCGAGGCCGCTGTCAAAGCGGCCCTGCATGATCAACTCGCATCGCACCTCACCCACAAAGCCCGCGAAGGGCACGTACACTTCGTCGGCGCAGGCCCCGGTGACCCTGACCTTTTGACTATGAAAGCGCGCCGCGCCTTGGACGAGGCTGATGTGGTCATTTACGACCGCCTGATCAGCCAGCCCATACTGGAACTCGCCCGTCGCGAAGCCCTGATGCTTGATGCAGGCAAAGAAGGCTTTGGCCCATCCATGTCGCAAACCGACATCAACGCCTTGATTGTGAAACACGTCACAGCCGGCGCCCAAGTCGTGCGCCTCAAATCCGGCGATGCAACCGTCTTTGGACGGCTCGATGAAGAGATTGATGCCTGTGACGCCGCCGGTGCGGCTTGGTCCATTGTTCCCGGCATCACCTCTGCCTCAGCCGCCGTTGCCGCCATTGGTCAAAGCCTGACCAAGCGCAACCGCAACTCATCTGTCCGGTTCCTGACAGGTCACGACATGAAAGGCTTTGCCGATCACGATTGGGCCGCACTGGCGCGCACGGGCGAAGTAGCGGCGATCTATATGGGCAAAAAGTCCGCCCGCTTTATCCAAGGCCGTCTGCTGATGCATGGTGCGGACCGCGCCACGCCCGTGACCGTGATCGAAAACGCATCCCGTCCAGATCAGCGCATCTTGGAAAGCACGCTTGCCACCCTGCCTGACGATCTGGCCACCGCCCAAATGGCAGGGCCTGCCCTTACATTCTACGGCCTCGCCCCACGCGAAGCATTGAACGCCACACTACCCCTACAGGAGCGCGCATAATGCCCAAGTCTTTCGCCCCTTCGGTCCTGACCGCCAATGCCTTGCTGGAAGGTGATGTGGTCTACCTCACGGAAAAAGATGGCTGGACGCGCGCCTTATCTGATGCAGCAGTCCTGACAGACGAAGCCGACGCACAACTGCGCGTCATCGACGCCACGGCCCGCGCTGATGAAGTCGTCGGGGTTTATCTGGCCGAAGTGAAAATCACCGATGACGGCCCGCAACCGACCCATTTCCGCGAAGACTTCCGCCGCACAGGCCCGTCGAACTACGCCCACGGCAAGCAGGAGACCTCTCATGTATAGCTATTCCACCTTCGACAAAGATTTTCTGGCCACGCGCAACGCCCAGTTCCGCGATCAGGTCGAACGTCGCATCTCGGGCGCTTTGACCGAAGACGAATTCAAACCCTTGCGGCTGATGAACGGGCTATATCTGCAACTGCACGCTTACATGCTGCGGGTGGCAATCCCCTACGGCACTCTGAACAGCCGCCAAATGCACAAACTGGCCGATATCGCGGACCGTTGGGATAAAGGCTACGGCCACTTCACAACGCGCCAGAACATTCAGTACAACTGGCCGGAATTGCGCGATGTGCCTGATATGCTCGATGCGCTGGCAGAGGTTGAGATGCATGCCATCCAGACCTCAGGCAACACAATCCGCAACGTCACCGCCGACCATTTTGCAGGTGCTGCGGCAGATGAAATTGATGATCCGCGCCCTGTGGCTGAGCTGATCCGGCAATGGTCCACAGACCATCCCGAGTTCCAATTCCTGCCGCGTAAATTCAAAGTGGCGGTGACCGGCTCTGAAATCGACCGCGCCGTGACCAAAGCCCATGATATCGGGCTGCGCATGCTGCGCCGTGGCGATCAAAAGGGATACGAAGTCATTGTCGGCGGCGGTCTGGGGCGCACCCCCATGATCGGCAAAGTGCTGAACGATTTCCTGCCCGAAGATCACCTTCTGCCTTACTTGGAAGCCATCGTTTCGGTCTACAACCTGCTTGGTCGGCGCGACAACAAATACAAGGCAAGGATCAAAATCACAGTCCATGAAAACGGCATCGACACCATCCGCGATCTGGTGAACGACCGCTTTGCAAAACTGCTTCCCCTGTTCAGTGGTGTGGATCAAACCATGCTGGCGGCCATTCGGGCACAATTCGCAGCGCCTGTGTTCAAAACGGCTTCCGATGCCGCCTATTTGGCTGCCTATGACGCTGATCCGGTCTTTCGGTCCTGGGCTGACACCAACCTGTCGGATCACCGCGCGACGGGCTACAAGATCGTCTCCATCAGCCTCAAAGCCCACGGGGCGACGCCGGGCGATGCCACGAGCGCTCAGATGCGTGTCATGGCCGACCTTGCCAAAACCTACAGCCATGACGAGCTGCGCATCAGCCATGAGCAGAACGTGATCCTGCCGCATGTCCATGTATCAGACTTACCTGCGCTTCATGCCGCGCTGAAAACTGCTGGCTTGGCCACCGCCAACATAGGGTTGATCTCAGACATCATCGCCTGCCCCGGCATGGATTATTGCGCGCTTGCGACCGCCCGCTCTATCCCGATTGCACAACAGATCGCGACCCGCTTTGACGCGCTCAAACTGGAACACGACGTCGGGCCGCTGAAGATCAAGATTTCTGGCTGCATCAATGCCTGCGGGCACCATCACGTGGGCCACATCGGGATACTGGGGCTCGATCGTGCAGGCGTTGAAAGCTATCAGATCACGCTCGGCGGCGATGGGTCAGAAGACGCGGCCCTTGGCGAACGCGCAGGGCCGGGGTTTTCAGCCGAGGACATCATTCCCGCCATTGAACGGCTGGTCTACGCCTACCTCGACATTCGCGAAGACCCGTCAGAGACATTTTTGCAAACCTACAAACGGCTTGGGGCCGCACCTTTCAAAGCCGCACTTTATCCGGAGGTCAAAGCAGATGCCGCTTAAGGAGCTTGCAGACCGTCGCAACCTGTTGCACCGCAAAAGCGAGGCGCAAACGGTGCTGAAACACGCGCTCAGCGATCTGGAGATTGGGCCCGTTGCACTGGTCAGCAGCTTCGGCGCGGAAAGCGTGGTCTTGCTGCACATGATCAGCCAGATTGATCGCGCAACGCCTGTACTGTTCATCGACACCGAAATGCTGTTTGACCAAACACTGCGCTATCAAAAAGATGTGGCACAGGCTTTGGGGCTGTCAGACGTAAGGGTCATCAAACCCGCCCGCGCGACCTTGCTGGAAAAGGACGTTGATGGGATCTTGCACAAGTTCGATCCGGACGCCTGCTGTAGCCTGCGCAAAACAGAGCCGCTTGAACGCGCCTTGCAGGACTTCGGCGGCTGGATCACGGGCCGCAAACAGGTGCAGGGTGGGCAACGCGCTCATCTGCCTTTGTTTGAAAAAGACAATGGCCGACGGATCAAGATCAACCCATTGGCCCGCTGGGATAGCGCGCAAACACAACGCTACATCAGCGATCACGGCCTGCCGCGCCATCCGCTTGTGGATCAAGGGTACAGATCCATCGGATGCGCGCCCTGCACCACCCCGACAGCCCCCGACGAAGACCCAAGGGCCGGACGTTGGCGCGGCTCCACAAAAACCGAATGCGGGTTGCATTTAGGCACAACACCCCAAAACCCCATTCACGTTTCCACAAATACTCAAGCAAAAGGCCAGCCATGAGCGTTATCGTCACAGACACAGGCTTTGCGCCCGACACATGGGACAAAGGATTCTGCACAGAGGCCGCCAATGATCTTTGCGCGCTGGACTTGGGATCGGATGCCGATCCGCACTCCGTCAATCTGAACCCCAAGTTGGAAATGATACGCATCGATTTCCCCACTTCGGCAGATGGGCGCGGGTTTACAATTGCGCGACAGTTGCGCTTGCGGGGGTTCACAGGGACGCTGCGGGCGAAAGGACATGTGCTTTCGGATCAATACGCGATGGCGCGGCGGGCCGGGTTTGATGAGGTCGAGATCGACGACGATCTTGCGGCGCGTCAACCACAATCAGACTGGCTTTTCCGATCAAACTGGCAAGAGCATGATTACCAAGCCCGCCTGCGCGACCGCCAGTCCGCAAGTTAAGCCAAGGCACCTTGCCCCCCTTACATTGACATACATCATATCTTAGGAAGGCTATGCGTGGAAAAACGCGCATAGAATGCTGACAATGAGTGAGACCCATTTCGTGCCCGACACAAAGCCAAACACGCCGCCCGTGCCCACCCTGCCCGATGCGCAAACGGTCACAGCGGTAACCCATTGGACGGACCGGTTGTTTTCGTTCCGTGTCACGCGCCCGCAGTCTCTTCGGTTCCGCTCGGGTGAATTTGTGATGATCGGGCTTATGGGCGACAACGGCAAACCACTGCTGCGCGCGTATTCCATTGCCTCGCCTGCGTGGGACGAAGAATTGGA
>CAZWSE010000076.1:0-16392 GCA_964636575.1 uncultured Sulfitobacter sp. | reverse complement strand
TTCAGTGCATCCACCAGATCGGTTTTTTCCCATGAGAACCCGCCGTCTGCGTCCGGTGCCCGCCCGAAGTGCCCGTAGGCTGCTGTGCGTGCGTAGATGGGTTTGTTCATGCCCAGATGTTGCCGGATGCCCCGTGGTGTCAGGTCCATGACCTGTTCGATTGCTTTTTCAATCGCCACGTTGTCGACTTCGCCGGTGTCATGCGTGTTCGCGTAGATCGACAGCGGCTTGGCCACCCCGATCGCGTAGCTGAGCTGGATGGTGCATTTGTCGGCCATCCCTGCTGCCACCACGTTTTTCGCCAGATAGCGCGCCACATAAGCCGCCGAGCGGTCCACTTTTGTCGGGTCTTTGCCCGAGAACGCGCCGCCGCCGTGGGGCGCTGCTCCGCCGTAGGTGTCGACGATGATCTTGCGCCCTGTGAGGCCAGCGTCTCCGTCTGGTCCGCCGATCACGAAGGTGCCTGTCGGGTTGACCCACCATTCCGTTTTCTCGTCGATCCAGCCGGAGGGCAGCACTTCGCGGATGTAGGGTTCTACGATCATGCGGATGTCGTCGCTGGTTTGTGCCTCGTCCGCGTGCTGTGTGGACAGAACGATG
This sequence comes from uncultured Sulfitobacter sp., assembly GCA_964636575.1. GTDB lineage: Bacteria > Pseudomonadota > Alphaproteobacteria > Rhodobacterales > Rhodobacteraceae > CAZWSE01. Next base: position 15,792 of record CAZWSE010000076.1, on the reverse strand, counting down.
GAGGACACGCCGACGGGCATCCCGTTTTCGTACCGAACTGAAAGCTGGCTTTTGGCATCAGGACGCAGTGTTGGCTCTGACCCGTCTTTGCGGGCCTCGGCCAAGCGCCGCAGGATTGCATGCGCGTATTGGATCGGCGCGGGCATCAGTGCTTCGGTTTCATTGGTCGCGTAGCCGAACATGATCCCTTGGTCGCCTGCCCCTTCGTCTTTGTTATCAGCCGCGTCGACCCCTTGCGCGATATGTGCCGATTGTTCGTGCAGCAGGTTTGTAATTTCGCAGGTCGCGTGGTGGAATTTGTCTTGTTCGTACCCGATGTCTTTGATGCAGGCCCGTGCGATCGCCTCGATCCGGCCCATGTAGTCGTGCAGTTTGTCTTTGTCAGACAGCCCCACTTCGCCCCCGATGACCACGCGGTTGGTGGTTGCGAATGTCTCTGCCGCGACCCGTGCTTCTGGTTCTTCGGTCAGAAATGCGTCGAGGACAGCGTCCGAAATCCGGTCGCATACTTTGTCGGGGTGTCCCTCGGATACGGATTCCGAGGTGAAGGTATAATTCTGTCTGGCCATGAAAGTGCTCCGATTTATGTTGCATCGCCACGTCAGGAAGCCGTTGTGGCGGGTTAGCAAGGGAAGTACGCGGGGTCTTGGTAAGGGTCAATCTCTATTTGGTTAACCCGCGGGGCCTTGCCCAGAGCATAAGCCCTGCTGTGCAGAGAACCAGAAGTGCCGCGAGAGGCAGGTCTCCGCTGCGACTGTAGAGCGTTGGTTTGAGCGGCGCTGGCAGCACTGCGTCGATCCAGCCTGCTTGGTTGAGCGGGATGGATTGTAGGATTCGCCCGTAAGGGTCGATCATCGCCGAGACGCCTGTGTTGGCCGCCCGCACCATCGGCAACCCTTGTTCGATGCTGCGCATTTGCGCTTGTGCCAGATGTTGTTGTGGCCCTGCGTAATCCCCGAACCATGCGTCATTGGTCAGTTGCATCAGGAAATCGGGCCGTGTGTCGGTGCCGCGTGTGTCTTGGGGGAAGACGGCCTCATAGCAGATCAGCGGCAACGCTTTCCCCAGCTTGCCAAGGTCCATCAGTTGCGGCCCCGGTCCTGCTGAAAACCCTGATCCTTGTGTTTGTGCCAGCCCTTGGATGCCGAACTGCCCTAGCAGGTCTCCAAAGGGGATGTATTCGCCAAAGGGCACGAGGTGGTGTTTGTCGTAGATGTCCGCGATTGCCCCTGCCCCATCCAGCAAAATGGCCGAGTTATAAATCCGCACCTCTGGCCTGCGTTGGATACCGAGCACGACGGGCGTGCCTTGGGCTGCGTCTTTGAGGATCGCCAGCGGTTCTTCTGCGTGGTCCAGCAGCCACGGCAACGCTGTTTCGGGCATGACGATCAGATCGGGGGCTTTGCCTGTCGTGGATGGTTCTGAGATGAAGCCGGTTTGGCGAAAGAACGCCTCATTCGCTTTGGCGGGGTCCCATTTTTCGGTTTGCGGCACGTTGGGTTGGATCAGCCGGACTGTGTGGCCGGTGAGCGCTGTTTCGGGCAGGGTCGATTTCCAAAGCGCCCCGCTTGCCAAAAGCAAGATCATCGGGACAAGCCCAACCGCGAAGACAGGAAGGCGATGCGTCATGACCCAAGCCATCGCCGCGCAGGACAGCATAAGCGCGAGGATCAGGCCGTAGGGGCCGATGTAGGACAGCAATCCGTCCGCGCCTGTTCCCACAAAGGCTTGAGCGGGGTTCGCCCATGGGAATCCTGTGAAGATGTAGGCGCGGATCAGTTCGGCCAAGGTGAGTGTGAAGGCCAAGGTGAGCGGCCTAAGTGTCGGCTTGACCCGTGCTGCTGACCAAAAGGCGACCATCCAGAAAAGCGCGAGCCCGGCCCCTAGAAATACCCATGCGAAGGGGGCCATCCATGCGTGGGCGTCCGGATCGATTTGGAAAGGCTCGGTGATCCAGCGCAGGGCGGTCATGAAGTAGGCTGTGCCGAAGACCCAACCAAGCAGCGCTGCGTTGCGCCCTGTTGTGAAGGCATGCATCCGAAAGACGAGGATGAAAGCGATCACAAGCAACCAGATCGCTTGCGTCGGACCAACGGAAAAACCGGCGAGACCGCCAAGGACTGCCCCAAGCGCCAATTTTGCCCAGACGGGCGAGCGGTCTAGCGCATGCTCACCGACCAGTCCGGCGGGCGGCGCGTTCACTCTGCCGGGGTCCCATGCACGCGCACGCGCAAGCGTTTGATGCGGCGGCCGTCTGCATCGATGACCTCAAATTCGGGGCCATCGGGATGCACCACGACCTCGCCCCGCGCGGGCACATGGCCGGACAGCATAAAGACAAGCCCGCCGAGTGTGTCGATGTCTTCTTCATCGATTTCTTCATGGTCGGTCAGGGACAGCCCGATTTCGTCTTCAAACTCGTCCAGCGGCGTTTTGGAGACGGCCAAATAGGTGCCCGGCTTTTCCATTGTCCAGAACTGGCCTTCGTCGTGGTCATGTTCGTCTTCGATTTCGCCAATAACAGTTTCGATCAGGTCTTCAATGGTCACAAGCCCGTCGACCCCGCCGTATTCGTCAATCACAAGCGCCATATGCCGCCGTTCAGACTGCATTTTGGTCAGCAAAACCCCGACTGTCATGGAAGGCGGCACAAAGACCAGCGGGCGCAACATGGCCTTTAGATCAAACGCCTTTTTCTTTTCGGGGAACCCGTAGCTGAGTGCGAAGTCTTTGAGGTGCGCCATCCCGATGGGTGTATCCAAGGTGCCGTCAAAGACGGGCAGACGCGTCAGGCCGCTTTCGCGAAACACGTTGACCAGTTCATCTTGGGTGGTGGACGCAGGTACGGCCACGATATCCGCTTTTGGAATTGCCACATCGTCCACGCGCAATCTACGCAGGTTGATCATGCCGTGCCCGTTTTGCCGTGGGGCTTGCATGGCAGTTTCCGGGGTCGCGTCAGGCTCTGCGTCAGAGGGGCTGAAGGCGTCGATCACGCGGCTGAAAAACCCAGCCTTGTTCGTCGAATTGTTCGCCACTTTGTTCGAATTGTCGTCGTGCTCTATCAGCTGCGCGCTTTGCGCTGCGTTAGAAGATCCGTCTGTATCGCCCATCTATCCTATTCCATTTGCGCCGTCTGTCGCGCGTCTCAGTTTAATCCGTGTCAGCCCTATATGGGTCACTTATGTCTAAAGTGCGAAGAATTTTTGTCTCAAGCCCTTCCATCAGCACTGCATCGCCATCGCGGACATGATCATAGCCCAGCAAATGCAGCACCCCGTGCACTATAAGGTGTGTCACGTGATCGGCCATGGGAATTTTGGCCGCAGTGGCTTCAGTTTCGCAGGTCTCATAGGCGATTGCGATGTCTCCGAGGCTGATCGTGCCATCCGGATCGGCGTCGGGTGGTGCGGGGCGGTCGCCTTCGGTCTCAGCGCCGCGTTCATCTTCGGGCCAGCTGAGTACGTTTGTTGGCGCGGGTTTGTCCCGAAAGGCGCTGTTGAGATCTGCGATGCGCGCGTCGTCGCAGGCGAGGATACTGATTTCCGCTTTGCTTGGGTCGATGCCCGTGTAGGTCAGTGTTGCAGTCGCGGCCTTATGTGCCAGTGCGTCGAACCCGATGGTGGCCCAACGGGGATCTTCGAGTGCGATGTCGAGCTGTAGTGTCACGTTCTTGGCGGCGTTGGCGGTGTGTCGGCCTCATAGGCTTCGATGATGGCCGCGACCAGCGGGTGTCGCACCACGTCTTTCGAGGTGAAGTAGTTGAACCCGATTTTCGGCACTTTCGCCAGCAATCGTTCTGCATCCCATAGCCCAGAGGTCACCCCGCGCGGCAAGTCGACTTGTGTTCTGTCCCCTGTCACCACCATGCGGCTGTTTTCGCCCAGCCGTGTCAGGAACATTTTCATCTGCATGGTTGTCGCATTTTGAGCTTCGTCCAGCACCACGAAGGCATTCGACAGCGTCCGCCCCCGCATGAACGCAAGCGGTGCGATTTCGATGCGTTGTTCTTCCATCATCTTGGCGAGCTGTTTGCCCGGCAGGAAGTCATTGAGCGCGTCGTAGAGGGGGCGCATGTAGGGGTCCATTTTGTCTTTTTCGGTCCCCGGCAAGAACCCGAGCCGTTCGCCCGCCTCAACCGCTGGCCGGCTGAGGATGATCTTGTCGACCTGTCCGTTGATGAACATGTTCACGCCCACGGCCACGGCCAGATAGGTTTTACCCGTCCCCGCTGGCCCGATCCCGAAAGCAAGTTCGTTTTCAAACAGCGATTGGACGTAGGCCTTTTGCGCGTCTGTGCGTGGCTCAATGGTTTTCTTGCGGGTGTGGATTTCGACCTTGCCGCCTTTGAACATCTCAATCTGCGCTTCGGGCGGATCAAAGGTGTCGACGGTGTCCATGCGCAGGGCGGTGTCGATGTCTGCGGGCTCAACGGTTCTGCCTGTGGTCAGCCTATCGTAAAGCGATTGCAGCACTTGGGCGGCTTTGGCGGTGCTGTCGGCCTCGCCCATGATGGCCAGTTCATTGCCACGGCGCACGATCTGGACGGAAAGCTTGTTTTCGATGTCTGCAAGATTGCGGTCAAATTCTCCGCAGAGGTCGATCAGAAGACGGTTGTCCGCGAATGAAATGCGCACCTCAGGCGGGGCTTTGGGCGATTTTTGCGGCGTCAGTTCGTTGGTGGCCAATCGAGTATCCTTTAGAGTCGAGCAACTGCCCCAAGAGTGCCAAGGAAAACGCCCCTGCGCAAGCAGAGGCGTTGGAAATACACTGTTTCACGTGGGCCTTGCCAAAGAAGCAGGCGGTTGGCGCGTGCCTTAAAGCGGATCGCCGATGGTTGCGTTGCCTTGGTAGCCACCCACAACCGTGTTCGGAGGGGCCACGCCTGAGCACACCGGCTTGCCGTATTTGTCGAGCCGTTGTGACAGATACCCTTCGATACCGTCGTCGATCAGCCAGTGGTCGCAGCCGTTAGGATCGACCCAGATGCCGGCTTGTAGCTGGCTGAGGTCTTTGGTGCGGAACCCGTAGTCAACGGTTTTATCGGTTTTTACCCGTCCGCCGCCGCCTTCACCGCAGGCTGTCAGCCCGAGTGCTGCAATCAATGTCAGGGCTATGGAAGTCGTTTTCATGGTCTTACCCCTTACTGGATGCAAATGATTTCAACGCGGCGGTTTTTAGCCTTGCCGCTGCGGGTTTTGTTAGAGGCCACGGGCTGCCGTTCGCCGTAGCCGCGTACGTCTGTGATCCGTGCGCCTGTGCTTTTGCCGACCTTCGCGACCGCATTGGCACGGCGCAAGGACAGACGCATGTTGTATTCGTCAGAGGCGCGGCTGTCTGTGTGGCCCGTAATCACATAAGCTATCGCTGTGGAGGCTTGGAAAAACTCTGCCAAGCGCGTACGGCCCTGTTTGGTGATCCGCGCGCTGTCGGTGGCGAAAAACTGATCGGAGTTCATGACCCCACAGACGTTCCCGCGACGACATACCGGAATGCCCTGCCGCGTGACGTGCGGTGTCATGTAGCCTTCGTAGCCGTCATCCATGACCCAGTGTTCGCAGCCATCGGGGTCTACCCAAATGGTCGGGATGTAGCTTTCGCCCGCGGTCGGGCGATCGCCATTGGCGATGTCGGCTGATGCCATTTGCGCGAACAGCAGGCTTGCCCCTGCGAGCGCGAGTGTCTTGAAACGGGCTGATGTGATGCGTGCCACAGTCATTATCCTTGCTCTGTTATCTCTTCTAAAGCGCGGACTGTCGAAGCCCCCCACACGCTTTTGCTATATGTTGCGAAGCTAACCAGATTTGGCGGAGGTGTGAAGTCAAAGCACATACATATAGGCGCAAATGGTTAATTCTTTGCCGAATCCGCTGAAAACAAGCGTCGTTTCTGGCTGTAGTTGTGTGGATAAGTCCCGAAACGAAGCGGATTGCGCGATCAGATCACTTCGCCGCGCAAAGAGTTCGTTTTGGATTCGACGATTCTGACCTGCCGGATGTCGCCGATCTGTGCGTCTCCGCCTGTGGCGTGAACGGCATGCAGGTAGTCCGACTTTCCGACCATCTGTCCGGCCTCGCGCCCTTTCTTTTCAAAGAGCACGGACACATCGCGCCCCACCATGCTGTCTTGAATGGCGCGTTGTTGCGATGTGATCAGGGTTTGCAGACGCTGGAGCCTTTCGGACGCCACATCATCCGGCACATTCGCCCGTTCCGCTGCTGGCGTTCCGGGGCGCGGCGAGTATTTGAACGAATAGGCCGACCCGTAGTTCACCGCCTCGATCAGATCGAGGGTGGCTTGGAAATCTTCTTCGGTCTCTTCGGGGAAGCCGACAATGAAATCCCCTGACAACACGATGTCTGGCCGCGCTGCCCGAATGCGTTCGATCACCTTGAGGTAGCTTTCGGCAGTGTGGCTGCGGTTCATCCGTTTGAGGATTTTATCACTGCCCGATTGGACCGGCAGATGCAGGTAGGGCATCAGCTTGGTGCAGGTGCCGTGGGCCTCGATCAGGTCGTCGGTCATGTCGTTGGGGTGGCTTGTGGTAAACCGTATACGCTCCAACCCGTCGACCTTGTCCAGCGCCCAGATCAGGCCCGCAAGACTGGTATCCGACCCATCTGCACCTGCCCCGTGGTAGGCGTTGACGTTTTGACCAAGCAGGGTGATTTCACGCACGCCCCGTTCGACCAGATCATGGGCTTCTCGCAGGATGCGATCCACTGGCCGCGACACTTCGGCGCCGCGTGTGTAGGGCACCACGCAAAAGGCGCAGAACTTGTCGCAGCCCTCTTGCACTGTCAGGAAAGCAGCTGGCGCGCGGCGCATTTTGGGGCGGTTTTTGAGAACTTCGAACTTGTCTTCATCCGGGAAATCGGTGTCGAGCGCGGATTTTCCGGCCTGCACTTGGGTCTCCATCGCGGGGAGCCGGTGGTAGGTTTGCGGCCCAACCACCAGATCGACCGCTGGCTGGCGGCGCATAATCTCGGCCCCTTCGGCTTGGGCCACGCAGCCCGCCACGCCGATTTTCACATCTGGCCGTTCTTCTTTGTGAACTTTCATGCGGCCCAGTTCGGAATAGACTTTTTCGGCTGCTTTTTCGCGGATGTGGCAGGTGTTGAGCAGGATCATATCCGCATCATCAGGCGTGTCCGTGGTGACATAGCCGTTTGTGCCCAGCGCTTCGGCCATGCGTTCGCTGTCATAGACATTCATCTGGCAGCCGTAGGTCTTGATGAACAGCTTTTTGGGCGCGGTCATGGGCGGTTTATCCGATGTGGTGATGGGTTTTTGATTGCGCGCCTAGCTAGCAGTCTCCGTTCCGCCTTGCAATGCACGTCGAATTAACCGATTCTGGTTCAAACAGACCGCATCAAGACGGGCTTTCAGGCAATGCACTACGAAGGACTGACCGATTTTCTAAAACGCGCGGCGCATGTGCTGGAACGCGGCCCTGTTGCTATGGTTCTGGTCGAAGACGACGTAGAGGTCGCCACAACCCTGCGCCACAACATCCAGATCGGCTTTCACACCGTGCTTGCCTTTATGCCCGACGGGTTTGAGCTGCCTGATGATTTGTCCGACCGTATTCATCGCATTCGTTATGACATGACTGCCCCGAATGCGATGGAAACAGCGGTGAACACGATCATCGATGCCAGTCACGGCATGTGGATGTATTATTGTTTCAACGCCGAGTATTTGTTTCATCCCTTCTGCGAAAGCCGCTCTGTCGGTGAAATGCTGGCCTTTCATAGCGAAGAGCGCCGCGATTCCATGCTGACCTATGTGGTTGATTTGTATGCCGACAATCTGGATGAGTTTCCCAACGCTGTGTCCTTGGAGCATGCTCATTTGGACCGGTCTGGCTATTACGCCCTTGCCCGCAATGATCCGGCCAATCACAACCACCCTAAAGAGCGTCAGTTGGACTTCTTTGGCGGCCTGCGCTGGCGCTATGAGGAACATATTCCGCAGGTGCGTCGCAAGATCGACCGGATTTCGCTGTTTCGCGCCCACCCCGGTCTGAAGCTGCGCCACGACCACACGTTTAGCGACGAGGAATACAACACCTATTCCTGTCCGTGGCATCACAACCTGACCGCATCCATCTGTTCGTTTCGCACCGCCAAGGCGTTGAAACGTAACCCCGGATCGACCTATGAGATCCCGAGCTTTCATTGGCACAATTCCACTCCGTTTGAGTGGCATTCGCGGCAGTTGTTAGATTTGGGATTGATGGAACCGGGGCAGTGGTTCTGAGCCAGTGGTCTAGGTGTGATCGGTCTGGTCCAGCCTGTCCAGCAACGCCTGCAAGACCCGTTTGATCCGCGCGGCATCGGTGTCTTCCAGAGCGCCGAGCAGGTTGGTTTCATGGGCGCGCGCCAAATCCACCAGACTGTCGCTGGCGGCTTTGCCTTCATCCGTTAGGAACACCCGCACCCGCCGTTTGTCTGCGTCATCTGTGCGCCGCTCAACCAGCCCGCGTGCGCACATGCGATCAATGATGCGTGTCAGTCTGGACTGTTCAACCATCGCGTAGGCCGTCAGGCTGGTGATCATCGCCCCGTCACCGTCATGCAAGCAGGCCAGCACCCGCCATTCGGGCACTTTGAACCCGCGATTGCGGACTTCGGTGTGAAATTCGGCGCTGGCTTTTTCGCTGGCGGCGGCCAGAAGGTAGAGCAGATAGCCGGGGACAAATCTGGTGGACGGATCGCTCATTTGTGCGGTGGTGCGGGCTGATGGGTCACGGTCAGAGCGAGTCCTTGGCGATGAGCCGTGCCAGTTGCACGATCACTTGGCCCCGCGCCTGCGCTATGGCGCTGGCCCCGCCTTCCGGATCATAGGGTGCAGAAAGCCGGAAAAAACCGGACCGGTCGCGTCCGCCTTCGAACGAGGCCACGAAGTACTGCCCCGAGGCCCGAAAGACCCCGTCTGCCCCTGCCAGCAACTGATCCATGCGGACCTCAAGGCGGGCTTGCGGGTAGCTTTCAAAGGGCCAGGGTTCGGCCGCGATGCGTTTGCCGGTCAGTTCCGCAAGGTTCCGGCTGAGTTCTAAAGAAATGGCACGCACAGGCACGTCGGCCCAAAGCACGTCGGACGAGCTGCTAAGCGTGCCGTCTGCGGCTTCGACGTAGATTTCTTCGGCTGCTGCATAATCCGGCAAGGATACATCGCGCACTTCCAAAGACCGGATCGAAGTTCTGATTGTGTCGCCCACGGCCGGTGCGGCCACGGGGATGCGGACTGCATTGCCTGAACAGGCGGCGAGTGCGGCGGCACAGAAGAAAGCGGCGATCAGTTTCATGTTAACGTCCTAGCAGCAGGGAATTTGGGTTACGCTGGATGGTCCGCGCGAGGTTTGCAATGGCGTCTGCCGCTTTTTGAATGTCGCGCAGGGCGTCGCGGGCGCCTCGGTTAACGTCTGAATTGGCGTCGTAGCTTTGCAAGGTGGCGCTGGCCTGCCCCAGAACGCGGTTCATACGCACGACCAATGCGGGCAGATCTTGGGTCGACGCCGCAAGCGCGTCTGCCGCGCGGCTGGCAGAGGCAAGGGCCGTGTTTGTGTTTTCAATCGCGCCGCCTTCGCGGAGTTCTTTTAGAGCCGCGCGGATTTCATCAAGGGCTGAGGCCAGCGAGGCAGGCAATTGTGCTGTTTCCTCAGATGCGATCAGGGTTTCGGCGGCTTTCATGACCTCATTGGCGGAGGTCACAAGCGTTTCGACCTCTAGCGCGTCGGCCTTGGCGGCCACGCTGTCCAGACGTTCGATCAAGGCGGGCACCCCTGCGATGGCAGTGTCCACGCCTGATGCGGCGGCGGCAGCGGCCTCTAGCGCGCTGTTCAGTTTGGAGACTGATTTTTGAGTTTCAAGTTCGGCCAAAAGCGTGTCGAGACGTGCGATTGCGGCCCCCATTTGGGCGGGCAGTTGTTGGGCTTCGGGCGAGCCGACAAGGCTGCTGACATCGCCCAGCATGGTTTCAGAGGCGGATACGGCAGCGGTTGCTGATTTGACCAAAGCCTCGACCTCAAGTGCTTCGGCTTTGGCGGCCAATGCGTCGAGCCGTGCAATCAAATCGGGCACCCCGACGATGGCTTTGTCGACGCCTGTGGCCGCGGCAGTGGCGGCCTCAAGCGTTGCGTTGAGTTTTGTCACAGAGCCTTGTTTTTCGACTTCGGCCAGTAGGCTATCAATCCGCGCGAGCGCTGCGTTCAATTGTTCGGGCACTTGTTGCGCTTGGGGTGAGCCAACCAACCCGCGCAGTTCTGCGATCAGCGCTTGTACGTCTTGCGGTGTTTCGCGCAGGGCCTCGTCTGACACCAATGCATTGGCGGAATTCAGGAAGTCGATGGCGCTGCCGAGCAGGTCTTCGATGGGCAGGTTGTTGATACGGTTGAACACGCCTTCGGCGGTGGCGGCCACGTCGGAGACTTCGCTTTTGGTCGTTGGAAAGAGCGGGAACGGATCGCCCGTCATGTCGATTTGCGCAAAGGGCGCATCTTCGACCGAGACCAGTTCGACCTTTAGCCCGCCCGTCAGGATGCTGGCAGACGCAAGTCGTGCGCGCAGCCCTGTTGCCGCGCGTTCTTGCAAGAAAGCCAAGGCGCGATCCGGCGTTGCCTCGCCTTCAAGGCCCAGCCGTGCGGGCTGGATTGAGACCGTTGCGTTGAGCCGTACCTGTCTGTCCCCTTCCGCGACCTCATCGATGATCCCCGAAAGCGCTGTGACTTCGCCGATTTTTAAACCACTGAGTTCAACCGCAGCGCCCGTTACAAGACCCGCGACGTTGTCCGCGAAGATCACTGACAAATCGAGCGTTTCCACATCTGATGCGTTGAACACGCTGGCCCGCGCTGTGGTTTCATCTTCGTAGACATTAAAGAGCTGCCCATCTGTGACCACATCCCCGCCAGAGACGATGGTTTCAAAGGTTAGCCCGCCCGACAACAGCGATGCGATGGATTGAAAATCGACCTCTGCCCCGCTAGCGCTGATGCTGAAATCGAAGCCTGAGATATCCCAGAAGCGCGTCGTTTCTGTCACCAAATGGCGGTGGTCTTCGTAGATGATCGCCTCGGCGATTGCGTAGCTGCCATTGGGCACGATTTGCGCCCGCCCGATCCGTCCAACCTCGATGCCGCGATAGAGGATGGGGGCGTTGTCCGTCAGCGCCGTGTTCGCAGTGGAGCGAAGTGCTATTTGCAAGCCGGGTTGGCTGGGCCGGATCAGGGGTACATTGTTCAAACCGCGAAACGTGGTCGCGGCCTCGCCAATATCGCTGTCCCACGCGCCTTCGATAAAGACCCCGCTGAGCACCGTATCAAGCCCTGATATCCCCTGCGTTGTCACCTGCGGGCGTACCACCCAGAATTTGGACCCTGAATCCACGAAGGGCGCGATTTTCTTGTCGAGCCGAACACCCACCATCACAGAGGCCAGATCGTCCGAGAATTTGACTGTCTCGACCGTGCCCACGGTCACATCGCGGTAGCGCAGTTCTGTTTGCCCTGCGGCCACCCCTGCCCCGTTCTTGAAGCTGATTTCGATCAGCGGGCCACGGCTGGAAAAAGACTGCCATGCCACCCCAAGCGCGATCAAAAGCGCCAGCAAAGGGATGATCCAGACGATCGAAAACCGGTTCCAGAACGAGCTGGTCGCAGGTTCGATACGCACGGGTGGTGGTCTATCTGTCATGCGGGTTTGTCTTGAATTGCGCCCGTCTTCACACCCTGCTGGCCTTGTGTGTCAGCATCGTAGATCAGGCGTGGATCGAAGCTTTGAGCAGAGAGCATTGTGAAAATCACAGACAGAGCAAAGAACAGACTGGCAGGCCCCGGATTGACTGCCGCGAGAGTATTCAACTGCACCAAAGACGACAGGATCGCAACGACAAAGACGTCGATCATGGACCAGCGCCCAATGTATTCGACGACCTCGTAGAGCCCGTGCCGTTGGCTGTTGGTCACCGAAGACCGTCCTTTGACGCTGCGTGCCAGAAACGCGATGGCCATGAATTTTCCAAGCGGGATGACCACACTGGCCACCAGAATGACCAGCGCAATCCCGTATGCGCCGTGGTGGATAAGCTCTATCGCGCCGCCGACGATGGTGTCTTCTTGGACTTGAAAGAGTGTCCGCGTGCGCAGCATCGGGTAGAGGTTCGCAGGCACGTAGCACATCAGCCCTGCGACCCACCATGCCCAGACCCTTTGCAGGCTTTTGACATCGCGCGAGACCAGTTTCGCGTTGCACCGTCCGCATTGCGGGGTGCCCAGCGGCCAGACTTGGGTGCAGCGCTGGCACGCCACAACGCCCAAGTCCCGTGCTGTTTGAACCTTGCTCATGCGGCGCGCCTTGCACGTTCCGAGTTTGGATCAAGCGCATTCCAGACTGTCCATCGACACATGAAGCTGTCTTGGACGACCACAAGCACCACCAGCCCAGCGAACATATAGAAAGCAGGTCCCATGTGGATATCTGCCAGATCGGCCACTTTGATCAGTGCCACAGCGCAGCCCAGCGCGAAGATTTCTGCCATCGACCATGGGCGCAGTGCTTCGGACAGTCGGAAGGCTTGCATCGCGTGGCGTGCGGGTTTGCGATCGGCCACCACGGGGATCAGCACGTAGAGCACCAAAATCACCCGCATCAGCGGGATCACCATGATCAAGGCCGCTGTGCAGAGCGCCAGCACAATTAACGGTCCGCCCTGAAAGGCGAGTGCCGCGTCCAGAATAGAGACCGCGTTTTGTGCGCCTGCGGCTTCGATCCGCAGGAACGGAAAGACCGATGCTGCGATGATCAGGATGACGACCGAGAGTGAAACCGCGATGATTTGCAGGCCCGCTTTGCGTCTTGGCGCGATCAAGACGGTGTGGCAGCGGGTGCAGACCGCGCGCTCTCCGTGGCCGGGACGTTGCATCTGGTAGGCTGCATCGCATTGCGGGCAGACGATCAGGTCATCCTGTCCCGTAAGCTGGGCAGGAGCAGGCTTAGAATCATGCATGCGTGAAGCGTTCATGCGCGGATCTTTACCATTCGCCGCGATCTGGAACAAACCGATAGCGCAGGCGTCGGTCTGCCTTAAATTCGGGCGCTGATCACGGTGAATTGCGCTTACACCTTTGCCCCGAACCTGTCATAATGCCTTCAAAATAAGAAGAGAGCCCGCCGGATCGGGACTTTCAAGTTTGGTATAGCAGTCTCAGGTCGCAGTTGGTGAAACGCTTCTTAGATAAATCTACGGTCTTTGCGCTCGCGCTGTCGCTATTGGCGCCTGCGGGACAGGCGGCACCTGTGACTTGGGCGGACGGTGCAACGTCGTCCGACTTGGCGGAGAGTTTGCGTGGTGCGTCTTTGCTGGAAGCTTTGCCAGAGGGTGCAACCCCGCAAGACATTCTGGCCTCGGCCCAAGCGGACTACAACAGGCTGCTGTCGACCTTTTACGATGCCGGATACTTCGGGGCCACGATCAGTATCATGCTGGACGGGCGCGAGGCTGCCAGTATTCCTCCTGTGTCTGCGCCCAATGCGATCTCAAGTGTCGTGATCCGTGTCGATCAGGGCCCGCAGTTTCGCTTTGGCACCGCTGAAATCAAGCCTTTGGCCGGTGGGACTGAATTGCCCGATGGGTTTGCGACGGGCGCCCCTGCTGGCACCGGAGTTTTGCGTACCGCCGTTACTGCGGGCGTAGATCAGTGGCGCGAGATTGGCCATGCCAAGGCCCTGCCTGCGGGGCAACGCATCACGGCCAATCACCCGGCCCAAACCTTGAACGCAAGCGTGACCCTTGACCCCGGCCCGCGCCTGACCTTTGGCGAGCTGATCGTGGATGCCGACAGCACCGTCCGGCCAGAGCGGATTTTGGAGATTGCAGGCCTGCCCAGCGGCGAAGTCTTTTCCCCCGATGAAGTGTCACGCGTGGCGACCCGTTTGCGGCGCACCGGGACGTTCCGGTCGGTTGCTTTGACAGAGGCCAATGAGATTGGCGCGGACAACACGTTGGATATTCTTGCCGAGATCGCGGATCAAACCCCGCGCCGGTTTGGGTTCGGCGGCGAGATTTCATCGTTGGAAGGTCTGTCCCTGTCTGCGTTCTGGCTGCATCGCAACTGGCTTGGCGGCGCCGAACGGCTGCGCATTGAAGGTGAGATCGGCGGTATTGGGGGCGACAGTGGCGGGACTGACTATCGCTTGTCCGCAAGGTTTGACCGCCCCGCGACGTTTAATGAAGACACCGATTTCTATGCTTTGGCCGAGGTCGAGCGTTTGGATGAAGTGTCGTTCGAATTGGATCAAGCCCGCGTTGAAGTGGGTATCAGACGCTATGCGTCAGAGAAGCGCGAATATACATTGGGCTTGGGCCTTCAAACCGCCAAAACCACGGACGTTTTTGGCACCCGCGAATACACCATTTTTACGCTGCCGCTTGGGGCCACATTTGATTATCGCGACGACCGGCTTGATGCCACGTCTGGGTATTATGCCAGCGTCTCGGCCACGCCCTTTCTGGGATTTGACGGATCAGACAGCGGCCTGCGCACCTATGCGGATTTGCGTGCCTTCTACACAGTGGGCGAAAGTCGCCCGCTGACATTTGCAGCCCGTGCCCAAATCGGGTCGGTTACAGGCGCGTCGCAAGACCGTGCGCCGACCGATTTTCTGTTCTACTCCGGCGGCGGTGGGACCGTGCGCGGGCAGTCTTACCAATCGCTCGCCGTTGATTTGGGCGGTGGCAATATGGTGGGGGGCCGTGCGTTTATCGGGTTGTCCGGCGAGGTCCGGTTTAAGGCCACCGACAGCATCGGCTTGGTTGGCTTTGTGGATGCGGGCTATGTCGGGTCAGAGGCTTTCCCTGACGGATCAAGCGGCGAATGGCATAGTGGTGCGGGCCTTGGGCTGCGGTATGCAACGGGCATTGGCCCTATTCGCGTTGATGTCGCCGTGCCTGTATCCGGCCCTGAACCCGACAGCGATTTTCAGGTCTACATCGGGATTGGACAGTCGTTTTGAGACAGTTTTTCATCTTGTTTGTTGCCCTTTGGGTCTGTGCGTTTCCGGCGTTCGCCCAAGAGGATGACAAAGGGTATCTGACCCGTTTGTTGCAAGATGCCCTAAGTGACGCAGGCCGTGAGGTATCAATAGACGGGTTTGCGGGCAGTTTGAGTTCGCAAGCCACTTTGGATCGCATGACGATTTCCGATGACGCAGGCGTCTGGCTGACCCTTAGGGATGTTGTGTTGAACTGGAACCGCTCTGCCCTGCTGAGCGGGCGCGTTGAAGTCGAAACTTTGACTGCGGCCAGTTTGGATATTCCCCGCGCGCCGGAGACTGCTGAGGACAGCGCGCCGCCTGCCGAAGCCGCCGGTTTTAGCTTGCCGGAACTGCCTGTTTCGATCGACATCAAGGAATTGAAAGTAGATCGCATAAGCCTTGGTCCGACTTTGCTGGGCCAACCGCTTGAGATCAGCTTGGAGGGGGCCGCGCAACTGTCGGACGGGTCTGGGCAGGCCAAGTTTTCTGCTACTCGGGTTGACGATCAAGTTGGGCGTTTCGCTGTGACCGCAGGCTACGCCAAGGATGATCAAACCATCACCTTGGACCTTGATCTGGCTGAAGATCAGGGTGGGTTGGTGTCACATCTGCTGAACCTGCCGGGGGACCCTTCGGTTGATTTGTCCTTGGACGGGACTGGCCCGTTGAATAATTTTGCGGCCACCTTGGGGCTTTCCACCGACGGGCAGGAACGCTTGGCCGGTGACGTCACGTTGCTGGCTTTGTCTGATGACCC
>CAZWSE010000075.1:0-16733 GCA_964636575.1 uncultured Sulfitobacter sp. | reverse complement strand
CTCGACGCGCATGTGGCGCGCAAGGCGGCGGATGCGGGGCTTGATCTGACCTTCCTACGGACGATCCCCGGCAGCATCGGCGGGGCGATCAAAATGAACGCTGGATGCTACGGCAGCTACACCGGCGATCACTTCATCAGCGCCACGGCCATCACCCGCCAAGGCGAGATCAAAACGCTGACGAAAGACGACCTGAACTTCGCCTATCGCTCCAGCACTCTGCCGGACGGATGGACGCTCACCCAAGCCACATTCCACGCAGAAAAGGGCGACCCCGAAGAACTCCACCAACGAATGACCGACCAACTGGCCAAACGGGATGCCACGCAGCCCACCAAAGACCGCAGCGCGGGCAGCACATTCCGCAATCCGGCAGGATTTTCCAGCACAGGACAGGCGGATGACACCCATGATCTGAAAGCCTGGAAGGTGATCGACGACGCAGGGCTGCGCGGAGCCACACTCGGCGGAGCGCAGATGAGCGAAAAACACCCGAATTTCCTGATAAACACCGGAAATGCGACCGCCGCAGACCTTGAAGCTTTGGGTGAAAAGGTGCGAAAAGAGGTTTACGCAAACAGCGGTATAACGCTAGAGTGGGAAATCATGCGGGTGGGGATTCCTGCCGCATAAAAAACAAGCCGAAAAACGGCGCAGGCGGTGGGTGCAGAACCCAATAAGAATTCGAGGCGAATTTGGGAATGTCGAGCAGGACAGCCCCGACAGTTGCTGTAGTGATGGGTGGCCCCTCAGCCGAGCGCGAGGTGTCTCTGTCGTCAGGGCGCGAATGCGCAGCAGCTTTGCGGGACGCAGGCTACACGGTGACAGAGGTCGATGCAGGCCCTGATCTCGCCGTTGTGTTGTCTGATCTCAAACCAGATGTGGTCTTTAACGCGCTGCACGGACGCTGGGGCGAAGACGGCTGCGTGCAAGGCATCCTTGAGTGGCTGAAAATCCCCTACACACATTCGGGCGTCCTGTCCTCGGCGCTGGCGATGGACAAGCAAAAATCCAAAGACGTGTTCCGCGCCGCAGGCCTGCCCGTGGTCGACAGCATGATCGTCTCGAAGGCCGAGGTCATGGCAGGGCATATGATGTCCGCACCCTACGTGGTTAAACCCAACAACGAAGGGTCCTCCGTCGGGGTCTATCTGGTGCATGAGGCCGCAAACGGGCCGCCAAAGCTGTCGGACGATATGCCGGATATGGTGATGGTTGAAACCTTTGCACCGGGCCGCGAATTGACCACATCCGTGATGGGCGACCGCGCCCTGACCGTCACGGACATCATCACCACCGGCTGGTACGACTACGACGCCAAATACAAAGAAGGCGGGTCGTCCCATGTGGTGCCCGCAGATGTGCCGCAAGAGATTTTCGATCTGTGCATGGACTACGCGCTGCGGGCGCACGCAGCACTTGGCTGTCGCGGGCTCAGCCGGACAGACTTTCGCTGGGACGAGACACGCGGCACCGATGGTCTGATCCTGTTAGAGACAAACACGCAACCCGGCATGACACCCACATCGCTCTCGCCGGAACAGGCTGAGAAAGTCGGGATCTCTTTCCCTGACCTCTGCGACTGGATGGTAAAGGACGCCTCATGCGACCGCTGAAGCGCCGGCATAAGCCCGATCCCTCGCCATCGCGCTGGGCGTACAAAGTCCAGCGGTTGATGCTGACGCCAAGCGTGCGGTTCATGCTGCGGGCAGGGGTGCCCTTTGTGGTGATGCTAGCGCTCGGGACGCACTTCCTGTCTGACCCAGCCCGCCAAGACGCGATCAACGCAAAAGTGGCCGAGATGCGCAACGCCATTGAAACGCGGCCCGAATTTATGGTCAACCTGATGGCCATTGACGGGGCAACGGATGCGGTTGCGCAAGACATACGTACCATTCTGCCGCTTGATTTCCCGACAAGCTCGTTTGATCTGGACCTGCCCGCCATGCGCGATGTGGTGGCCCAGCTTGAGCCTATCAAAGACGTGTCGATCCGCATTCGCCCCGGTGGGGTGTTGCAGATTGATGTGGTTGAACGCGATCCGGCCGTGATCTGGCGCACCGAAGACGCGCTTGTGCTCTTGGATGTGACAGGCGTTGAGATTGCAGAAGAACTGGTGCGCAGCTCGCGCCCGCATTTGCCGCTCGTGGCAGGGATGGGGGCGGATGACGCCGTGCCAGAAGCACTCGCACTTTACCGTGCCGCAGGGCCGCTCAGCCCGCGCTTGCGTGGATTGGTGCGGATGGGCGAACGCCGCTGGGATGTGATCCTTGATCGTGACCAGCGCATCATGTTGCCCGCCGAAGACCCTGTGCCCGCCCTTGAACGCGTGATCGCGCTGTCTGAAGCGCAAGACGTTCTGGCCCGTGATGTGGCCTTGATCGACATGCGGCTCGCCGCGCGTCCGACCCTCAAAATGAACCCCGACGCCCTGACCCAATGGTGGCGCATTACCCAACCCTTAAGAGCCGAGCAAACTGATGATTGACCTATACGAGCGCCAAAGATCCATGCGCAACATGCGCAAAGCTGCAATGCAACGGGGGGTGATTGCGCTTCTGGATGTGGGCACCTCCAAAATCGCCTGTCTGGTGCTGCGCTTTGACGGCACCAGCAAACCAATGGATGACAGCGGTGTCGGGTCTCTGGCGGGGCAATCGGGGTTTCGGGTTATCGGGGCTGCGACCACCAAGTCGCGCGGGGTCAAGTTTGGTGAAATCGACACGATGGCCGAAACGGAGCGCGCCATTCGTACAGCCTTGCAAGCCGCACAGAAGATGGCAGGGATCAGGGTCGATCACGTCATTGCAAGCTTTGCAGGGGCGGAGCCTCGGTCTTACGGCTTGGACGCGAAAATTGACGTCGAAGGCTCCGTCGTGTCCGAACAAGACGTGGCGCGGGTGCTGGCCGATTGTGATGTGCCCGACTACGGCGAAACCCGCGAGGTGTTGCATGCACAGCCCGTGAACTTCGCGCTTGATCACCGCACTGGGCTCTCTGACCCGCGCGGGCAGCTTGGCAACAGCCTGTCCGTTGATATGCACATGCTGACCGTCGAAGGCAGCGCCATTCAGAACCTCATCCACTGCATCAAACGCTGCGATCTGGAACTGGCAGGCATCGCGTCTTCGGCCTACACGGCTGGAATTGCGGCACTGGTTGAAGATGAACAGGAACTCGGGTCCGCTTGTATCGATTTGGGCGGTGGGGCGACTGGCATTTCGATCTTTATCAAAAAGCACATGATCTATGCAGATTCCGTGCGCATCGGCGGCGATCACGTCACCAATGACATCTCTATGGGGTTGTCGGTGCCCATGGCCACGGCGGAACGGATCAAGACATTCTACGGCGGGGTCCACGCAACAGGCATGGACGACCGCGAAATGATCGACACAGATGGCGAGACAGGCGATTGGGAACACGACCGCCGGCAGGTCAGCCGCGCAGAGCTGATCGGGATCATGCGGCCACGGGTCGAAGAGATCTTGGAAGAGGTCCGCGTCCGGCTCGATGCGGCAGGGTTTGATCATTTGCCAAGCCAGCAGATCGTGCTGACAGGGGCGGGCAGCCAAATTCCGGGGCTGGACCAACTGGCGACCAAAATTCTGGGACAGCAAGTCCGGCTCGGACGGCCTTTGCGGGTACACGGACTGCCACAGGCAGCCACAGGGCCGGGGTTTTCAAGCGTGGTCGGGCTGTCGCTTTTCGCAGCGCATCCGCAAGACGAATGGTGGGATTTCGAAATTCCGGTGGACCGGTATCCGGCGCGCTCGCTCAAGCGGGCGGTCAAATGGTTCCGCGACAACTGGTAGGTCCGACGCGCGGGGCGCGCATGGGCCAAGCATAGCAAACCCTTGATACAGGGGGCGCGGGGGCAGCCAAAGGCGGCAAAGGCCCAAAAGACCGGCGATTCTCTTTGGAATCGACCGGATAGAGCAGTTTTGACCCCAAGTGATGCGGTCAGCTGCGCCAAATTGCGCAATATGTCGCCCAGTTATGCAGAATAAGGGGAATTCTCTGTCAATCGGCCCCAGATTTTGTGTCGAACGTGTGTTTTTCGCGTGACGGTCGAGGCCGATTTCGTTAATAAAGTCACAGCATAGGTACAAAAACGCCCGCATACACGGGCCAAAAAACAGGCGGACACGATTATGGCACTTACCCTCTCCATGCCCGGACAACAGGACGATCTGAAACCCCGGATTACAGTCTTCGGAGTAGGCGGGGCCGGCGGCAATGCGGTCAACAACATGATCGAAAAGCAGCTCGAAGGGGTTGAGTTCGTCGTGGCGAACACAGACGCGCAAGCGCTGCAACAATCCAACGCGCCATCGCGGGTGCAGCTTGGGATCAAAGTGACCGAAGGGTTGGGGGCAGGGGCCCGCGCAACCGTCGGTGCAGCCGCCGCCGAAGAAAGCATTGAACAAATCGTCGATCATCTGGCAGGCGCACATATGTGCTTCATCACCGCCGGTATGGGCGGCGGAACCGGCACAGGGGCCGCGCCGATCATCGCGCAAGCAGCGCGTGAGTTGGGCGTTCTGACCGTCGGCGTCGTGACCAAGCCTTTCCAATTCGAAGGCGCCAAGCGGATGAAGCAAGCCGAAGAAGGCGTTGAAGCGCTTCAGAAAGTTGTCGACACGCTGATCATCATTCCAAACCAGAACCTGTTCCGTCTGGCGAACGAAAAAACCACATTCACCGAAGCCTTTTCCATGGCGGATGACGTGCTGTACCAAGGCGTCAAAGGCGTGACAGACTTGATGGTCCGTCCGGGCCTCATCAACCTCGACTTTGCAGATGTGCGCGCCGTGATGGACGAAATGGGCAAAGCCATGATGGGCACAGGCGAGGCCGAAGGTGAAGATCGCGCGGTTCAGGCGGCTGAAAAAGCCATCGCGAACCCGCTGTTGGACGAAATCAGCTTGCTCGGGGCCAAAGGCGTGTTGATCAACATCACAGGCGGCCATGACCTGACGCTGTTTGAACTGGACGAAGCCGCCAACAAAATCCGCGAACAGGTTGACCCTGATGCGAACATCATCGTCGGCTCGACTATGGACGAAGGTATGGGTGGCAGCATGCGCGTTAGCGTTGTGGCCACGGGCATCGACGCTGTGGATGTGAACACTGAAATGCCAGTGCCGCGCCGGTCTATGTCAGCGCCATTGCCGCAAACACAAATCGAAGATCCGGCAGACAGCCTTGAGGTGACAGATGAGGCCCCCGTCGCGGCCCCGACCGTCGCCGCAGCAACAGAAGAGCCATCGCTGTTCCAAGACCTGAACGCACAAGAACAGGCCGCAGTCGAACAGGCAGAAGACATTTTCGTCGAAGAAGACGAAAACGGTGTTCCGGCGCCAGCGTACCGTCCGGCAGCAGCAGCGCCAGCGGCACCTGCGTTCACATCGGCACGGATTACAGATGAAGCTCCGGCAGATGCGGAACCACGGGCACCGGGCACACCGTCTCCTGCGGCAATGGACCGTCTGCGCAACGCAGTGGACCGGATGCCAGGTGGCACACAACGCCCTGCCGCCGTGCCGCAACCGTCCGAAGCAGCCGTCGCAGAAGAACGCGCCCCGCGCTTCGGGATCAATTCTTTGATCTCCAAAATGACCGGCGCTGCCGAAACCCAGCCTGAACGGGCAGAGCAGCCAGCGGCCCCGCGCGCACAGCCTGCAGTGCAACGCACACAGGCAGCACCTGCGCCCGAGCCTGAAATCGAAGAGGCACAAGACCAAGACCGCATCGAAATCCCTGCATTTCTGCGTCGCCAAGCGAACTAAATTGTAACAGATGTTACGCGAAAGGCCGCCCCTCGGGGCGGCTTTTTTCGTTTTAGATCAATGGTTTGATTTTGGTGTGGCGGGGTTTTGCCGAGATGTAACAGTCATGTTTCAAACCGTTGCAAAGTTTGAGTTGAGGCAGGGGCAGGCTGTAAGTAGATGTTCATCCCAAGCGGCGTAGACCGCGGGTATAAACCAAATCTAAGGGCATGTTTTGCAAAATACGCTAAGATCACCAGCCGCCTTCGAAGGCACAGGACTACACACGGGTGCGCCCGTACGTATGGTCATCCGTCCGGCCTCGGCCGAGCACGGGATCTGGTTCCGCCGGACAGATATCTCTTTGGGGGATCGTTTGGTCCCGGCACTGTGGAGCGCGGTTAACCGCTCGCCGCTGTGCACCAAGATCGAAAACGCGGCAGGCGTCTCTATTTCAACCATCGAACATGTCATGGCGGCCTTGGCCGGTTGCGGTATTCATAACGCATTGATCGACATTGATGGCCCCGAAGTTCCAATTCTTGACGGCTCCGCCGCACCTTTCGTGCGCGGGATCATGGCACGCGGCGTCCAACGCCTTGCAGCACCGGTGCGGGCTTTGCGCGTCATGCAGCCTGTGACTGTGACCAAAGACGGGGCCTCTGCCACGCTTGCTCCGGCACAAAACCTTGTGATCGACTTTGAAATCGACTTCGCAGACAGCGCAATCGGGCGTCAGTCCAAGACGTTGAACATGATGAACGGTGCGTTCGTGCGCGAACTTTGTGACAGCCGCACATTCTGCCGTCAGTCAGACGTTGATGCGATGCACGAACAGGGCTTGGCTCTTGGTGGCACGCTCGACAATGCGGTTGTTGTGGATGGCGCGGATGTTCTCAGCCCCGGTGGCTTCCGTCACGCGGATGAGGCCGTGCGCCATAAAATGCTGGACGCTTTGGGCGATCTGGCCTTGGCAGGGGCGCCGATTTTGGGCGCTTATACCGCCGTGCGCGCTGGTCATTCCTTGACCAACACATTGCTGCGCGAAGTCTTTGCAACGCCGGGGGCCGTTGAAATGGTGACCTGCACAGGGATGACATCCGCACTCTTGCCGGGCGCGGGTCTTGTGCGCGACGAAATTCCAGCCGTCGCCTAAGGCAAACCGGCTTGTCTGCGCAAGCATCACTTTTTTCACCCATTCAGCACAAAAGTGCCAAATCCGTTTTGCACCAGAATTTATTGTGTTAGGACATAGGTTAACGACGGGTGATTTAGCCCGCACGACTGAATCTAAGGAACGACAGGCATATGATGCGCACGCCCCATAAGACATTGCTTTGTGCGTTGCTTTTGGCATCTTCCCTGACCGCCTGTGGTGGCGCGCAAAACAATACGTCAATCTTTACCCAGCGTGACGAAATTTCTGTTGAGAACTTTACCCCGCAGCAAATCTTTGAACGGGGCGAGTTTGAGCTTGAGCGTAACAAACCCGAAGACGCAGCCTTCTACTTTGGTGAGATCGAGCGGCTGTATCCCTATTCCGAATGGGCCAAGCGCGCGCTGATTATGCAGGCCTTTGCCTTTCATTCCGGCAAAGAATACCCGTCCTCGCGCGCCGCTGCACAGCGGTTTATCGACTTTTACCCCGCCGACGATGACGCCGCTTATGCGCAGTATCTGCTGGCGCTGTCCTACTACGATCAAATCGACGAAGTGGGCCGCGACCAAGGGCTGACCTTTCAGGCCCTGCAATCCCTGCGCACCGTGATTGAGCGTTATCCGAACAGCGAATATGCCAAATCCTCGATCCTGAAGTTCGATCTGGCCTTCGATCACCTCGCAGGCAAGGAAATGGAAATCGGGCGCTACTACCTGCGCCGTGGTCACTTTACCGCCTCGATCAACCGGTTCCGCGTTGTGGTTGAGGATTTTCAGACCACCACGCACACACCCGAAGCCCTGCACCGCTTGGTCGAAAGCTACCTCTCGCTCGGCCTCACGGACGAAGCCCAAACCGCCGCCGCAATCCTCGGCTACAACTTCCAATCGACCGAATGGTACGAAGACAGCTACGCGCTTCTGGCCGGACGGGGCCTGCAGGCCAAGGTCAAAGGCGACGGCTGGCTGGCGTCCATCTACCGCCAGATGATCAAAGGCCAGTGGCTGTAATCTGCACCACCTCTGCGGTTACGCTCGGGGGGGCATATGCTGCGCGGACTTGATATAAGAGACATGCTAATCATCGACCGGTTGGAGCTTACGTTCCAACCCGGCCTCAATGTGCTGACCGGCGAAACCGGGGCAGGCAAATCTATCCTATTGGATTCGCTCGGCTTTGTGCTCGGCTGGCGGGGGCGGGCGGAACTCGTGCGGCAAGGGGCCGAACAAGGCGAGGTCACCGCTTGGTTCGATTTACCGCAAGGCCACCGCGCCCATGCTGTGCTCGAAGAAGCCGGATTGCCGGGTGGGGAAGAACTCATCCTGCGCCGCGTCAACACCATCGACGGGCGCAAAACTGCATGGGTCAACGACAGACGCTGTTCGGGCGAAGTGCTGCGGGCGCTTTCGGAAACACTGGTCGAACTGCACGGGCAACACGATGACAGAGGTCTGTTGAACCCCAAAGGGCACCGCGACGTGCTAGATGCATTCGCAGCCAATGACGCACAACGCGCCAAGACCCGCAAGACATGGGCAACCATGGGCAAAGCACGCAAAGCGGTGGCCGCTGCAGTGGCAGCACTTGAGGCTGTCAAAGCCGAAGAAGAATTCCTGCGCCACGCGGTTGCCGAACTCGACGCGCTGGACCCACAAAAAGGCGAAGACGAAGCACTCGATACAGCGCGCCGCCTCATGCAAGGCTCCGAGAAAATCCGTGAAGATGTCATCAAAGCCCACGAAGTCTTGGGCTACGACGGGGCCGAAGGGGCAATCAGCAACGCAATGCGCTGGCTCGAAGGGGTGGCCGACAAAGCCGAAGGGCATCTTGATGGACCGCTGGCAGCACTCGCCCGCGCGATGGGTGAACTTGACGACGCCACAAACGGCGTCCTCGGCTGCCTCGACGCGTTGCAATTCAACCCAAGTGATCTGGAAATCACCGAAGAACGGCTTTTCGCGCTGCGCGGCCTTGCCCGCAAATACGAGGTTCAACCGGATGAGCTTCCAGACTACGCGACAACGCTACGGGTCAAACTCAAAGCGCTCGATGCAGGCGACGCCGATCTGGCAGAGCTCAACGCAGCGCTCAAAGCAGCAGAAGCACAGTATGACACAGCCGCAGCAGCA
Source organism: uncultured Sulfitobacter sp. (assembly GCA_964636575.1). Taxonomy (GTDB): domain Bacteria; phylum Pseudomonadota; class Alphaproteobacteria; order Rhodobacterales; family Rhodobacteraceae; genus CAZWSE01. Next base: position 7,674 of record CAZWSE010000075.1, on the reverse strand, counting down.
TTGACGCAAACGCGGGCCAAAGCCGCCAAACAACTCGACAAAGCGGTCACACAAGAACTGGCACCGCTGAAAATGGACCGCGCTGTGTTTGAAACAACGATCACCCAAGACAGCGCAGGGCCAGACGGGCGCGATATGGTCGCCTTCACCGTCGCCACAAACCCCGGCGCACCGTCAGGACCGCTCAACAAGATCGCATCGGGCGGGGAACTCAGCCGCTTTCTGCTGGCCCTAAAGGTCTGTCTGGCTGGCACCGATTCCGGCCTGACCATGATCTTTGATGAAATTGATCGCGGGGTTGGCGGGGCTACGGCAAATGCGGTCGGGCGCAGGCTGGCAGCTCTGGCGGATGGCGGGCAGGTGCTGGTGGTCACGCACTCACCTCAGGTCGCAGCCTTGGGGGCGCATCATTGGCGGGTGGAAAAGCGGGTGGACAAGGGCATGACAACCTCAACAGTCATACCCCTGCCGCAGCCCGAACGCCTGAACGAAATCGCGCGTATGCTGGCAGGCGATACAATCACAGACGAAGCCCGTGGTGCGGCCCAAGCTTTGCTCGATGGATAACAGATCAACAGTGCACTCTATGCCTTTGACGCAAAACAGGGTTTCGCCCGTGCTTCGTTTCTGATTAGGGTGAAACCATCCGATGCCATCCCGATGACCCAAACCTATGTCCGCGCCTGAACGCTCCTATCTGCACCGACAATTCGATCAGGCCACAGGCGCCTGCGTGCGCGGGTGGTGTGTGTTGCGCGATAAAGGGCCAAGCCAGATCCAGTTCTGGTTCATTGCCTTAGCCATTGGGATCGCCGCGGGTTTCGCAGCCTTGGGGTTTCGCAAAGGGATTGAGGCGCTTCAGGCCTTTATCTACGGCACCGATGACGTCCAACACCTGCACAGCTTTGTCACCGGCCTGCCATGGGGTGTTGTTCTGCTGGCCCCCATCATCGGCGGGCTGATTGTGGGATGGATCCTGCACCGCTTTACGCCAGACGGGCGTGCGCGCTCGGTCGCGGATGTGATCGAAGGGGCGGCGATGAAGGACGGGCGGGTGGAAACCAAAGCAGGCTTGGCTTCGGCGGCTGCATCCCTGATTACGCTCAGTTCGGGCGGATCAACAGGCCGCGAAGGCCCCGTGGTGCATATGGCGGGTGTTATCTCGACATGGGTGTCCAACCGGATCAATGCAGATGGCATCACCAGCCGTGATTTGCTCGGTTGTGCAGTTGCGGCTGCCGTATCTGCCAGCTTTAACGCGCCGATTGCAGGGGCTTTGTTCGCGCTCGAAGTCGTGTTGCGGCACTTTGCGGTCCACGCATTCGCGCCCATCGTGATTGCATCGGTGGCGGGCACGATCATCAACCGGCTCCAATATGGCGGGATCACCGAATTTACACTGGCGACCGAAGGCGCGTTGGAATTCTACATCGAATTGCCCGCCTTCCTGCTTCTTGGCCTGCTTTGCGGCTTTGTCGCCGTGGCTTTGATGCGGGCGGTCTTTTGGGCCGATGATTTGGGCACGTTCGTCCAAAACAAGACGGGACTGCCGCGTTGGCTGCGGCCTGCCGTTGCGGGGGCGATGCTTGGCGCACTTGCGATCTGGTATCCCCATATTATCGGCGTTGGGTATGAAACGACCTCGCTCGCGTTGACGGGTCAGCTGGCGTTGCATAACGCGGTGATCTTCGCACTTCTCAAGACTCTCGCGGTGGCTATCACTATGGCGGGCCGTATGGGCGGCGGGGTGTTTTCGCCTTCGCTGATGGTCGGCGCTTTGACAGGTCTCAGTTTCGGCCTTATCGCCACAAGCATTTTTCCCACCGTTTCGGGCTCTTACACACTCTATGCGCTGGCTGGCATGGGGGCCGTGGCAGCTGCCGTTTTGGGTGCGCCTATTTCGACGACCCTGATCGTGTTTGAATTGACGGGCGACTGGCAAACAGGTCTCGCAGTGATGGTGGCCGTTTCTATGTCGACCGCTCTGTCCAGCCAGCTTGTGGATCGGTCTTTTTTCCTGACCCAGCTTGAACGGCGTGACATCCATCTGGCAGCGGGTCCGCAGGCCTATCTTTTGGCTATGTTCCGCGTGGGCGCCGTTATGCGCGCACTTGGGGACACACGCCCCGGGGATGCTGAAACCTGTCAGGACTTGATCGCGCAAGGCACCTTCATCGAAGGCAGCGCCACGTTAGAGGCCGCAATGCCCATGTTTGAAAACACAGACGTGCCGTTCCTTCCGGTCGTGTTGCTCAGCGAAGACGGATCACCGCCCGAACTGCTCGGCGTCTTGTTTCACGTCGACGCGCTTAAAGCATACAACAGGGCGCTTGCGGCCACAGCCGCCGAAGAACACTCCTGATTTCGAGTGTTTCCACCATTGTTTCCTTGTTTCCAAAAAAGAGACAATGAGGCCGAAAAACTAAAACAATGACATATTTCGGCCCTAATCTCTGGTTACCAAAAGGTTAACTCACGCGGAAATTCCAGACGTGAGATGCATTAGGCAGAGGAGTTTTGATCCAGTGTTAACAGCATTAATTCTACCGGCGCTCGCCGCGCTCGGAGCAAGCACATTCGCGTTTCTGGAAACACAAACGGCTGAGGAAGAAGACACAACGGCTCTTGATCCAAGCAATGGTCACGAGGGGAACTGTATTCTCCCGATCGAAGGCATCGCACTCGGAACGGATGGCGCGGACACGCTGGTTGGCGGCGCAAACAGTGACCAGATTTCAGGCGGCAACAGTGCGGACATGATCTTTGGCGGTGGTGGCATTGATATCATCAACGGTGACAACGGTCCTGACCAAATTTCTGGCGGCGGCGGGCATGACGAAGTGTTCGGCGGAAAAGGGGCCGACAAGATTTCGGGTGGCAAGGGTAATGACTGGCTCTTCGGTGGCGATGGTGGTGATACCATCATAGGCGATCAAGGCGTGGACACTCTGCACGGTGAGAACGGAAACGATCTTTTGAACGGTGGCTCCGGCCGCGATGTGCTCTTTGGCGGCGCAGACGATGACACGCTCTATGGCGGGTCAGGAAAAGACGTGCTCTACGGCGAGGCCGGCGATGATATTCTTGAAGACGGGCTTGGCAAAAACATGCTGGATGGCGGGTCAGGCGATGACTGGCTGATCGGTACATTGCGCAGCGATCTCGAAGACGATCTGGCGGCAATGGCGCAACATACAGATGCAGACACGCTTGTCGGCGGCGATGGCAACGACATTCTCGTCGGTGACAATGGCGACAGCATGACAGGCGGCGCGGGCGATGATGACTTCTGGGTCAACCAGATGTCCACGCTCGGCGAAGCAACCGAACAGGTCTTTGATGCAGTGGTGATCGAGGATTTTGATCTGGCAGAATCCATCCTGCTGCGCGACGCGGCGGGTGTGGCGCTGACCTCGGAACAAGTGGTTGGTGGGCTGGTGATCTCCTCCGCAGGCGACGATGACGCCGACACTGTGCTCAACTATCTGGGGCAAGATACCGTGCTGCTGCGGGGTGTGGATGCCGATGTTCTGGCCGCTGATCTCAGCTGGCTGACGAACTTGGAAGAACAAGCAACTGCCTAAGGACCGCAGTTGCTCGAGGCCATACCGATGCCAGTGGCAAGTGATGTGATCGTTAATCGAGGCTCTGGCCGTCATTGATTTGGCTGCCATCGCTTTTGGCGGGCCTCTCTCAACGACGTTGATCTTATTTGAACTGGCAGGCGTCAAAAAAGCGGTCTTGCGGCCACGGCGGCCAACGAACATTGCTGGTCCGCGATTGTTTCCACCATTGTTTCGTTGTTTCCAAAAAAGAGACAATAAGGCGGCAATGCCAGAACAATGACACATTTCGGCCCGAATCTCTGATTAGCAAAAGGTTAACTCACGCGGAAATTCCAGATGTGAGACCTATTGAGCAGAGGAAACTTAACGATGATTACAGCCTTTTTACTCCCCGCTTTGGCAGCCGTAGGCGCCGGAGCCTTCTCCTTCGTAACCGAAACTCCTGAAGAGGAAAATGTCGAGGCCACGAGCAGCAAAGATACGCCCGAAGGCAACCCTGTCAGCGGCACGACCGTTGAAGACTTTATGTTCGGCACAGACGATACAGACGCGTTCAGCGGTGGCGAAGGCCACGATGAAATCGCCGGCGGCAAGGGCGCAGATACGCTCTGGGGCGGCGATGGAGAAGACTACATCCACGGCGGCAACGGCTCGGATGACATCGCAGGCGAACGCGGTCACGACGTCCTTGTGGGCGGCAACGGGTCCGATGATATCGCAGGCGGTAAAGGCAACGACAAACTGCACGGCGGTCTGGACGATGACACATTGGTCGGCAACCAAGGGGTAGATGAGCTGAACGGCGACGCCGGCAACGACTACCTCAACGGCGGGTCCGGCAAAGACATCCTCAATGGCGGCAAAGGCAATGACACGCTCTACGGCGGCGCCGGCAAAGACGCGCTTTACGGCGGGTCCGGCGATGACATCCTCGAAGACGGGGTCGGAAACAACGTGCTCAGCGGCGGGTCAGGCGATGACTGGCTGATCGGCACGCTCCGGACCGACGGCGAAGAAGACGTCACCGAAGTGGCCAAACACACAGGCGCAGATCTGATGATCGGCGGCGACGGCGCAGACACGCTGGTTGGTGACAACGGCGACAGCATGAGCGGCGGGCTCGGCGATGATGACTTCTGGGTCAACCAGATGGAAGCGATCCGCGGCGAAACAGAACAGACGTTTGAACCGGTCACCATTCAAGACTTTGATCTGTCGGAATCCATTCTGCTGCGCGACGCGGCAGGGGTTGAACTGACCTCGGACGAGGTGGTCAACGGGTTGGTGATCTCATCAGCAGGCGACGACGACGCAGACACAATGCTCAGCTACAACGGGCAAAACACAGTGCTCTTGCGCGGCGTGGACGCAGAAGAGCTGGCCGAAGATCTTGGATGGTTGATGAATCTCAACGTATCTCAGCCAGAGGCTACAGATACATCAGTAGCAGCCTAAAGCTGCTCAACGGTAATCCCGTTGCCCGCATAGAAAGCGATGTGATCCTTAATCTGGGACACATCGCTTTTTGGGTTTTCATAGGACCAAGCAGCATTCTCAAAGGTCTGGCTGCGGCCAACGACCGAGAAACAAGTGGCATCGCCCTTATGGGGACAATGGGTGCTCTTGTCGGTCTGATCCAGCAAAGCCATGGCAATGTCGGAACGGGGAAAATAGATGACCTCAGGGTAATCGCCCTCGGACAATTCAAGCGCAGCGCTGCTTTCAACCATAACGGCACCACCCACGCGCACGGACCAACGGCCCTGGGCCTTTCGAATTTTGATATGCTCAGCCATGTGTCGTCCCCCCAATTTATGTCACGCGCGCACGGACCCTGCCGTAGATTCATTACCAAAATGTGTCACAGAGGCGCGGTGGCGGCATCCAACCATATTTTGGTCTCACTGCCCAGTCGCGGACCGATCTTTTCACGGACCTCGACGTGATAGGCGTTCAGCCAGTCGCGCTCGGCGGGGCTTAGCATATCCGTCACGATCAAACGGCGATCAATCGGGGCAAAGGTCAAAGTGCGCCATGCCAACATGGACCGTTCCGCATCAGCCGAAGGCAGGGCAGAAGCCTCTTCCACCACCAGCAAATTCTCAATGCGAATACCAAAAGCACCTTCGCGGTAGTACCCCGGCTCATTCGACAGGATCATACCCGCTTTTAACGGCACAGTGCCGGACTTGGCCAAGCGCTGCGGGCCTTCATGGACGCTCAGATACGCACCAACACCGTGGCCCAGCCCGTGGTTGAAATCCTGTCCTGCGGCCCAAAGGGGCAGGCGGCCGACACACTCGATATCGCGGCCCGCCAAGCCCGCAGGCCAGCGCAGCATCGACATGGCAATCATGCCCTTCAAGACGCGTGTAAAGGCTTGGCATTGGTCCAGATCAGGGGTGCCAATCGGGATTGTGCGGGTGATATCGGTCGTGCCATCCAGATACTGCCCGCCACTGTCCAGAACCAGCAAATGTCCGTCTTCCAAGGTGCTGTCTGTGTCGGTGGTCACGCGGTAATGCATGATCGCGCCGTTGGGGCCGGTGCCTGAAATGGTCTCAAAGCTGATGTCTTGCAGGGCATTGTCCTGACGTCGGGCGTTTTCCAAGCGCACGACCACATCGGATTCCTTCACAGACCCCGGCGCCTGCGCATCAAGCCATGCAAGCGTTTCAACCACAGCCGCCCCGTCGCGCAAATGCGCCTGCGCTGACCCTTCGATCTCGGCCGCGTTCTTGCAGGCCTTGGGCAAGGCACAAGGATCATCGCCATAGGCGGGTTCGGTCACGGCATCGCGCACGCAAACAGGCACGCTCGATTTATCCAGAAGAACGGCACCCTTCATGGCAGACACATGCGTCAAGAACCCCGCAGGGTCGTGCACCCGCACCGCATCGCCCAGATGATCCTCAAGCCCCGCCAGTTTCTCAGTGGCCATAAACAGATCAACAGACGCATCTGCATTCAATACAGCAAACCCATGCGCAATCGGATTGCGCGGAATATCCGCACCGCGCAGATTGAGCAGCCACATGATGCTGTCAGGCAGCGTAATCACAGCGCCTGCATGTCCGGCTTTGCGCAGATCGGTCGCCAGCCGTTTGCATTTGTCCGCCGCCGCTTCGCCTGCAAATTCCAAAGGATGGGCCTTGGCAGGTTCCATTGGCGGGGCAGGTTGGTCGGCCCAAATCTGGTCCACAAGGTTTGGCGATTGCACCAAAGCAACGCCGGTTCCTTTTAGCTCTGTCTCAGCCTGTTCAATCTGCGCCACGGTATGCAGCCACGGATCAAACCCGACCTTACCGCCTTGGGGCAATTGGTCCTTCAGCCAGTCCGCCAGAGTAACCTCGGGCCAAGGCACAGGCGTATACACATCCGCCACCTGATCTTTGACTTGGGTGCGATAGCGGCCATCAATGAAAACGCCCGCCGTCTCAAGCAAAGCCGCGCAAAATCCGGCAGAGCCTGTAAATCCGGTCAACCACGCCAAACGCTCGTCGTGGGCGGCCACATATTCACCTTGATGGGCATCGGCACGGGGGATCAAAAATCCGTCCAAGCCTTCGGCCCGCAGGGCATCGCGTAACAGCGCCAATCGCGGCGGCCCCTGATCCGGAGAAGCCGTAACCTCAAACGACTGGAACATGCTCCCCCTCCTTCATTTTTCCAAAAATACTCAAAAAACCGCGGTTCAACTGGCGCGGCGCATCCCCATGACACGCGCCCGCGCCCGCGGATCACTGTCAAAGAGCGCAGCCAGCTGTTCTGTCATCGCACCGGCCAGCTGGTCCACATCCGTGATCGTCACGGCGCGGTCGTAATAGCGCGTCACGTCATGGCCGATCCCGATCGCCAGCAACTCGACCGCGCGGCGTTTTTCCACCATCGCAATCACATCGCGCAGGTGTTTCTCCAGATAGTTCGCAGGGTTCACAGACAAGGTGCTGTCATCCACAGGGGCCCCGTCCGAGATGACCATCAAAATCTTGCGCGCCTCGGGGCGGGATGCCATCCGGCGATGCGCCCATTCCAAAGCCTCGCCGTCGATGTTTTCCTTCAGCCGGCCCTCGTTCATCATCAGGCCCAGGGTATCCCGGGTCCGGCG
>CAZWSE010000074.1:0-17127 GCA_964636575.1 uncultured Sulfitobacter sp. | reverse complement strand
GAAGAACACAAAGATCATGACCATGATCACGACGAACATGCCGAAGGCGAAGATCATCATGAAGACGAGCATGCCGAAGACAAACATGATCACGACGACCATGAAGAGGCCAAGCACGAAGACCATGATGACCACGAAGAGCATGAGGATCACGAAGAGCATGCGGAGCATGACGATCACGATGATCACGAAGGTCATGCCCATGGCGAGCATGACCCGCACGCGTGGCTTTCTCCGCAGAACGCCAGCACATGGTTGAACGTGATCGCAGCACAACTGTCAGCGGCCGATCCTGAAAATGCAGGCACTTACTTTGCCAACGCAGCCGCAGCGCGGGCCGAGATGGAGGCGCTTTCCACTGAAGTGATGGCCACACTTGATCCTGTACGCGGTGGCAGCTTTGTCGTGTTCCACGATGCCTACCAGTACTTTGAAGCGGACTTTGACTTCCCTGCGGCGGGTGCGATTTCCATTGGTGATGCGGCGGATCCAAGCCCTGCGCGGATTGCTGAAATCCAAGGGCGTATCCGCGAAGAAGGTGTCGATTGCGTCTTGGCCGAACCCCAGTTCAACGCGGGCCTTGTGACCACAGTTCTGGACGGGACCGAGGCAAAGACAGGGGTGATTGACCCGCTAGGATCATCGCTTGAGCTGGGTGCGGATTTGTACCCGCAACTGATCCGCAACATGGCGGCGACCTTGGCGGAGTGCCTTCAGGATTAAGGGATCAAGCGACTGCCGGTTCTGTCGGTGGTCGCTTACCCGTTCTCAGACGCTGCCAAACGACCGCGCCAATTGCAGCCCGAGCAGCCGCGAAAAGTACCGTGCTTGGCTTAGGTTGCCGCCCGTGAACCACAGACCTTGCTGCGCTGTTTTCACCCACATGTTCCGCAATTCGCCGACCCATGGGCCAGGGTCGCCCTTGGTGCCTGATCCGTATCCCCAACAGGGGCCAACGCGGTCGGCCACATCTTGGCCCATCATCGCGGCAACCCAATCGGTCATGCCGCCGTAGCCTGTGGCGTAAATGATCGCATCCGCTTCAATCGCTTCGCCGTTTTCCAGATGGACGGACCCTTCAGACAGATGGCTGACGCCTGCGCCAGACCGGATGCTGATCCGGCCGTCCATGACCATTTCAGCCGCGCCGACATCAATGTAATAGCCCGAGGCTGTGCGCCTGTATTTCATGCCCAAGCCAGTGCCGTCTTCTGCGAAATCCAGACAGAATCCTGCATCGGTCAAACGCTGGTAATAGGCCTGTCTGTCCTGCCGGATGCCATCCCAAATCTTGCGGTGGTTGGTTTCCATAATCCGCAAAGGGACCGAGGATTGGAGCAGGTCAGCCTTTTCCGTGGTGATCCCGCGCGCGACCGCTTCGGCAGAAAAAAGCGGGCCGAGCACGTTGTCGCAATAGTCGTCTTGCCGCACGACCAGTGAAGACGACCGTTGCAACATGGTGGGCTTTGCCCCTTTGCGCACAAGATCGGATGCGATGTCATGGGCCGAATTGTTCGCCCCCACAACCACCACCGATTTGCCCGCGTAGACAGTGCCATCCTTGTAGGCGCTGGAATGAAGCTGCGGCCCTTGGAATGTGTCTTTGCCTTCGAATTCAGGCACTTTGGGAAACCCCGACAGCCCAAGCGCCATAACAATATGTGTGGGCCGCAGGGTTTCGGATGTGCCCGAACGGGTGACTTGCGCGGTCCATTTCTGCGCCTCAGCGTCAAAAGACGCATGCTCAAAGACAGTGTTGTTCCAGATGTTCAGGCCCAGATCGCTTGCGTAGCTTTCCAGCCAATCGCCCATCTGATCTTTGGGGGTGAACACGGGCCAGCCTTCAGGGAAGGGTTTGAACGGCATGTGATCGTACCAGACCGGATCGTGCAGAACGAGACTGTCATAGCGCGACCGCCACTGGTCCCCGACGCTCGGATATTTGTCGACGATCAAGTAAGGCACACGCAGATCGGACAGTTGCGCGCCAAGGGCCAGCCCGCCTTGGCCACCACCCACAACCAGCACGAAGGGTGCGTCATCTGTGGGGTCTTGCGGGGCAGGGGCCGCGAGATCATCAAGCATCGTGAACAGCGTTTTGCACTGGCCTTGGTCCAGCCGGATGTAGCCACGGCCCGCCCCGTCGTTGGTGGTGAAGCTAAAGAACCCTTCACTGGCATTGCCGTCTGGGCCTGTCTCAAAGGACGGGTTCGCAAAGCCGGTTGATGCGCCATGTTGCGTTGCGAAATCTGCGAGGTCCGCGTGGCCCTCAACGGTTTGTAAGGTCCATCCGAACGGCAAGTAATCGCGCCAAAATCCATCCGGCTTAAACAGTTGCGCCACGCCTTTGCCATCGCCTGCGCGGGACAATTCACCAAATCGGTCAAGCCATTCCATCGGGGTCATAAGATCATACCATCGCGTCTGAAAATGCGGCCAAAGCCGTAGGGTCGGGCGGCACGACAAGCCCCGGATCAGAGGGCAGTTGAACGCAGCCATCGACGATTTTGATGGCGTCACCGCAAAGCTCCGTGCGCAGGGCGTTCTCATTCACGTCCACTTCGCAGGACGAGGATTTGCCGACAGCCGCGGTGATCGACAAGGCCGCCATTTGCCCGACAGCGGTGCCCATAAAGTGAGGCCAGATCAGAACGTCATCATCGACCCGCGCGGCAAGATCCAAGGCGCCAGACATGCCACCCCATTTGGCAACATCGGGTTGCAAGACGCGCAGGCCAGCGCGTGACATGCCAAGAAAGGCATCGATGCCATAGATGTTTTCGCCACCCGCGAGCGGGATGCTGGTGGCTTTGGCCAAGGCCTCCCAATCGGATTTTGGGGCATCCGCGCGCAGGGCTTCTTCGGCGAAATAGGGGGCGTAGTCTTCCATTTCGCGCAGCTCGGATGTGGCGTGTTCCAGTGTCCAGGATTGATTGCTGTCGACCATGATGCGGGTGTCTTTGGGGCACAGCTGGGCGGCCTGTTCAACGATCTTGCGCTGGCCATCGTCAGAGAACCCGATTTTGACCTTAAAGTGGGTTTGCCCCAGCCCCGCATGATGCGGGATCAGCCGGTCCAGATCCTGCGCGTTGATCGAGGTGGCATAGCACGGCGCAGACAGGGACGAGAGGTCGGCAAAACCAGCAAAGGACTGCCCCGCATGTCTGAGCGCAAGATCCCATAGGGCTGTGTCTAACCCTGCCAGAATATGCTCAAAAACCTGCAACTGACCGACGTGCAAAAAGAAGACTGACAGCTTGGCGCGCAGGGTCTCTTGCACCTCGCGCGGGTCGCTGAAGGGCAGACCTTTTAGGTGCTTTGCCACCACATCTTCGATGATATGGGCCTTGTGCAAATTGGCGCGCGGCGGAAAGTTTGCCCAGACCTCGCCCCATCCAAAACAGCCCGAGGTATCCACAACTTTCACCAACAAGGCAGGCCGCGTCGGCATCGTGCCAAGCGCCATTTCAGGCGACACGCCGCCACTGGCCCTGATCGGAAACACATCAACGTGCGAGATCGTTATGGTGTCTTTGAACTGCATGTCACCAAGCAACGTAGGCTGCATGCTCGGAGGTGTAGAAATTCACCGCCGTTGGCCCGACAGAATAGGCCCCGACGCCCGAGTTTTTGATCCCCCCGAAAGGCATGTTGTTGTCTGGAACGGTGCCGTGGTTGACGTGGATCATGCCGTTCTGGCTTTCTGCCAAGAAGCGCTGCACCAGATCGTTCCTGTTTGAGAACAGCGACGAGGTCAGGCCAAATTCGGTGCCGTTCAGCATCTCCATCGCTTGATCGAAGGTGTCGTATTCCAAGACCGACAGCACTGGCCCGAATATTTCGGTTTGCCCCGCAATAGAGCTATGTTCCACATCCCCCAGCACAGTCGGAGTGTAGAAATACCCGTCCTCTGCCTTGCCGGGTGCAGACCCGCCCGCCAAGGGTTTTGCCCCTTCTGCGATGGCCTTTTCAGTGACCTCACAAACGTCACGCCAATGGGGCAGGTTGCACAGCGGGCCGATGTCGGTGCTGTCTTCTAAACCCGGCCCCATCTTCATAGCTGTGGCCTTGGCGACCATCATTTCCTTGGCTTGTGCGGCCAGTTCCTTGTGTACGATCACGCGGCTGATCGCGGTGCACCTTTGACCAGAGGTCATGAAAGACGCGCCCATGATCTGCGTGATCGCGGCCTCAAGATCGTCGCTGTCGTTCAAAATGGCACCGTTCTTGCCGCCCAGTTCCAACTGCACGGGGATCAGGTTTTGCGCGGCAGCGGCATAGACCAGTTTGCCCGTGGGCACAGACCCCGTGAAGCTGACCGCATGCACATCGCCCGAGGCCACGACGTCGCTTGCGACACGGCCTGACACCATCGCCACCTGAATAAGGTTTTCCGGGAAAAACTCTTTCGCGATTTCGGCCAACAGGAAGTTGGCAGCAGGCGTGAACTGCGATGGCTTCATCACCACAGCATTGCCAAAGGCCAAAGCAGGGCAGATTTTGCGCATAGGTGTCGAGATCGGGAAATTCCAAGGCGATATGCAAAAGACCACACCGCGCGGGCGGCGCAGGATTTGGTTGGAAAAGCCGGCGCGGCCTGACGCAATCGCCATCGCGCCCATACGGGCCGCTTCGCCAACCGAAAACCGCCCCTCGGCGCAGGATTTCATCGTCTCGCCCTTGGATTCGCGGAACAGTTTGCCCTGTTCCAACGTGCCTGCGGTGGCCAGCTCATCTGCGCGGGCCTCAACAGCGTCGATGAAGGCATTCAAGCGTTGCGACCGCTCAAGCCCGGGCACACGCGCCCATTCCGCTTGGGCTGCATTGGCCTGTTCGATGACTTTCCCAAGCGCATCCGGTGACATAATTCCGTAGCGGCCGATCTTCTCGGACGGGTTGGCGGGGTTTACGGTTTCATAGGCCTCGTCGCCCGCCCCAAATTCATATCGTACGCCCATTGGTTAGCCTTTCTTAGCCATCACGCCCCGTGCCGCGTCAGCAATCGCCAAAGCGTCGAGGCCAAATTTATTCATCAGATAGGGGGTCGTGCCGCCTTCGCAGAACTGGTCCATGACGCCCACGCGTTTGAACGGCAGGCCGATGCCTTCGTCCATCAAAACCTCAGCCACGGCAGAGCCAAGCCCGCCGATGATGTTGTGGTTCTCGGCCGTGACAATCGCACCGGTTTTGGCGGCGCGGTCCAGGATCAAATCCGCATCAATCGGTTTGAGCGAGGCCATATCGACAACGCTTGCATCGATGCCTTCAGCGGCCAAAGTGTCAGCAGCGGTCAGGCTTTCAGAGACACACAATCCGGCAGAGATGATCGTCAGATCACCCCCGTCGCGCCGCAACACGCCTTTGCCGACCTCTAGGGTCTGCGGGGTGAAGTCTGGCGGGGTGCTTTCGGGGCGCTTCATCCGCAAATAGGCAGGGCCATCCCAATCGAGCGCAAGCTTGACCATAGCGGCGTGGTATTCGGGGCCGGACGGCTCGAAAATTGCCATGTTCGGAACAGCGCGCAAAATGGCGACATCCTCAATGGCTTGGTGGGACACGCCAAGCAAAGTCGCAACGCCGGGCAGGAACCCGACGATCTTGACGGGCAGGTTCGGATAGGCGGCTTGCATCGTGATCTGGTCGAGCACGCGCTTGGTGATGAACGCACAGAACGAATGGCAGAACGGGATCTCGCCCGAACGGGCCATGCCGCCAGCCATGCCGATCATGTTGGCCTCGGCGATGCCAGTGTTGTGGAACCGGTCGGGCAGTTCGTCGCGAAAGCGGTCGGTTTCCGTTGGTGGAACCAAGTCGGCACATAGCGCCACGATCCGCGGATCGGCCTTGGCGGCATCAATCAATGCATCACCATAAGATCGGGGCAGTGGCTTGAAGGACCGGTTGATAAAATCTGCGGCTTCCAGCTGGGTGAGGGTCTCGCTCATAGCTGCGCCTCCAGCTCTGCGCGGGCGCTGTCTGCGACCTCGGGGGGGAAGCGCAACTGGTGAAACATCAACCCTTCAAGCGAGGCAACGCCTTTGCCCATAAGCGTGTTGGCTTTGATGAAACTAGGCCGACCCTTGGTGGCGCGGGCAGTGTCGAAAGCTGTCAAAAGCGCGGCCATATCGTTGCCATCGACCTCTTGGCAGGCAAAGCCGAAGCTTTCCATTTTGTCCATCAACGGCTCCAGCGACATGACCAGATCCATAGGGCCTTCGGATTGTACAAAGTTGTAGTCGACGATGAAGCAGAGGTTATCGAGACCCTTGGCACCGGCGAACATGGCCGCTTCCCAAATCTGGCCTTCCTGCATTTCGCCGTCTCCGACGATCACATAAAACCGGCTGGCGCGGCCCTGCCGTTTGGCGGCCAGTGCGCAGCCCAGTGCGACGGACAATCCTTGGCCCAGTGATCCGCACGTCGCCTCAACAAAGGGGCCCATCCGTTCAGATGAATTGATCTCAAGCGTAGAACCATCGGTGACATAGGTTGCCAAATCCGCCACATCAAAGAACCCGCGTTCCGCGAGGGTCGCATAGAAAATGGCGGTGTTATGGGCGGTCGTCAGAAAGATCCGGTCACGGTCGGGCCAAGTGGGGTTTGCGGGGTCCATCGTCGCTTCGCCAAAGTAGAGCGAGGTGAAAATGTCAGCCGCGCCAAGGCCTTGCTGTACATAGCCTTGCCCCGACGGCGCGACCATATTCACGACATGCAACCGCAACCGCGTTGCTATCGCTTCAAGCTCAGCAAGATTGTGTTTCTCTTTCATGTGCGAACCGTGTTACTGTCGAAAGGTATGGACCTTTGTACCTATGACAGAGGGGAGAATGTCAACATGAATCTTCAAGCGATGAAGCGCGCGTCGGTTCCTTTGCATGCAGAGGTCGCCGAGGTCTTGCGGCATCAGATCATGTCGGGAAGTTTGGCGCCCGGCACCAAATTGCCCGCCCTAAGCGCGTTGACCGAACAGCTGGGCGTGGCGCGCATGACCGTGGTGCAGGCGATGAACGCGCTGGAAGACGAAGGGTTGATCGAAAAGTTCGCAGGGCGCGGGACTTTCGTGAAAGACGTGAAAATTCCGCAGCGGCACACATTGCATATGACAGCGGATATTTCGCAGATCTATACGATGGTCGACCAGTTGGAAGTGTCGGTGCGTCAAGGCGATGCCGTCATCGAAAAGGCGCCGGATGGCAGATATTTCCGCTCAATGACCCGTATTCACACGCGTCAGGGCAAGCCGTTCTGCCAAGTTGACATCATGCTGGACGATCAGGTTTTTGATCGCGCGCCGGATCGGTTCGCGCAAGAAATCGTGGTCTCGGTGCTGAAAGACCTTGGCGTGAATGTCCAAACGGCCAAGCAGAAAGTCACGATTTCATATGCGGATTTCGCGATGGCCAAGGCACTGGGAATCAAAGTCAATTCAGCCGTGTTCCGCGTGTTCCGCGAATTCTTGGACGCCGACGGCACGCTTATCTATTCCGCGACATTGTCCTATCCGGGCGAGCTTTTGGAAATGGAGATGGATTTCACCACCGTTTAGATACGCAAGCGAGGGCAAGTTGGTTTGTATGCTTGACTTTCTGGCACTCAAACTCAAAGGTACGTACATCTAGACCATCAATGTCCGCCTAAAGCGCGGAGCGAAGCAGGGAGGGCTTCCGATGAAACTCATGAAACTGGCCGCCGCGGGGATCGCGGCATTGGGGCTAAGCGCGGGCGCTGTCTTCGCTGAATGGCCCGAAAAACCGATCACCTATGTGGTCTCGTTCAAAGCAGGCGGTAACGCTGATATCGTGGCGCGCATGAATGCCGAAGTGCTGTCCGAACAGCTTGGCGTTCCGGTCAATGTGGTCAACAAACCCGGTGGCGCACATATTCCAGCAACCATGTCTGTGGCCGAGGCCCCAGCGGATGGTTACACCGTGTTCAACTGGTCGCCACCCAGCTTTATGATCGTGCCGCTGACACGCGAAACGCCATATAAGCCGCTGGAAGACTTCGTGCCGCTTTACGCCGGCATCTCTGCATCCAACGCGCTTTATGTGCGCGCAGACAGCCCTTACACAACCTTCGAGGAATTCCTTGAAGGCGCAAAAGCGAACAAGCTGACCATTGGCGTGAACAACCTTGGTGCCCCGCCCAACCTGTCTGCCGTACAACTGGCGTCCGAGTTCGGGTTGGAGTTCAAAACGCTCGCGCTCAAAACCGTGCCTGCGACGATGGCCGGTCTGATCGGTGGCCAAGTTGATGTGGCCGTTGGACAAGTCGCGTCGATCCACGCCTATGGCGACGGCGAAGTGCGTCCTTTGATCATTCTCGACAATTCGCGTCAGGGCTACATGGAAAAAGATCTGCCCGGTGTGCGCACCGTGGGTGAAGCCTTCCCCGGCAAAGAAGCAGGTGTTTGGGTTCATGGTGGCCTTGCCGTCAAAGCAGGCACCCCGCAAGAGATCATCGACAAGCTTTTGGAAGCATCCCTTCCCATGGGTGAAGAGGCTTTCACCAGCCGCATTCCAAAGTCCGTTGGCTACAACTGGGTGCACGGGGTGGAAGACACCACAGCGCTGATCCAGTCCGGAATCGATCTCTATTCCCCAATCCTTGACGGGCTTGGGTTGCTTAAGAACTAACGCGTCAACTGATACCTCACCGCGCGGGGAACTCTCGCGCGGTGTCTTCATTTTTGGGAACCTTCAAGATGCTTAGCCAACGCATTGCCAACATCGTATTCGCAGCATTCATCCTTGTTGCCGCTGGGTACTTTGCATGGGTGGCGCAGGGGTTTGAGACATCCGGTTTGCTTGCAAGTTCCGGCCTGCCGTCGAAGTTTTTCCCGCAATTGATGCTGGGCTGTATGGCGCTTTGTGCCGCCGCAGTCGGGCTGTCCTATATCACCAAAGGCAGTGTGGGCGATGACGCGGACGAGACGGTCTTTTCCACCGGACGCGAGGCCCGCCAAGGTCTGCTGATGCTGGTGGTGTGCGTCGTGGCTTACTTTATCTGGCGCAGCTACGGGTTCATCCCGATGGCCGTTTTGCTTGGGCCGCTGAGCCTGCTGGCCATGGGCATCCGCAACCCCGTTATCTACGCGGTGGTCTGGGCGCTGACAGCGCTTGTCTATCTGGTCTTCACCTACGGTCTTGGCATTCAACTGGTTTAACTGATGTTCGATTCAGCCGCATTATATTCCGCCGTCGGGCTTATTTCTGACCCGCTGACGATGCTGTTGCTGGTGCTCGGGATCGTGATTGGATTGATCATTGGTATCTTGCCCGGTCTTGGCCCGCCCATTGCGATTGCTTTGGCCTTGCCGTTCACATTCTACATGGATCCCGTGCCCTCAATGGTGCTGCTGCTGGGGATCTATTCCGCCGCCATTTACGGCGGGTCCATTTCCGCGATTGCCGTGGGTATTCCGGGCACGGGTGCAGCCATTGCGACCGTCCAAGACGGGCACAAGATGTTCAAAGACGGACGCGGGGGCGAGGCGCTCGGGTTCTCGCTGACAGGCTCCATCATTGGCGGGCTGTTCAGTGCGGTTTGTCTGGCGCTGCTGACCCCGTTTCTGGCCGAGCTTGCCGTCAAATTCGGACCGCGCGAATACCTTGCCATATCGGTTTTTGGCCTGATCGTGGTGGTCCGTGTGGCGGGCAAAAGCCTACCTAAGGGCTTGTTGATGGGGGCCTTGGGTATCTTCCTGACCACATGGGGTCTGGACGAGCTGAACGGGACGGAGCGTTACACCTTTGGCAGTTACCACCTTTACGAGGGCCTGCCGCTTGTGCCGTTTCTGGTCGGTCTGTTTGCCATGTCCGAAGTTCTGATCGGGGCGGAACGTGCGGCCCATAAGGTGCGGTTTGATACCGAAAGTCTGACCGTCAAACTGCCGGGCCTCAAAACACTGGGCCGGATGAAAGACGTGATCTTGCGGTCTTCGATTATCGGAACAGTCATCGGGATTATCCCCGGTGAGGGTGCGGCAGTCGGGGCCTTTTTTGCTTATTCCGAGGCCAAACGGCGATCAAAGACCCCTGAGAAATACGGGACAGGTATCCCCGAAGGCATCGTCGCGCCCGAGACCGCAAACAATGCGACTGTTGGCGGTGCGCTGGTGCCGACACTGACACTGGGCGTGCCTGGATCACCCGCGGCGGCGGTTCTGTTGGGCGCGCTTTTGATCCAAGGGCTGACGCCGGGGCCGAAGCTTTTCACCGAAGAGCCCGACCTGATGTATGCGATATTTCTGGGCCTGTTTGTCATCAACATCCTGATGATGTTCATCGGCCTTATCGCGATCCGCTTTGCGGCGCGGCTGATCATGGTGCCCACATCTGTCATCGTCCCGACGGTCATGTTGCTGAGCTTCGTCGGGATTTATTCCGTCTCAAATTCGTTCTTCAACGTGGGCGTTTTGCTAGGCGCAGGCATCTTGGGTTATGTGGTGCGCAAGCTTGGCTATTCGATCGCGCCCTTGTCCATCGGTTTCGTTCTGGGTCCAATCCTAGAGGACTCACTGCGCCAGTCCCTGACCATCGCGGATGGATCGATCTTTGAGTTTTTCGACACCCCTATCGGACTGACCATCTACGCAGCCCTCGCCCTGACAATCCTATGGGGCCCCATCACTTCGAGGTTACGCGGATGAGCAAGCAGCCCAACATCCTGATCATCTACGCCGATCAAATGCGCTATGACGCGATGGGCTGTGCGGGCAATCCGGTGATCAAAACCGCCAATATCGACAGGCTGTCGGCGGAAGGCGTTCACTTCTCGGAAGCCTACACAAGCTACCCGATTTGTTGCCCGTTTCGCGCATCGGTGCAGACGGGAAAATACGCCCAAGGCCATGGCATGATCCAAAACCATTTTCCGCTGAAAGGCGGGCAGGGGTTTCTGGCTGAATACCTGAAAGGCGCGGGCTACCAAACCGGATACGTGGGCAAGTGGCACCTTGAGGGCGGGCCAAAACCGGGGTTCGTGCCGCCGGATCGCCGCTTTGGGTTCGATCACTTCGTGGGGTTCAACCGTGGCCATGAATACCAATCGTCGATCTACTATGATGACGCAGGGCAAGCCTATCACTCGGCGCGGTACGAGCCTGATTACCAAACCGACCAGTTCATCGATTTCATCGAAACTGCGGGCAAGTCGGACAAGCCGTTCTTCGGCTACCTTAGCTACGGCCCGCCGCATTTCCCGATGGATATGCCGGACTACCTGCGCCGCATTTATGACCCAGAAGAGGTGCCATTGCCCCCTGGTGTGCCCAATGCAGACCTGCAAGCCAAAGTGCAGGCCTACCGCAATGATGTGCTGTGTGGCGGTGATCCGAAATCCGGCCACAAAAGCCATGCGGCCCATGAAACCAAACCCAAGGGTGAGGTCGAGACAGAGGCCGAAATCAAGGAATTCATCGCCGAATACTACGGTATGATCCACAATATCGATTGGAACCTCGGGCGGATTTTGAACACGCTTGATGCGCAAGGCATCGCGGATGACACCATGGTGATTTTCCTGTCGGATCATGGCGATATGTGCGGTCAGCACGGGTCGTTCTGCGGCATCAAAAACCAAGCCTACCGCGCCGCGATGCATGTGCCACTGATCATCCGCTACCCCGCACGGTTCAAACCGCAGCGGTCGGGCGCGATGGTGGACGTAGGCGTTGATATGATGGCGACCCTGCTTGATTTGGTCGGGGTGGACATGCCCGAAGGGCGCGACAGCCAAAGCTATCTGGCGGCCCTTGATGGTAACGCGTCAGAACACCGCGATGCGATCTGGTATCAGGTCTTCACCCAGACAGGCGGCAACCCCAGCGAATACGCCCCTTTCGGCGAACGCGGCATCCGTACCAAAGACTGGCTTTACATGCGGCGCAAAGATCATCGCGCCTTGCTGTTTGACCAGCGCGCGGATCCTGATGAGCAAAACAATCTGGTCGATGATCCGGCCTATGCGGCCTTGATGGATGACTTCGATGCGCAGCTTGTGGCCCATATGAAAGCCACGGGCGATGATTGGGATATGTCCGCAGATTTCCCGCCCCCTGATTGGGTCACCCACGCCCAAGCCAAAGAGTTTCTTGAAGCAGAGCTTCTGCCCAACGCAATCCACGTCCCATGAGGTTTCAATGCTATTAGACGGCCCCCGCAGCTTTGATCCTGCGCCCTTTGACGACATCAGTTTCGATCTGTGCACCCGCCGCAAGGACGTGGTGATCATGAGTGCCGATCTGTCCAAATATTGTCAGGTCGTGCGTGTCAAAAACGAACTGCCGCGCCAGCACTTGGATGTTGGGATGGCCGAACAGAACCTTTTGTCTGTTGCAGCGGGCGTGGCCAAGGGCGGGTATATCCCCGTTGCGACCTGCTTTGCCTGCTACATAACGCGGCGGGCTTACGATCAGATGATGATCTGTATGGGGTCAGGGTCGGGGCCGGGCACCAACCAGGAAAAAGGCCCGACCAATATTGCCATCGGCTTTACCCCTGGCATTTCAAACCCTGCGCGCATCCACCACCAAGCGGCAGAAGACCTTGGCATGGTCCGTGCCATTCCCAATGCGACTGTGATTGACCCCGTGGACCCGACCGACTTTCGCGCCGCTCTTGATGCCGCCGTTGATCTGCCCGGGCTGACCTATATTCGCGGCCACCGTGGCGATACCCCGCGCATTCTGGACCCCGAAAAATTCACCTTCGAGATTGGCAAAACCTATACCCTGCGCAAAGGGTCCGGCATTGGCATCATTGCGACAGGTCACGGCACGCAATGGGCGCTTGAGGCGTCCGACCTTTTGACCGAACAGGGCCTCGACCATTCTGTCTTGCATGTGCCGACCATCAAACCCGTGCGCGAAAAGGAGATCGCGGATTTCGCCTTTGCGCACAATCAGATCGTCACCGTTGAGAACCACCAGATCGTCACGGGGCTCGGGTCTTTGGTGGCCGAGATTGTATCTGACATTGGTGGCGGACCTCGGATCAAGCGCTTTGGTGTGCCGAACCGTTGGGCGCCCGGCGGGACGATGCCCTACATCCGCGCGCAGTTGGGGCTGGATGCCGCGACCCTTGCCAAGAGCATCGCAGAGGTGGCGACATGAGACGCAACCAGACCGTTCTTGATCTCGATATTATTGCCGCAAAAATCAGACGCAATGTGCTGGAAATCTGCCGCCAGCGGGGGGGCTATGCGGCGCAGGGTGTGGCGCTCGCTGATATCACAGCCGCGCTTTACTTTGATGAGCTGCGCCCCGATGGCGAAGGGTGGTTTCAGGACCGGTTTGTGCTGTCGAACGGCCATGACGCCATCATGACCTACGGCGCTTTGGCCGAAACGGGTCACTACACGATGGACGAATTGCGCACCTACAACGAGGACGGCACGTCCGTCGATCAAAGCCCCATCGAAGGCCAGCTTGGGTTTGAAATCACCGCAGGTTCGTTGGGACAGGGGCCAAGCCAGTCGGCGGGGCTTGCATGGGCCTTGCGTCAACAGGGGTCCGACAAGCGGGTCTACTGCCTGTTCTCGGATGGCGAGTTGCAGGAAGGCAATGTCTGGGAAGGGGCCATGTTCGCGGCCCACCAAAAGCTGTCCAACCTTTGCTATATCATCGACAACAACGACATGCAGGCCTCGGGCCATGCCGCCGACGTGCTGGCGGTTGAGCCTGTGCCCGAAAAGTTTGAGACCTTCGGGTTCAAGACCCGTCGCATCAGCGGCACCGACATTGGCGAAGTCCTTGATTGTTTTGAAGAGGCCCGCAATACGCCTGACAAACCCTACGCCCTGATCTGTGATACGCGGCTTTGGGACGGGATTGACTGTCTGCAAAAGCAACTGCCCATGGCCCATTACACCGCTAAGGGGGCTGTCGATTGGGACGCTGGCATGGCCGAGATCAACGCAACCCTGACTGCATTGGAGGCACGTCGCAATGGTTGATCACCCCTTAAAAGGCAAAACCGCCGTCGTCACCGGGGCAGGACGCGGGATCGGGAAATCCATCGCGCTGACATTCGCCAAAGCAGGGGCGGATGTGGCGATTTGTGCGCGCTCAGAGGCTGAGCTGGATGCCGTAAAGACGGAGATTTCGGGGCTTGGCCAACAGTGTCTTGCTACGCCCGTCGATCTTGGGAATGCGCCCGAGACCGAAGCCTTTTGCAAAAGCGTTCTGGCCCGGTTCGGATCGGTCGATGTCATCGTGAACAACGCAGGCGCCTATCTGGAACGCGGGTCGTTTGAGGCATCTGACCCCGACCTGTGGTGGAAGATGATGGAGATCAATCTGCGCGGTCCATACCTGATCACGCGACACCTTTTGGGCGGCATGAACAAGGGCGGCAAGATCATCAATCTGACCTCGGGCAAGGGCTATGCGGCGGGGGCGAACAGCAGCGCATATCATGTGTCCAAGGCTGCGCTGAACATGATGACTGATGGGCTCGCCAATGAACTTTGGGCGCGCGACATTGATGTGAACAGCCTCGTGCCCGGCCCGACCGCCACGGCGACTTTTCAAAACGCGAACCCAAGCGAGGCCAAGACACCCGAAGAGGTATTGTCCCAAGGCAAGGATGCCCTGCCCAAAGGATTGCCCGCATGGGAACGCGTCAAGCACCCGGACGAGGTCGCAAATCTGGCGCTGCATCTTGCGACGCAGCCCATTGGTGGGCCGACGGGGCAGGTCTATTCGCTTGCGCGGCGTCCGATGTAGGCGCTGATACCGTCACGGGCTTTGTGCTTGGCACGCGCGTCTTTATGGGGCGGACAGTTTGAATTCCGCAATCACCGGATAATGGTCAGTAGGCCATTCGCCGTCAAAGCGTTCCCTGATCACAACGGGTTCGCCAACAGGTTCGGCGGCCCCGACAGACCCGATATGGTCGATCGCGCCAAAGAGGTTGAGCCCGCGGTTTAAGTGGTATGTGGCACCCCGCACGGGGGTAAAAGCCACGCCAGCATCTTCCAAGATGCGCAACGCCTTGTCGCCGCGTCGCGCGTTCAAATCTCCAATCACGAAAAGCGTTTCGCCGGATGCCACCCAAGGTGCGATGCGGTCCGCCACAAGGTCCATAGACTGCAACCTGTTTGAGCGGCTTCGAAAGTCTGTGTGGATGTTGATGACCCGAAATGTCTGGTTTGAGTTGAGATCCCGAAACATCGCCCAAGATGCGAAAGCCGGATACGATCCGTTATAGGTGCGCGAATAGATCACGTCTGGTGTGTCTGAAAAGAAGAACCACCCTTGATCAAGCGCTTCCAGCCGGTCGCGGCGATAGAGAATGGGTTGAGTCGAGGGGAACGCGCGCGGATCGCCCACCGCCGCAGCCGCGTAGTCAGGATTGTTCCCAAGCAAGGCATCGAGCACGAGATTGACGTCCCCGCCGCTGCCCCCGCCAAAGCTTTCCATCTCTTGAAAGCCAATCACATCGGCGTCGATCTTCTTGAAGGCAAGGTCCATCGGGCCTTTGCGTCGTTCCCAGTCAGCGATAGACCATGGACCGGTTTCTTTGAACAAAATGATGTAGTGGACATTGTAGGTCGCGACGCGCAGGACCTCGGGGGATGACGCTGGAAGAACCATCTTTCCTGAATTTCTCACCATCTGACACCCGACCACCAAAGACAAAGCAAGGCAAATGCCGGCCGCAATTTTGAACAGTCGAAGTACGATGCGCATAGGAGGTCTCGCTGTTTCTTGAGGGCTTGAATACGTAAAGCGGTCTCACGGTTGAAGATCAAGGCGGCAGCGGTATCTAACCAACGTTTCAAGCTTTGCCGCGTGACTCTGAGACGAACTTGTGACCCATTGAGCCTATGGGCATTGGCACACAAACCACCGAAAAATTCCGGGCGCTTTGGGCGGGCCAAAGCCCTGCGTTGCGGGGCATCATTTTGATGTGCGTCTCGACCGTGGCGTTTTCGATCATGCATGGGCTTGTCCGGTTTGTGTCCGAAGTCCTGCCACCCTTTCAAATCGCATTCTTTCGCAACCTCTTTGGGGTCGTCTTTTTGCTTCCGCTCTTGATCCGGTCGCGCTTTGCTTTGCTGCGCACCAACCGACTAGGGCTTCACGCCCTGCGCGGGGTTGTAAACATTGTCGCGATGCTGATGTTCTTTACGGCGCTTTCAATATCGCCGCTTGCAAAGGTCACGGCGCTTAGTTTTACAGCGCCGATCTTTATGGCAGTGCTTGCCGTTTTGGTGCTGGGTGAGCGGTTTCGCATTTACCGCTGGATCGCGATCTTGATGGGCTTCATCGGCATGCTGATCATTCTCAGACCCGGTGTGGTGGCTATCGATTTAGGCGCCCTTTTGGTGACAGGATCAGCGGCGCTTTGGGCTGTGGCGATGCTTATCATCAAGATTTTATCGCGCACCGAAAAGAGCCTGACAATCGTTGCTTATATGGGAATATTCCTTGGCGTCTTTTCGATCCTTCCGGCGCTTTATGTCTGGCAACCTTTTGGGATCGCGACGCTGTGGTGGATGGTTTTGATCGGTCTGTGCGGCACGGTCGCGCAAATGGCGTTGAGCCAAGCATTGAAGGAAACCGATCCTACAGCGTTGATGCCATTTGATTTCCTAAAGCTGATCTGGACAGCCATCATAGGCGCTTGGTTTTTCGCCGAAATACCGGATGTCTACACGCTGCTCGGGGCGATTGTGATCTTTGCATCTGGTTTGTTTATTGCGTTTAGAGAACGGCACATGAAGTCGCAGGATTGATTTGGCAAAGCCGATAGGCCCCCAACCACATCAATAAAACGGCAAATCGCAAAGCGTTCCGCTGTCGCGCATCCCGCCGCGCAGCACCTCGACACGGTCCCCGATTGAAAGGTCGGTGCCCACAAGCACGTAGCCGATCATCGTCTGCGCGCGCGGCGACCATCCACCGTTGGTCATATGGCCAACCGGTTTATCATCCTTGCGGACCTCGTACCAAATGGCGTGTCCTGCACGGCGCTCTTGTTTGTCTAGGACAATGCCCAACTGCTGGCGTTTCACGCCCTCAGCCTTGATCGCGCGCAGGGCAGGGATGCCGATCACGTCGCCGGGCAAATCCAGATCAACATATCTGTCCAAACGCACCTCAAAGGGGTTGGTCTGATC
>CAZWSE010000073.1:0-17229 GCA_964636575.1 uncultured Sulfitobacter sp. | reverse complement strand
ATGGTGCGGTCGGGGGGACTCGAACCCCCACGAGTGTTACCTCACAGCGACCTCAACGCTGCGCGTCTACCAATTCCGCCACGACCGCTTGTCTTGACTTGGTGGACGCGTCCTAAACCAAAGGTCACAGCCCACACAAGCCTAAATCGTCACGCCGCTTGGGAAACGCCCTTGCCTGTCACATGCGCTGCACGGGGCCGCCATGCAAAGATCAACCAAGCCAGCAAGGCCCCGCCCACAGCAATCACAATGTAACCTGCGTCATTGGGGGCACCGAACACCATCTCATGCACCGCGCGGCCCGGCAGAAACTGCATCAAACCTGCACCGCCAATGCCGCCAAACCATAGCCCGCGAAAGGTGGCCTCATGCGCAGCAATATTGCCCCGTCGCGCATGGCCAACCCCTGATATGATTGAATAGATCACCAACAGGCTAAACAGGTGCAGCGGCCCGAAGAACCCCAGAAACCCAAAGCTGCTGGGAATGAACAGCCCCGCTACGGCGAGGACCATCATCGACGTCAGCCACACATACCCCAACCGTTTGTGCCAAGCATCTACCCTGCGGCGAAACAGAACGAACGGGCCGACCACAATGGCAGGCACGGCGGCAATCATATGGATCTGTAAAATTAAAGTAGCCTCAAGGAAGGGGTGCAACGTCATGTCTGTCTCCTAAACACAGGGTTCATCTTGCAGCCCGAAGCTGCGATGACCTATGTTTGAACCAACCGCCTCGCGCACCGCCACGCGCCTTACGCAAACAAGGGCTTTTGCTACGTGAACACCGCCAATTCGCACTCCGCGCTTCGTGAATGGC
This sequence comes from uncultured Sulfitobacter sp., assembly GCA_964636575.1. Lineage (GTDB taxonomy): Bacteria > Pseudomonadota > Alphaproteobacteria > Rhodobacterales > Rhodobacteraceae > CAZWSE01. The sequence goes on along the minus strand of CAZWSE010000073.1, from coordinate 16,407 downwards.
GCGCGCATATGGCCCAACCTGTGAGGGTTTTGGCGCTTTTCGGGGTCGCCATCGTGCTGACCTTGCTGGCGCCGTTTGACACAGATGAGAGTTTCCGGCTGTTGCCGCGTTTCGTGTATTGGGCGCTTTTGTCGTTCATAGCCTATACCATCGGCTATATCGGCAATGCCGTCGCAGACCACTTCGCCCCTGACAGCGGCCCGTGGCTGCGCACCTTGATTGCAGCGCCTGTGACCGCGTTTGGCGTTTTCGCTTTGGTGATTGTGCTCAACTACGGGTTCTTGGGTCTGACGATGAGCGTATCAAACTATGCGTTTATCGGGGTCAACGTGCTGGTGATCTCGATCGTCGTCGCGGGGATCATGCAGTTCGCCTATCACGAGATGCCAGATGTGGACACGCCGATTGAAGCCACCCGCCCTGCTCTGCTGGACAGACTGCCTTTTGACAAACGCGGTCCCTTGGTGTCGATATCGTCAGAAGATCACTACATCCGTGTCGTGACCACAAAAGGCGATGAGATGATCTTGATGCGTCTGTCGGACGCCATGTTAGAGGTCGGCGCGACGCAGGGGTTGCAGGTGCATCGATCCCATTGGGTGGCACTGGATCAGGTAATCGCCGTCGACAAGCACAAAGACCGCGCAGAGCTTACCCTTACAGGCGGGGCAATCGTGCCCGTTAGCCGCAGCTATTTGCCTGCGCTGCGTGACGCTAAGCTTCTATAACCCGCTAGCCCTTACCACGAAAAAAGCCCCGCCTGATGCACAGACGGGGCCTATCAATGGTTTGGACCCAAGGCCCTAACGCTTATTCGCTGACATTGAACGTCGGCAGTGTGGACACAGGCTGCAACGGCGTGGTCATGGCCGTGGCCGGTGCGCCGTTCAACTGGGCCGATGCCTTGCGGATCAAGCCTGCACGCTCTGGTGCGCCCGGAACGAAGGCGGCTGTTGCGCCCGCTTCGGCTGCGCTCAGACCGCTGTCATACCATTGCATCGCAACATCGACGCGCTTGGCAGTGCCGAACCCTTGGGCCAAGTGGTGACCCATCAATTCGCCGTAGACGCCTTCGCCCATTGTATAAAGCAACAAGGCAGAACCGAGTGCGACATCCATGTTATCGGTGCGGTAGCCCACGCCCAAACAAATCTTGGCGGTTGCACTCAGCTGTGCGGTCGACATGCCGGTCGAAGTGATAAAGCTTGCAACATCTTGAACAACTGCGGCCTGCGGTTTCAAAGACAAGGCTGCGACATGCTCGGACATTGCGGGGCCAAAGCCTTCGCACTGACCTGCAATTTGTGCTGGCGTAAAGCCTGTCACTTTGCTGATCATCTCTTCCGATGTGGAAATCGCGTAGGTCCGTGCGAGACAGAACTGTTCGTTCAAGGCCACATTCGGGTCGGTCATTGACGCCTCGGTGACAAAGCCACCGTTGGTGTTGGTGATCAGCGACACAGTGTTACAATGCGACGCCAGCGATGGCTGGGCCCCTGCTGCCCCAAGGAAGTTCGGCAAGGCTGGTGCCGCAGAGGTGTCCGTCAAAGCCACAGCACCAGTATTCGCAGCAGCGACGGTCGTGGTTGTGGTCGTGCCGATCACCGGCTGAACCGGCTGCTGCGGTGCCACAACGACGGTGGTCGTCGGGGCTTGCGGTGTGACGCTTGGCGACTGGCCTGCCATTTCAGAGCGGTAGGTCTTCAACAATCCGCGTGTGCCATCAGGGTTCACAGCAATCTGCTGCGACGTGGCATAGCCACCGGCTTGTGCGCGGTTGTAGCTTGAAATCAGAAGGTTCTGCTCAAACGGGCTGAGCGCGCCTGTCACGGGATACCCCATGTAGGCTTGATACTGCGACACGGCCTGCTTGGATTTGCGGCCCAACTGGCCATCAACGCGACCTGCATCAAACCCGAAGTAGTTCAAAGACGCCTGAATTTCGCGGCCTTCTTGGGTAGACGGCAAACGCGGACGATATGTCTTGCGTGTGGTGGTGCGGCGCACAGTGGTGCGGCGGTTTTTCTGGGCGGCAGACCCAACAATGCCACCAATAATGGCACCGGCAATGAAATCGCCTGCATCTGCTTGCACTTCGTCAGCGGGCACAACGGCCACAGAGGCTGCCAGAACTGCGCTTGTAATATACTTTGAAATCATGAGAACTCTCCGAATGAATCGTGTAATTGAAAACAGGCTAACATAGGGTCAACCAAACCCCAAACGGCTTAACTCGCTTTTTAGGCGAAAAAATGACGACTTTTACCGATGCGGAGCGATGATGATCGAGTGGAAAGTATCAGACGGCCTGACTGACTACGCCCAAGCCGAGCAGTGGATGGAAACCCGCGCCGCCCAAGTCGCGGATGGCACCGCCCCTGAATGCATCTGGTTGCTGGAACACCCACCCCTTTACACCGCAGGCACAAGTGCCCGCATCGAAGACCTGACAGACCCTGACCGCTTCCCCGTTCACACCACAAAACGCGGCGGCCAGTACACCTATCACGGCCCCGGCCAGCGCGTGGCCTATGTGATGTTGGATGTGGGTAAACGAGGGCGCGATGTGCGGCTCTTCGTCAAACAGCTTGAGGCTTGGGTGATCGCCACGCTGGCCGAGTTCAACATAACAGGCCACATACGCGACGGACGTGTGGGTGTATGGGTTGAACGCCCTGATAAGCCAAACCAAATCAACGGGCTACCCGCCGAAGATAAAGTGGCAGCCATCGGCATTCGACTGCGCAAATGGATCAGCTTTCACGGGCTGTCGATCAATGTGGACCCTGATCTAGATCACTTCTCAGGCATCGTGCCCTGCGGCATTTCTGAGCATGGCGTTACATCACTGGTCGATCTTGGCTTGCCCGTCACACTGACCGATGTGGACGTGGCGCTGCGCAAGACCTTTGCTGGGGTCTTTGAAAACTGACGGCCTGCCGCGCCCCTATCGGACGTCAGACAACATTACCGCCGAGGCATCCAAATTCACCTTGTGCCTTCCGTCAGGCCGTATGCTGTGCGGAATCAGGTGATTTCGGCAGACGAACAGAACAGGCATCCAAGTCAAATATGCGCATAGTTCGAATCCATCGACATTAAAAAGCGGTCAAACCGCGACACTTTATCTTACCTTAACCCGATATCTGCCATTGAAGCAGCGGCCCCGCCAAACTAGAACACGACCAATCGCTTGCGCGGACGGGAACCCCGCGTGACGCAAATTCAATACCTTCAGGAGGCACCGCATATGGCAGACGCAGCCATCCACGGCCACGAACACGAAGACAACCGCGGGTTTTTCACACGCTGGTTCATGTCTACCAACCACAAAGACATCGGGATCTTGTACCTGATTGTCTCCGCTCTTGTCGGCTTCGTTTCCGTTGCCTTCACCGTTTACATGCGCCTTGAGTTGATGAACCCCGGCGTTCAATACATGTGTATGGAAGGCGCGCGTTTCATCGCTGATTCAGCGGCGACCTGTACGCCAAACGGCCACCTCTGGAACGTGCTAATCACGGGCCACGGCATCTTGATGATGTTCTTTGTGGTTATCCCAGCGCTCTTCGGGGGCTTCGGCAACTACTTCATGCCGCTGCAAATCGGCGCACCTGACATGGCCTTCCCGCGCATGAACAACCTGTCCTTCTGGATGTATGTTGCAGGGACAACCCTTGCAATTTGTTCGGTTCTCGCCCCTGGAGGCAACGATCAGGCAGGCTCTGGTGTGGGCTGGGTGCTTTATCCACCGCTATCGGTCAATGAGGGCGGGATGTCGATGGATCTTGCGATCTTTGCGGTGCACGTATCGGGCGCCTCGTCGATCCTTGGCGCGATCAACATGATCACGACATTCCTGAACATGCGCGCACCGGGCATGACCTTGTTCAAGGTGCCATTGTTCTCATGGTCGATCTTTGTGACCAGCTGGTTGATCCTGCTGTCCTTGCCAGTTTTGGCCGGCGCAATCACCATGCTTCTGATGGACCGGAACTTCGGGTTCGCCTTCTTCGACCCCGCAGGCGGCGGAGACCCCGTTCTCTACCAACACATCCTGTGGTTCTTCGGTCACCCGGAAGTCTACATTATCATCCTGCCCGGTTTCGGGATCATCAGCCACGTCATCGCAACCTTCAGCCGCAAGCCGGTCTTTGGGTATCTGCCGATGGTCTGGGCGATCATCGCAATCGGCGCGCTGGGCTTCGTTGTCTGGGCACACCACATGTACACCGTAGGCATGTCCTTGAACCAACAGGCCTACTTTATGCTGGCCACAATGGTCATCGCGGTGCCGACAGGGGTGAAAGTCTTCTCATGGATCGCAACCATGTGGGGCGGCTCGATTGAGTTCAAAACACCGATGCTTTGGGCCTTTGGGTTCTTGTTCCTCTTCACCGTGGGTGGGGTAACAGGGATCGTTCTGTCGCAAGCAGCTGTGGACCGCGTATACCACGACACCTACTACGTTGTGGCGCACTTCCACTACGTGATGTCGCTGGGCGCTGTCTTCGCCATCTTTGCAGGTATCTATTTCTACCTGCCGAAAATGTCCGGTCGGATGTACCCTGAATGGGCAGGCAAACTGCACTTCTGGATGATGTTCATCGGCGCCAACGTAACCTTCTTCCCACAGCACTTCCTGGGTCGCCAAGGTATGCCACGTCGCTACATCGACTACCCGGAAGCCTTCGCCTACTGGAACTACGTCTCCAGCTGGGGGGCCTTCCTGTCCTTCGCGTCTTTCTTGTTCTTCTTCGGGATCATCCTTTACACGCTGCGCGCAGGCGCACGGGTGACGGAAAACAACCCTTGGAACGAATATGCGGACACCCTCGAATGGACCCTGCCCTCGCCTCCGCCAGAGCACACCTTCGAGATCCTGCCAAAGCAGGAAGACTGGGACAAATCCCACCGCTATCCGGACAGCTATGAAGAATGGGCTGGGACGGATCACCCAAGGGATGCGCAATACAATCCTGAAAAGGGATAAGCGCGAAAACACTCGCAAAGGGCTCCTGTCAATCAGGGGCCCTTTTTCGTACCAATACCCATTTACCCTTTTCAAAATACTCCCTTGTGTAAGATGGGTCTCGACCCATCCCCCGCCCTTCCAAGAAAGCGCCCATGCCCGATCCACGCATGAAAATGGTCCTCGTGACGCCAGAAATACCCTACAACACAGGCGCCATCGGGCGGACCTGTGTTGCGTTGGAACTGGAACTGATCCTGATCAAACCCTACGGGTTCTCGCTGGATGAAAAGGCCGTGCGCAGGGCGGGAACGGACTATTGGAAACACGTGGAGCTCAGCGAATACGACAGCTGGCAACACTTCATAGACGCACGGCAACCCGCACGCGACAGGATCTACTTTTTTGAAGAACACGGGGCCCAGTCGTTCTACGCGCCAGACTACCACGATGATGGCTATCTGGTCTTTGGGTGCGAATCCGCAGGACTGCCACCAGAGATCCTGCAAGACATGGATGACCGCACCTTCAGCCTGCCCATGCGCAGCCCGCTCGTTCGGTCGCTCAATCTGGCCAATGTGGCGACATCGGTGATCTATCAAGCCATGCGAAAGCAGTTGGGAGGCTGAGCCAACGGCCCACGCACGCGTCCCGCCCTGCGGCAAATCTTCTTCTTTCCTTAGCGTTATAGGCGACTACCTTCACCCCATGCCCTACGAATGGAACACACCGGCCGGCGCGCCCACTGAAACACTGCACCTCTGGGCACATCAATCGCTGCCGGCGCGGGGCTACGTGTGGTTTATCGGGGCAACTTTCTTGATGATCTTGATACCACTGATCCCGCTGATCGGGTCGGTGGTGGCATGGGGGTTGATCCCCTTCCTCATGCTCGCGGTGTTCGGGATGCGCTACGCACTCGACCGGAACCGAAAATCACGACAAATCTCCGAAGTTCTTACGCTCACAGACACTCTCGCCCACCTGATCCGCTACAACCCCAAAGGAGACACGCAAGAATGGGAATGCAATGTCTACTGGGCCACACCGGAACTCCACGCGACCAAAGGGCCAGTGCCCAACTACGTCACCCTGCGCGGCATGGGCCGCGAGGTCGAGATCGGCGCGTTCCTCTCTGAAGAAGAACGCATGGACCTGTTCGATGACTTGAAACGCGGGTTCTCAAGGGCGCGCGGCGAAGCTGAGCCGGAAGATCAATCCGCGCGATAAGACCGCGACGCGATCAGCAAGGCCACAATGGCCAGCACCGCAGGCACCGTTTGAACAAACAAAATACGGGTGGATACTGTCGCGGCCCCAAAGGCACCTGCCACGGCAACGCAGACCAGAAAGAACAAAGCCACGTTGCGCTGCCATCCAAGATCCCGGATCAAAAGCGCCCAGATCAACCCAGCCGCCAGAAACCCGTTATACAACCCTTGATTCGCAGCCATCGCCTTGGTCGGCGGAAACAAATCAGTGGGGAAGCTGCTGAACACGGCAGGCCCACGACTTTCCCAAGCAAATATCTCAAACCACGCGATATAAAGATGCAGCACTGCAATCAGTGCAATAAGTCCCAAAGCAACAAAACGCATCGAGTGACCCCTTCTCGTGATCCCGCCCCTCAGCCTGCGCAGGCAAGCCGGACAAACGCACCACCTAAGAGAGGGCACCCTAGCTGCTGAGCCGTGCCTTGATGGTCTGACCAACAGCGCCGAAATCCATCTGGCCGGTGTATTTGGCCTTCAAGGCCCCCATCACTTTGCCCATGTCGCGAATACTGTCAGCACCGATTTCCGCGATTGCGGCTTCGACGGCTGCGCTTACTTCAGCGTCATCTAGCTGCTTGGGCAGAAACTCGGAAATCACTTCGATTTCAGAGAGTTCACGCTCCGCCAAATCAAGCCGCCCGCCCTCTTCATAGGCCCGCGCACTTTCCTGACGCTGTTTGACCATCTTGCCCAAAATCGCAAGCACATCTGCATCGCTGGCACCTGTATCAGCGGCATCGCCACGGGCCGCAATATCGCGATCTTTGATAGCGGCGTTGATCAACCGCAGGGTCGACAAACGCTCAGCGGCTTTGTCGCGCATAGCCTGTTTCAAGGCGTCGTTTACGCGTGTTCGCAGTTCCATATCCTATCCCCAAGAATGGCTGTGTTAGCGTGTGACACTAGCCCTTTGCACACCGCCTGACAACAGCCATCGCGCGACGTCAGTTGACTGCTTGACCCCGCCAAACCAGCCCCTTAAACACGGGCAAATTTCCAAAGCTGAGAGTGTTCGCCATGGCCCATGCCACAGCCCCCCACCCGACCGCGTGCTTGGCACTGGCGGACGGGACGTTGTTCTACGGCCATGGGTTTGGCGCGACAGGGCAGACCACCGCAGAGCTTTGCTTTAACACCGCCATGACCGGTTATCAGGAAATCATGACTGACCCGTCCTATGCGGGCCAAATCGTGACCTTCACCTTCCCCCATATCGGCAACACAGGCGTAACACCTGAAGACGATGAAACAGCCGATCCAGTGGCTGCGGGCATGGTGGTCAAATGGGACCCGACAGAGCCTTCAAACTGGCGCGCGACCGAGACACTGGCAAACTGGCTGGCCGCGCGCGGACGCATCGCCATTGGTGGGATCGACACCCGCCGCCTGACCCGCGCCATTCGGGCCGCAGGCGCACCGCATGCAGCACTTGCGCACAACCCAGACGGCAAATTTGACGCCGAAGCCCTGATTAAGGCCGCCCGCAGTTTCGTGGGCCTTGAAGGGCTTGATCTGGCCAAGGAAGTGACCTGCGCTCAGTCCTACAGCTGGAACGAAATGCGCTGGGCTTGGCCTGAAGGCTACAAGCCCCAAACAGCACCAGTGCACAAAGTCGTCGCCATCGATTACGGTGCAAAACGCAACATCCTGCGCTGTCTGGCCTCTGCCGGATGTGACGTCACTGTCTTGCCCGCCACAGCCACCGCGGATGAGGTTTTGGCCCACAATCCCGACGGTGTATTCTTGTCAAACGGCCCCGGTGATCCGGCGGCGACGGGCGAATACGCTGTGCCAATGATCCAGTCCATTTTGAACGACACCGATCTGCCTGTGTTTGGAATTTGTCTTGGCCACCAGATGCTTGGCCTCGCCCTTGGGGCCACGACCATCAAGATGAACCACGGCCATCACGGTGCCAACCATCCCGTCAAGGACATGGAAACCGGCAAGGTTGAAATCACGTCCATGAACCACGGGTTTGCGGTTGATGCACAAAGCCTGCCGACCGGTGTGTCTGAAACCCATAGATCGCTCTTTGACGGCTCCAACTGCGGCATCCGCGTCGACGGGAAGTCTGTGTTCTCAGTGCAGCACCACCCCGAAGCCTCGCCCGGACCCCAAGACAGCTTTTACCTGTTTGAGCGTTTCGCAGAGGCCATGGCCACACGCAAAGCGGGCTAACATCATCAAGCTCCATTTAACGGCTCTTTAACTTTGATCCGCCATTCCTGCCCCTGAGATTGGGCACGACAAAGGCGACACAAATGAGCACCCCCGGCCTTCGGCTGATCCAACCGCGCAGCGCGACTGAAACAGCCCCCGAAGACAGGCGGCGGTTGGGTCGTATCTTGGTCGATCAAGGCGAGATTTCAGCCAGCGACCTGATGCAAGGATTGGCCCAACAACGCGGGTATGAAGCACCCATCGGTGAAATTCTGGTGGCCGAAGGTCTTGCGACTGAAACAGCTGTTCTGGGGGCTGTATCTGAACAACGCGGTGTGCGCCTGACCGATCTGGACACTGATCCGCCCGACCCGTTTCTTTATGACAGTATCGATGTGGGCTTTTGCCTGCGCCACCGAATTATCCCTTGGATGAAGCTAGGCAACACTCTGCTGATCGCCACATCGCGCCCCGACCAGTTTCAAACACTGCGCAGGCACCTGCCGCAACGCTGGGCCGATGCTTTGCCTGTGCTTGCCGAAGAACACCAGATCATCGCGCACATCGAACGGCTCCACGGCGGCACATTGGCCCCCATGGCAGAGGCGCGCGTAACCCCTTTGGAAAGCTGCCGGACATGGACGCGCAAGCTGTCGTTGCAACGGCTGGCTTTGCTGGGACTGGCGATTGGCCTGATTGCAGGCGCTGTGAAGGCCCCTGCTCAGACAGTCGTCTGGCTGTCGATCTGGGCCTTGGCGACGCTGTTCATTGCCGCAACGCTCAAAACCTGCGCATTGGCCGCACAAGGGTTCAGACGCAGCCCTGACGGCACAGCCCCCGATTTAGAAGGCGTAAAATTGCCGCGTATTTCAGTACTGGTGCCGCTGCTGCGTGAAACCGAAATCGCCAATGCATTGGTGCGCCGTCTATCGCGCCTGACCTACCCCAAAGCCTTGTTGGACGTGGTGCTGGTGCTGGAAGAATCCGACCAGCAAACCCAAGCCACCCTCGCCCGCACCGACCTGCCGCCGTGGATGCGCGTTGTGGAAGTGCCCGAAACCAATGGCCTGACAACCAAACCGCGCGCCATGAACTACGCGCTCGATTTCTGCAAAGGCGATATCATCGGGGTCTGGGATGCCGAAGATGCCCCCGCCCCCGATCAGCTGGAACGGGTGGCGCACCACTTTGCAAATGCAGACGATGACGTGGCCTGCCTGCAAGGGGTGCTTGATTACTACAACCCGAAAGCCAACTGGCTGGCACGGTGTTTCACCATCGAATACGCCATGTGGTGGCGCATTTTGCTGCCCGGCATCGCCAAGATGGGGCTGGTTATCCCTTTGGGCGGCACGACCCTATTCTTCAAACGCCCCGTTCTGGAAAGCCTCGGGCGGTGGGATGCGCATAACGTGACCGAAGACGCCGACCTTGGGGTCAGACTGGCGCGGCACGGGCATCGGACCGAGCTGATTTCCACCGTCACACATGAAGAAGCAAACTGCCGCCCGTGGCGTTGGATCAGGCAGCGGTCGCGGTGGCTGAAGGGCTATATGATTACCTATATGGTCCATATGCGCAGGCCGGTACTGCTGTGGCGGCAGTTGGGAACATGGAAGTTTCTGGGGCTTCAGGCTTTCTTTGTGACTACGCTGTCGCAATTTGTCTTTGCGCCGGTCATCTGGTCGTTTCTGGTGATCCCGTTCGGCATAGCCCATCCGGCAGTCGACTATCTGGGGCCGGATCTGGCACTGATCATCGCGGCTGCGCTGTTCTCGATCGAGGCGATCAATCTGACCAGCGGGCTTATCGCAACCTCAGGCCGCGAACATCGGCATCTGATGAAATGGGTGCCGACCATGATGCTCTATTTCCCGCTGGCCGCCTTCGCCAGTTACAAAGCGCTCTATGAGCTGATCGCCAAGCCCTTCTACTGGGACAAAACCCAACACGGGGTCACATAGGGTCTTCTTTTCCGCGCTCTTCCGAGTCCTGACGCAGTCGGGTCATAAACGCGACCGAGATATGCTCGGACAGCGCCTCATGCGCGGCGTCTTCATCGCGGTCTTCAATGGCCTTCACAATGGCCGCGTGTTCCGACAAGGCAATCGGAGGCCGCCCTGCAGCCGCCAACGATGTCGATTTCATCAAGGCCATGGTCCGGTGCACCAGATCAAGCTGCTGCACCAGATAGCGGTTGTGCGAAGCCAGATGCACCTGTTTGTGAAAGCGACGGTTCGCCCGCGACAGGGCCGCAGGATCATTGATCAAAGCCTGATCGGCGGCGACCATATCGTTCAATATGCGGACTTCTTCTGCCGTGGCATGACGGGCAGCCAACCGCGCCGCCAGACCTTCTAACTCTCGACGCACGACGTAAAGCTCGGCCATCTGGTTATGATCCAAAGAGGCCACGATAAGACTGCGGCCGTCGCGGGCCAGCAAGGACTGGGTTTCCAAACGCTGCAAAGCCTCGCGGATGGGCGTGCGCGACACACCGAAGCGTTCCGCAAGCTCGCTTTCCACCAAACGATCCCCGGGCTTGTAGGTGCCCGTATCAATCGCTGCCAGAATAAGCTGGTAAGCATCCTTGTTGCCTGATTTCGTCGCGTCCATCACAGTCTCCTCCGCCCCCAGCGTGACGTATAGGTTAGCCAGCAACTTGGGCCAAAACAAGCATGACATCTCTTGCGAGGCCTAAGCAGGGCGCTTAAACAAAAGCACATGCCCCGTGCTCACTTTCAACACATCGACACATGGGTCTTTGATCTGGACCACACGCTGTACCCGCCCAGCGCACGGTTGTTTGACCAGATCGAGGTCAAAATGACCCAATACGTGATGGACGCCCTGAACGTAGACCATGCCCGCGCCGATCATCTGCGCCAACATTACTGGGCGACCTACGGGACCACCCTAACCGGGCTGATGCGCGAACATGACGTCGATCCTGCCCCCTATCTGACCCATGTGCATGACATCGATTTCAGCGTTCTGACCCCTGCACCGGACTTGGCCACAAAGATCAAGGCGCTCAATGGGCGTCGCATTGTCTATACAAACGGCTGCGTGCCCTATGCGAAAAACGTATTGCACGCCCGTGGGTTAACGGGCCTTTTTGATGCGATTTACGGGGTGGAAGACGCCGGATTTTTGCCAAAACCCGAACAGCAGGCGTTTGAGACCATCTTTGAAAAAGATGGTATTGACCCGTCTACAGCCGCCATGTTCGAAGACGATCCGCGCAATCTGATGGCGCCCCATGCGATGGGGATGCGGACGGTTCATGTGGCGGATGATCCGGTCACAGCTTCCCACATCCACCATCACACCAGCGATCTGACCGCCTTTTTGGGCCAGCTGCGATAACACGCTGCACTGCGGCAAAATGCACATGGAAAGTTCACCTTTGGGGCTTATCTCAACTGCATGAGAACAGGAGTTTCCAAAGACATGACACAGACCGTCACGACAAAGACCCGCGCCCTTAAACCACCCTTCTTGATGCGCCTGTTTCTGGCAGTGCCCGTCATCGGCTGGGTCGCCCGCGATTTGATGTTCGGGGATAAGGACAACATTTGGTACGCATTGGTCGCGTTTTTTAGCCTTTGGGCAGCGGCGGTGATGACCTTCGGCATTCCAGCGCTTTATCTGGTGGCTTTGGCGCTTGTGCCGGTCATGTTCTGCGTCTTGATCCTGATCACCTGGTCCTGACCCGCCCAAGACGAATTGTCGCTTGGTCTATCCTGCCTGTCGCCCTACCTGTAAGGTCAAGCGAAGGATGGGGCCCAAATGACAGATCAGACCTATGACATTGTAATATCAGGCGGCGGTATAGCGGGCCTGACAGCGGCGGCTGTCTTTGGGACCGAAGGGTTCAACGTCCTCATCGTAGACCCGACGCCACCAGTGACAACCCGCGACGATACAGGGTCTGACCTACGCTCAACCGCATTTTTGCAGCCCGCCCGTGATCTGCTGGACGACGCTGGGCTTTGGGACAGACTGTCAGACCACGCAGCGCCATTGCAAGTTATGCGCATCATTGATGCAGGCGGCGAAGCGGCAGAGCCAAGGGTCACCAAAGATTTCAACGCCTCTGACATTTCAGACCTGCCCTTCGGGTGGAACCTGCCCAACTGGCTGCTGCGCCGTGAAATGGTTGCCCGGCTAAAAGACCTGCCCAATGTGACCTTCCGCGCAGGCACTGGCACGACCAGCCTGTTCACCCGCGAGGCACACGCCCGCGTTGGTCTATCCGATGGCACCCGCGTGACCTGCCAGTTGGTGATTGCCGCAGACGGGCGCGGATCGCCCATGCGCCAGGCTGCAGGCATCGACGTGACCACCAAACGCTACGGGCAAAAAGCACTGGCTTTTGCCGTGACCCACCCGATCCCCCATGAAAACGTAAGCACCGAAATCCACCGCACAGGCGGGCCGTTTACGCTTGTGCCCCTGCCCGACCGCGACGGCATGCCCTCATCCGCCATTGTCTGGATGGAAGAAGGGGCCAAAGCCAAGGCGCTGTACGATCTCGACACGCCGGCGTTTGAAGCTGCGATGAACGAACGGTCCTGCCATGTCTTGGGTCCACTGACACTGGCGTCACAGCGCACGATCTGGCCGATCATTAGCCAGCATGCGGACAGGCTGTCAGGGCAACGGCTGGCGCTGGTGGCTGAGGCCGCCCACGTGCTACCACCGATCGGCGCACAAGGGCTGAACATGTCTTTGGGCGATTTGCGGGTGCTGCGCGATCTGGCCTTGGGCGACAGGAACGGGCTTGGGTCTGTGCAAATGCTCGACGCCTATCACAAGGCCCGCTTTAGCGATATCAAGCTGCGGGTCACTGGCATTGATCTCTTGAACCGCGCATCCATGGTCAGCAGCCAACCCCTGCGCGATGCACGGGCGGCTGGGTTAGATGCGCTCTATTCCGTCGGACCTTTACGCAAAACGCTGATGCAAATGGGCCTTGGCGTCCGCTAAAGAACCGCGTCCAGCCCGCGCTTCAAACGGGCCAGCGTGCCGTCCACGTCATAAAGCTTGTCCAACCCGAACAGCCCAAGACGGAAGGTGCGGAAATCAGCAGGCTCATCACATTGCAAAGGCACACCCGCCGCAATCTGCATACCCTCGGAAGCGAACTTCTTACCGTTCTGAATGTCAGGATCGGCCGTATAGCTGACCACAACCCCCGGCGCACCAAAACCATCAGCCGCCACTGATTGAACACCCTTCTCCGCCAGCATCTTGCGCACGCCGTTGCCAAGCGCCCATTGGGCTTCTTTCAGTTTTTCAAAACCGAAATCGCGGGTTTCGATCATAGTATCCCGAAAGGCGCGCAAGGCGTCCGTCGGCATGGTCGCGTGATAGGCATGGCCACCGTTTTCATAGGCCTGCATGATCTGGTGCCATTTCTTCAGATCAATGGCGAAACTGTCTGACGATGTGGTCTCCAACCGCTGCACAGCACGGTCCGATAACATAACAAGACCGGCACAGGGCGAGGCAGACCAGCCCTTTTGCGGCGCAGAAATCAGCACATCAACGCCCGTGGCCTTCATATCGACCCAAGCACAGCCCGAAGCGATACAATCCAGCACCATCAAAGCGCCAACCTCATGGGCCGCTGCGGCCAAAGCGGTCACATAGTCATCCGGCAGAATAACCCCTGCACTGGTCTCAACATGGGGGGCAAACACAACATCCGGCTTCTGGTCACGGATCGCAGCAATCACATCCTCAATCGGCGCAGGCGCAAAAGGCGATGTGCCTGCATTGCCCGACTGGCGGGCCTTCATCACGGTGGTGTTCTGGGTGAAATCGCCAAGCTCGAAAATCTGGGACCAGCGATAGGAAAACCAGCCATTGCGGACGACAAGAACATCGGCGCCTTTGGCAAACTGACGGGCCACAGCCTCCATCCCGAAGGTGCCACCACCAGGGATCACAACGACTGCGTCCGCTTTGTACACGTCTTTCAGCATATCGGACATATCGCGCATCACCTGCTGAAACGCCCCCGACATGGAATTGAGCGATCTGTCTGTGAACACTACGGAAAATTCTTCAAGACCGGTCGGGTCAACTGTATCAAGCAATGCTGGCATTTTTCGTTCTCTCCCTATGCGTTAAAGGGTAGATAGCGCCACGCAAGAGGATAGGCAAAGTCTACCTTTGCATACGGATGAAATAGGGTCAGCTTATAGCGGCCCCGGCCTGCGTTCCTCAGACAAAAGCACATTCGCCTCCACCTGCCCCGCGCCGGGCAAGGTCATGATCCGGCGGCGCAAGACCCGCTCGAAATCAGGAATATCGCGGGCGACCACCCGCAATCGGTAGTCATAAAGTCCAAGCACATGCTCAACCGTTTGCACCTCGGGAATGGCGGCAACCGCACGCTCGAAATCCTCCAAAGACACAGCGCCTTTGGTCGCCAGTTTGACGCCTAGAAAGACAGTGACACCAAAGCCCAAAGCCTCAGCATCCAGCTCCAACCGACGCCCCTTAAGCACACCATTGTCCTGCAACCGCTTGATACGGCGCCACGTTGCAGGCTGGGACAACCCCAGCTTGCGCCCCAAAGCGCCCGCCGATTGGGTGGCATCCTGCGCCAAAGCCAAGACAAGCGATCTGTCCAGATCATCCAAGGTCACAGCGGCAACCCCGTATCCGACTTGATCCGCGCCACATGCATCAGGGCCTCGATATCCGCGATATGGGGCAAGGTCAGAATACGGGCACGGTAGATCTGCTGATAGTCGGCCATATCACGAGCAATCACAGACAAGCGCACATCGACACGGCCAAGAAAGGTCTGGATCTCAACAACCTCAGGCACGTCGCGGGCCGCCTCCAGAAATTCGTCAAAGGCGCGGGATTGGGTCTTGTCCAATGTGACACGCAAAGACACCTCAACGGCATAGCCCAAGGCGGCCCAATCAATCACTGCGCGTTGGCCACGGATCACACCACTGGATTGCATCTTGTCCAACCGGCGCGTGCATTGCGCAGCCGTCACCCGTGCGCGGTCTGCAAGATCAGCCACAGCCAGATCAGGGGCCGCCTGCAACTGACGCAATATGCGGCGATCGACATCATCAAGCATGATTTCTCACCCAAATCTGTATTTCACGAATGATCATCTTCATTTTTCCCAAAATACTCAAAAAATCAACATTCACAACCAAAGACAACACTGGCATACCCAGCGCCAGTTCAATCAACCTCCGGAGAGAAAACATGCGCGTATATTATGACCGCGATTGCGACGTTAACCTGATCAAAGACAAAAAAGTGGCCATCCTTGGCTACGGCTCCCAAGGCCACGCCCACGCGCTGAACCTGCGCGACAGTGGCGCGAAAAACCTCGTCGTCGCCCTGCGCGAAGGCTCTGCAAGCCAAGCCAAAGCCGAAGGCGAAGGCCTCAAGGTTATGGGCATCGCAGAAGCCGCAGCATGGGCCGATGTGATCATGTTCACCATGCCCGACGAATTGCAGGCCGAAACCTACAAGAAATACGTCCACGACAACATCCGTGAAGGTGCAGCCATCGCGTTCGCCCACGGCCTGAACGTCCACTTTGGCCTGATTGAGCCAAAAGCTGGCGTCGATGTCATCATGATGGCGCCCAAAGGCCCCGGTCACACTGTGCGCGGCGAATACTCAAAAGGCGGCGGCGTGCCCTGCCTTGTTGCGGTGGATAACGATGCATCCGGCAAAGCCTTGGAAATCGGTCTGTCTTACTGTTCGGCCATCGGTGGCGGTCGTTCGGGCATCATTGAAACCAACTTCCGCGAAGAATGTGAAACAGACCTCTTCGGTGAACAGGCAGTGCTCTGTGGCGGCTTGGTTGAGCTGATCCGCATGGGCTTTGAGACGCTCGTTGAAGCAGGCTACGCCCCTGAAATGGCCTACTTTGAGTGCCTGCACGAAGTGAAACTGATCGTGGACCTGATCTATGAAGGCGGCATCGCCAACATGAACTACTCG
>CAZWSE010000072.1:0-17328 GCA_964636575.1 uncultured Sulfitobacter sp. | reverse complement strand
CTCAAGAAGATGTGGCGCAGCCCCAACGGGACGATCCGAAACATCCTGGGCGGCGTTATCTTTCGCGAACCGATCATCTGTTCAAATGTGCCACGGCTCGTTCCGGGTTGGACACGGCCTATCGTCGTGGGGCGCCATGCTTTTGGCGATCAATACCGTGCCACCGATTTCAAATTTCCGGGCAAGGGCAAGCTGACCATCAAATTTGTCGGTGAAGACGGCACAGAGATCGAAGAAGAGGTCTTTGATGCCCCCGACGCAGGCGTTGTGATGGCGATGTATAACCTTGATAAGTCCATCATCGATTTCGCCCGTGCATCTTTGAACTATGGCTTGGTCAAAGGCTGGCCGGTGTATCTGTCGACCAAGAACACGATCCTGAAGCAATACGATGGTCGCTTCCTTGAGCTGTTCCAGCACATCTATGACACTGAATTCAAAGACCAATTCGAAGAGGCCGGCATCGAATACCAGCACCGTTTGATCGACGATATGGTGGCCTGCGCGATGAAATGGAACGGGGGCTATGTCTGGGCCTGTAAGAACTACGACGGCGACGTACAGTCTGACACTGTTGCGCAGGGCTTTGGATCATTGGGGCTTATGAAGTCCGTGCTGATGACACCAGATGGCAAAACGGTAGAATCCGAGGCCGCGCATGGCACCGTTACCCGCCATTACCGGCAGCACCAGAAGGGCGAAGAAACCTCAACCAACTCCATCGCCTCGATCTATGCATGGACCGGAGGGTTGAAGCATCGCGCCAAGCTTGATGACAATGCGCAGCTGTCGAACTTCGCCGACACGCTTGAGAAAGTCGTCGTGGACACGGTCGAGGACGGCCACATGACCAAGGACTTGGCGCTGTTGGTCGGGCCAGAACAGCAATGGCTGACAACGATGGGTTTTCTTGAAAAGCTGGATGAGAACCTGAACAAAGCGCTGTAGCACCAAGCGCACCCCGAACTGATCCCACGCCGCCTCATCACACCGGGGCGGCGTTTTTTTATGGGGGAATACCTTACTTGCAAAATGACTGAGATCGGCCATGATGCACATGTTCCAAGGCGGCTTATTTCAGCCCTAATCCTTGCAACACTTTACCAAGCGGTCGGCACTTATTTTGATCGCAACACATTTGATAAGGACTTAACGAATGAAATTTATGTCAACGATGGCAGTGTGTCTGCCGTTTCTCACAGTCTCAACCGCAGCTTTGGCGACCACTGTGACCTTCTCCGAACCTCAACTGACCAACGGCGCAGTGACTGCAGGCGGTGTCGCGGCCCTGAACGGGGATACCGTCACTGTGGTCAGCAGCGGTTTGACCCTAACGGCCACAACCGCAGACGGAAACCTGCGGACTTACGACAATGTCTCACCCACGAACGGATCGGGTATCTATGTGGGGGCAATTACCGGCGGCGGCTTCAACCCAAGCAATATGACTGCCCCGACGTCGGCCACATATGCGCTCAACTTTGATCAGGCCGTCACGGATATCAGCTTTACCTTTGACTGGTTGACCAATCGGGGTAACCAACCCGAAAAGCTGTCAACATTCCTGGTCGACGGTGCGCCTGCAATGATCGGATACACCGATCTTGGCGGCACCAGCTACACAAGTGCGACGCAAACGATTTTGTCGACGTCCCGTACAGGCGAAGGCACCGTGACCTATTCGGGTGGACCCTTCACCAGCCTGTCGTTCCTGCACGAGCAAACTGCAAACAACATCGGATTTGTCATTAGCAACGTGACCGTTGACGTGGCCGCAGTGCCCCTGCCCGCCAGTTTGCCGCTTTTGCTGCTTGGCTTTGGCAGCATTGCAGCATTGCGCCGCAAGCGACGGACTTGAACTCATTTTTAAACCCATACTTTTAGAAAAGGACGATTTTATGCGAACTTTTGCAATTGCAGCGACCCTTTCGGTTGGTTTGGCTCTGCCAGCCAGCGCGTCAACGGTCGGTCAGCCCTATTTGGTAATGGAAGACAATTTGTCGGGCAGTATCCTCGACTTTTTCGGCGCTTTCGGGCCGTCGGGCGCGAAAGAACTTACCTTTGGTGGCACCATCACAAGCACCCAAGGTGCGCCGGATCTGGTGGGTAAGGACTTTGATATCGATCTGGATCAAGGGGGCATAATCCAATCTGGAAGCCTCGGTGCGACCGGTTTTATCGGCGGGTCTGATCATCCGTTCTATCCATCGGGGTCTATATCTAAACTCGAACCTGGGGTTATCACTCTTGAGCTGTTTGTAGCGCCCAATGATCTTGTCGACAGCCCGACACTGGACCCCAACCTTTTTGAATTCAGCTACGGCGCCGACTTTGAGCCATTTGGGACAACAGTCAGCGACTTTCCCGAACCGCTTAATCTGGTGATGGACGTTTTCTATGACGGCACACTTCCAACCAAGTTGTATCAAGAATTTGATGGTGCAGGAAATGTGGTTTTCGAAGACATCTATGTGGACGGTGCGCTTGACGTAACCAAAATCACCATCGGGACGATCGGCGGGCCACCTATCGCAGCCGTCCCCTTGCCTGCAACAGCGCTTTTGCTGATCGCAGGGCTTGGCGGGTTGGGCGCGGCAAAAAGGCGCCGGACGCGCCACCACAAAGCATAGTCAAACAGACGCTTTCACGCTAAGGCATTGCGCGTCGCCAATCCAAAAGGAGCGCGCAATGCCTGTCCATTACATCTACCTTATCCTTGCGGTTATTGCTGAAACCATCGGCACCTCAGCGCTGCAAGCCAGTCAGCAGTTCACAAAGCTTGGACCATCGGTGCTTGTGGTGGTGGCCTATGCGGTTTCGTTCTACCTGTTGGCCTTCGCGCTCAAATTCATGCCGGTCGGGATCGTCTATGCGCTTTGGTCCGGTCTCGGGATCGTTTGCATCGCAATCATCGGTTACATCGTGTTCGGTCAAAAGCTGGATTTGGCGGCCGTATTGGGACTGGCAATGATCATCGCTGGGATTGTCGTGATCCAAGTCTTCTCCGAGACCAACACACATTAAGGGCTATGGGCTTTTTCTCTAGCTTTCTGCGTCGCAGCAGGCTATGCGCGCGTGAAACTCCCTGAGATTAAGGTATTCGACATGGACATGCGTAACATCGCAATCATCGCGCACGTGGACCACGGCAAAACGACGCTTGTGGATGAGCTGCTCAAACAATCTGGCGCATTCCGCGAAAATCAGGCCGTGGCCGAGCGCGCGATGGACAGCAACGATCTGGAACGCGAACGTGGGATCACTATTCTGGCCAAGGCGACCAGCCTTGAATGGAACGGCATTCACATCAACATCGTCGACACCCCCGGCCACGCCGATTTCGGTGGCGAGGTTGAGCGTATCTTGTCCATGGTAGACGGCGTTGTGTTGTTGGTCGATGCCGCTGAAGGCCCGATGCCGCAAACCAAGTTTGTGACATCCAAAGCATTGGCCTTGGGTCTGCGCCCGATTGTGGTGCTGAACAAGGTCGACAAGCCAGATGCCGAACCTGATCGCGCCTTGGATGAATGTTTCGATCTTTTCGCGACACTTGGCGCGAACGACGATCAGCTTGATTTCCCGCATCTCTATGCCTCTGGCCGTAACGGCTGGTGCGACACCGAACTCGACGGGCCGCGCAAGAACCTTGATGCGCTGTTTGAATTGGTTGTGGATCACGTCCCTGCCCCCAAGCAAGTCGCTGACCGCGAAGAACCGTTTCGCATGCTGGCAACCACGCTTGGGTCTGACCCGTTCATCGGGCGTTTGCTGACAGGTCGTGTTGAATCCGGCACATTGAAGGCTGGCGAAACCGTCAAAGCCTTGTCGCGCGACGGGTCGGTTGTTGAAAACTTCCGCGTCACCAAAATTCTGGCGTTCCGTGGCTTAGCCCAAACTGCGATCGACGTGGCCGAGGCTGGCGATATCGTCTCGCTTGCCGGTATGTCGAAAGCAACCGTGGCCGACAGCATCGTGGCGACCTCAGTGTCTGAGGCCCTGCCCTCGCAACCGATTGACCCGCCCACGATCACCGTGACCTTCGGCATCAACGACAGCCCACTAGCAGGTCGTGACGGTAAGAAGGTCCAATCCCGTGTGATCCGTGACCGTTTGATGAAAGAAGCGGAATCGAACGTGGCGATCAAAGTCACTGACTCTCCGGGAGGTGAATCTTTTGAGGTCGCAGGCCGTGGCGAATTGCAGATGGGCGTTTTGATCGAAAACATGCGCCGCGAAGGGTTTGAGCTGTCAATCTCTCGTCCGCAGGTGCTGTTCCAGACAGATGACGCAGGCAACCGGCTTGAGCCTGTTGAAGAGGTCACCATCGACGTGGATGACGAATATTCAGGCGCCGTAATCGAAAAGCTGACAGGCACCCGCAAGGGCGATCTGGCCGAGATGAAACAAGACAAAGGCAAGACCCGCATCATCGCACATGTGCCCTCACGCGGGTTGATCGGCTATCACGGTGAGTTTCTGACTGACACGCGGGGCACAGGCGTTTTGAACCGTGTGTTCCACGAATGGCAGCCGCATAAAGGCGCTATTCCGGGCCGCCGCGCAGGTGTTTTGATCTCAATGGAAAACGGGACATCCGTGGCCTATGCCATTTGGAACCTTGAAGACCGTGGTAAGTTCTTCATCGGTGCCCAAGAAGCCGTGTATCAGGGCATGATCATCGGCGAACATTCCCGCGAGAACGATCTGGAAGTGAACCCGCTGAAGGGCAAGAAGCTGACCAACGTGCGCGCATCAGGTACGGACGAGGCCGTGCGCTTGACCACGCCTGTCACCCTGACATTGGAACAGGCGATTGCCTATATCGATGATGATGAATTGGTCGAGGTCACACCAAACGCGATCCGGCTGCGCAAACGCTACCTTGATCCGCATGAACGCAAGCGGATGGCAAAATCAGCATAACGTTAAAACGGCGGGCCAGATCGGACCCGCCGTTTCTTTATTCTGTGATCTCGACAACCATCAATTCACGCTCGGACGCGCCACGGGCATGTTCTAACGCGGCTTGATATTCGGGCGAGTGATAGCAGGCCTCTGCCGCTTCTAGGTCGGGAAAACGGGCCACCACATTGCGCGGGCGTTCTTTGCCTTCCAGCTGTACGAACCGACCACCACGGGCGATGAACGTACCGCCGTGCTTGGCGATGGCGGGGCCAGCGAGTTCAGCGTATTTCCCATAAGCTTCCGCATCCGTGACCGTGACGTGGGCAATCCATAATGCTGGCATGTTATGCTCCTATTGCTGCTTTGGCGGCTGCGATTGCGGCATCCGCATTTGAGGCATCGGCACCACCGCCCTGCGCCATATCCGGACGACCCCCGCCGCCTTTGCCGCCGAGTTCAGCGACAGCGGCTTTGACCAAATCAACGGCGGATACCTTGGATGTCATATCCTCAGTCACACCAGCCGCCACAGCCGCCTTGCCGCCTGTATCGGCGATCAACAGAACCGCACCGCTGCCCATCTTGGATTTATGTTCATCAATCAAGGCTGGCAGATCCTTGCCCGTCACGCCTGACAACACTTGTGCCAGAAACGGAACGCCGTTCACCTCTTGCGCGTCAGGCGAGGCCGCAGCCCCACCCGACATCGCCAATTCACGACGCAACTGCGCGACCTCATTGGACAAAGCACGCCGTTCATCCATCAAGGCCTTCACCCGCGATGGAACGTCCGATGGCTGGGCTTTCAATTCGGATGCCACATCCGCCAGCAACAGGTCTTGCCCGCGCAGATGGGTCATCGCCTCGGCCCCAGTCAAGGCCTCAATCCGGCGCACACCGGCGCTGCTGGCACTGTCACCAAGGATGACAAAGGCACCGATATCACCAGTCTGGCGCACATGGGTGCCACCACAGAGTTCCAGCGAATAGGTATCGCCGCCTGTGCCCTTGCCGGATCCAGCCTGTTGGCCCATCGACACCACGCGCACCTCATCACCGTATTTCTCACCGAACAGGGCTTGTGCCCCCAAGGCACGCGCATCGTCAGGCGTCATAATGCGGGTCTCAACAGCGGCGTTCTGGCGGATATATGCGTTTACTTCGGCCTCAACCTGAGACACTTCGCTTGCATCCAGTGCCTTGGCATGGCTGAAATCAAAACGCAGACGATCAGCCGCGTTCAGCGATCCGCGCTGTGAGACATGATCGCCCAAAGCAGCACGCAGGGCTTCGTGCAGCAAGTGTGTAGCAGAGTGATTGGCGCGAATAGAGGTCCGGCGCGCGGGATCAACCACCAACTCAGCGCCAGCACCCACTTCGATCGTGCCATCGGTCACGGTCGCAATGTGCATGAAAACTCCAGCGGTTTTGCGGGTGTCCGTCACTTCAGCCACGCCGCCCTCAATACGGATCAGGCCAGTATCCCCCACCTGCCCGCCGCTTTCAGCGTAAAACGGGGTTTGGTTCAGGGCGATCTGCACGGTGTCACCCTTGGCAGCCGATGAAACCTGCGCGCCGTCTTTCACAATCGCAACGATCTGGCCCTCGGCGATCTCGGTGTCATAGCCCAGAAAATCGGTCTCGCCATGCTTGTCGGCCACATCAAACCACACGGTGGCATCTGCTGCATCGCCACTGCCGGACCACGCGGCGCGGGCCTTGGCTTTTTGTGCTTCCATAGCCGTGTCAAAACCAGCCTCATCGACAGAGCGCCCTTTTTCGCGCAGCGCATCCTGTGTCAGATCAAGGGGGAAGCCGTAGGTGTCATAAAGCTTAAAGGCAGCCTCACCAGGCAATTCAGCACCCTCAGGCAAAGCACCAAGTTCATCATCCAAAAGCTTCAAGCCACGGTCCAAGGTTGTGCGGAAACGGGTTTCTTCCTGCAACAGGGTCTCGGTGATCAAAGATTGGGCCTGCCCCAACTCAGGATAGGCTGCGCCCATCTGGCCGACCAAGGCAGGCACCAGTTTGTGCATCATCGGGTCCTTGGTGCCCAGCAAATGGGCATGCCGCATGGCGCGACGCATGATGCGGCGCAACACGTAACCACGGCCGTCCTTGGCAGGCAAAATCCCGTCGGCAATCAAAAACGCTGTGGATCGCAAGTGATCGGCAATCACGCGGTGATGGGTGCGACCATCGCCATCGGGGTCCGTGCTGGACGCATCGGCGCTGGCCTCTATCAGGCTGCGCATTAGGTCGGTGGCGTAGTTGTCATTGCTGCCCTGAAGCAAGGCGGCGACACGTTCGATCCCCATGCCGGTATCGATCGACTGCATCTCAAGCGGCTTTAAAGTGCCATCCTCAAACTGTTCGTTCTGCATGAAAACGATGTTCCAGATCTCGATAAAGCGATCACCGTCTTCGTCCGGAGATCCGGGAGGTCCACCCCAGTGCTGATCACCGTGGTCATAGAAAATCTCGGTGCAGGGACCGCAGGGGCCGGTTGGGCCCATCCGCCAAAAGTTGTCATCGGTGTCAATGCGGATGATCTGGCTGTCGGAAAAACCCGCGACCTTCTTCCACAGATCAGCGGCTTCATCATCAGTGTGGTAGACCGTGACCAGCAGCTTGTCTTTGGGGATATCCAATTCCTTGGTGATCAGGTCCCATGCAAAGGGGATCGCCTCGGATTTGAAATAGTCACCAAAGCTGAAATTGCCCAGCATCTCAAAGAACGTGTGGTGGCGGTTGGTATAGCCGACATTGTCCAGATCGTTGTGCTTGCCGCCGGCACGCACACATTTTTGGGCAGTGGTTGCGCGTTGATAGTCGCGGGTCTCAAGCCCTGTGAACAAGTTCTTGAACTGCACCATGCCCGAGTTTGCAAACATCAGGGTCGGATCATTGCGCGGGACAAGCGGGCTCGATGGCACCACCTGATGCCCCTGCTTGTCAAAATAGTTCAGAAATGTGGATCGAATATCGTTCAGCGTGGGCATTGGGCAAAGTCCGGTGATGGGTCAGGTCCGTCTCAAATACCTGTGCCCATGGCCGCTGTCCACAGTGCTCAACGGCAAAGGGCGCCCGCTTGTGCAGACGCCCTTTGTGTTAGATTGGATTAGGCTTTATGCGTCCGGATCAACCAGCGCTTCATCTTCGATCATGTCAGGGGTCTTGTCGGCCTCTTCCATGTCGAAATCGAGCCCATGGGCGGCGCGGATTTTGTCCTCAATCGCGTTTGAGATATGGGTGTTTTCCTTCAGGAAGACCTTCGCGTTCTCACGGCCCTGCCCGATGCGCTCATCGCCATAGCTGAACCACGCGCCGGATTTGTCGACGACGCCCGCCTTCACACCCAGATCAAGCAGTTCGCCCATCTTGGAAATGCCTTCGCCATACATGATGTCGAATTCAACCTGTTTGAACGGAGCGGCCACTTTGTTTTTGACGACTTTCACGCGGGTGGCGTTGCCGACGACTTCGTCACGGTCCTTCAAGGCACCGATGCGGCGAATATCAAGCCGAACGGAGGAATAGAATTTCAGTGCGTTACCACCCGATGTGGTCTCGGGCGAGCCGAACATAACGCCGATTTTCATTCTGATCTGGTTGATGAAGATAACCATACAGTTGGAACGGCTGATGGATCCGGTCAGCTTGCGCATGGCTTGCGACATCAGACGGGCTTGAACGCCAACGCTGCTGTCACCCATATCGCCTTCAAGCTCTGACTTGGGGGTCAAGGCCGCCACGGAATCGACGACAACCATGTTCACAGCACCAGAGCGCACAAGGGTATCGGTGATCTCCAAAGCCTGCTCGCCCGTGTCGGGCTGCGAGATCAGCAATTCATCAAGATCAACACCAAGCTTCTTGGCATAATGCGGGTCAAGCGCGTGCTCGGCATCAACAAAGGCACAGATGCCGCCTGCTTTTTGCTGCTCTGCAATGCAATGCAGGGTCAGCGTGGTCTTACCTGAGCTTTCCGGCCCGTAAATTTCAATGATGCGGCCCATCGGCAGGCCGCCTATGCCAAGCGCGATATCAAGGCCAAGTGATCCGGTGGAACTGGCGGTAATGTTCTGAACAGCACCTTCCTGCCCCAGTTTCATGATCGAGCCCTTGCCGAACTGCCGTTCGATCTGAGCCAAAGCGGAATCAAGCGCCTTTTGCTTGTCGCCTGTTTTTTTCGTGTCCATTGTCAAAAGCTCTGCTACTGCCATTTTTCAGGTCCTTCTTGTCATACCCATTGGATGGCGGCAATGCGCACCGCCAAATGTTCGCCTCTTGTTCCTTATGGGGGCAAAAAGAGAACATTTCAATTCAAATTTTCAACAATTGGAGTTTTTGGGATTCGGATTAAGGAAAGGTTACAGTGCGCAGATGTCGCGTTTTGCCCTTGTTTCGTTCTGTATCTGGGCTTGTTCGACGTCTCACGGTAGCGATGTTCCAACGTCTTAACTGAGCTGTTGATGCACCGTTTCGGTCAATTCGCTGAGCGAAAAAGGTTTGGGCAAGAACACGGAATTGGGAATCCGCATCTGATCTTCGCTGAATGATTCTTCGGCGTAGCCCGATACAAAGACAACGCGCGTGTCAGGGCGGTCTTTCAGGGCAAGCTTCACCCAGCTTGGACCATCCATCCCCGGCATCACGACATCGGTCACAAAGACATCGACCTTCAACGTCTCGTCTTCGAGCGTTTTAAGCGCTTCTTCCGCAGAGTCCGCCTCTAGCACTGTATAGCCACGCAAGCGCAGCGCACGCGATGCAAAGGCGCGCACAGGCGCTTCATCTTCTACCAGCAAGACCACACCCTCACCTTTTGGCTGCGGCAAGGATTGGATGGCTTTGGAAATCGCCAGCGGTTTGTCTTCGACCTTATCGTAGACCGGCAGATAGATGGTGAAACAGGTGCCAGATCCGACAACGCTGTCTACGAAAATGTAACCACCCGACTGTTTGATAATTCCGTAGGCGGTCGACAATCCAAGGCCAGTGCCTTCGCCGGTGCGTTTGGTGGTGTAGAACGGCTCAAACACTTTTTGCAGTTGATCGGATTCAATGCCGCCGCCGTGGTCGGTGATTTTGACGACAACAAAGCGGTCCGCAGGCACGATCGCGCGGTCACGCTCCATCGGTTCAGACAAAGTTTCAACAGAGGTCTCGATTTTGATCTCACCGCCCGCGGGCATGGCATCGCGGCCGTTTACGACCAAGTTCATCACAACTTGTTCTAACTGGCGTTTGTCCGCACGGATCGACGGCAAAACCGGATCATGAACAAGGGTCAGGGTGACTTTTTCCCCGACCAAGCGGTTCAAAAGATGGGTCAGATCAGACAGCGTATCGCGCATGTCCAGAACTTCGGGGCGCAGGGTTTGCTTGCGGGAAAAGGCGAGCAACTGACCAACCAAGGCCGCCGCACGGTTGGCGTTCTGGTTGATCTGAACAAGGTCACTGTAATCGGCATCGCCTTGGTCATGACGCAGCAACAGTAAGTCGCAATGCCCCGAAATCGCAGTCAAAAGGTTGTTGAAATCATGGGCCACACCACCGGCAAGCTGGCCAATCGCCTGCATTTTCTGGCTTTGCACGAACTGGGCTTCCAGCGTTTTCAGCTCGGTCGCGTCGTTCAAAACCGCAATCAAGGACTGCCCTTCACCATCTGAAATCCGGTTCAGGGTGACCTGAACAAAGACCTCTTTGTCACGCCGTTTCAGGCGCAAAAATTCGGACGCTTGTGGGTTGCGTTCCTTAATAGTGTCGGTGATCCAGTCGCTAATGGCGCGGCCCAAGCCTTCCATCAAATCGCCCAGATGGGTTCCCGTTTCCACCGGACCGCCCAACAGTTTAACCGCCATACGGTTAGAGGTTTCAATGCAGCCATCGGTGTCAATCTTCAGCAAAGGAACGGGCAAATCCTCAAACGAGGCCCAATCGGTTTGCACAGTCTCACCGTCCTCAGGTGCAGGCAAAAGAAACAGCGTTCTGCGCCCTGCACCACCATCGGTTTCAGCAATCAACGTGCGCACCGCGCCATCTTTAGTCGTCAGTGTCGAAATCTTGCCATGCGCCACCTCGGGGTCCACGAACAACCGATCAAGCGTCTTAACCCGTTCGCCCACCAAAGCGCGCGCGGCATCGTTCATGAACAAGATCGCACCTGTACGGCCCAGCGTCACAGAGGGCAGAGTTTGCTTGTCGCGACCACTCGCATCCGGCCCTGCCAGTGCATGGTCCTCGACCCGCCAGATCAGGCTGTCTTCATCCATTTTGTGCACGGAAATACGCAAGTGACCGGCGCGTGTGACGACATCTTCACTGGCAGCACCTTTCGCCAACGCTTTGGTTTGCAAACGAAACATCACCGCCGACGGATTGGCGAGCACTTCTTTAAGGCTTTCAGCCAAACTATCCGTCAAAGCACGTGAAAAGCGTTTCTCGGCAGCGGGATTGCGCGACAAAACGGTGCCTTCGCCATCGGCGACAAAACTCGGGGCGGTGTCATTGTTCAGCGTCGCGGTGACAGCCTCTAGCGAGGCTTCACGGATTTTGTGACCAAGGCGATCAAGCAAAACCCCAAATCCAAGCAGAAATACAAAGGCCGCACAGGCCGCAAAGGATGCCCGCGACAGAATTTCGGTCGGCACAAGAAACGCAAGCCCAGCCGTAAACCCAATGACCACAACGAAGCTGAGCCACTTTTGAGAGATCTGTGCTGCGATCTTGAACAGTCTGGTCGGCACAACGACACCCTGCGTCACGAGGTTTCTCCGATTCATTTGGTCTGCGTCTGTTCTCGCAGACCAGACGTTAATCCGGCGTTAATTCGCAAAGGAATGACCCGAACCTCCTTGGTGTATACACGTTTAGGTTGTGTGTCGACACTTTTCAGGCGCGTTGCAGGTGCGCCGTATAAAAACCGTCGTTGTCAGGGCTGACGTCGAAGCGCTGTTCAAACGTCATCTTCCAATCTGGATGTCGGTTCAGAAAACCGGTCATTCGTTCTTCGTTTTCATCGTTGAAGATCGAACAGGTTGCGTAAACAAGCACCCCGTCTGGGGCGACAAGGCCCGTTGCCGTCTCAAGAATGTCGTCCTGTAGCTTCGTCAATTCATTCAGGCTGTCTTGCGTCAGCGCCCATTTCCCATCAGGCGCACGCCGCCAGGCCCCGCTGCCGGAACAGGGCACATCGCAGAGCACCACATCAAACAAGCCCTCAGGCTCCCCGATTTCCACGCTTGCGCCTGCACGTCTGGCGCGCTCGGGCAAGTCTTTCATACGCTCGGGGTTCGCATCATGGGCATGCACTATGCCCTCAAGCCGCGCGGCAAGGCTTAGCGTTTTGCCGCCCCCGCCCGCGCAGTAGTCCAGCACGCGATCACCTTTGACCAAAGGAATGGCATCGACCAGTGCCTGACTGGCCGCGTCCTGAAACTCAAACCAGCCGTCCATAAAGGAAGGCATATTGCGCAGGCCGCGCACGGCACCGTCTACCAGTAAAGCTGTCTCGGAAAGAGGTGTTGCATTAATCTCTATTCCCTTTTTTTCCAACGCATTTGACACGATACTTAACGTCGATTTCAACGTATTCACCCGCAGCCCCAAAGGCGCACGCTGTGATAAAAGCTTAGCAGTTTGATCAGCCTGATCTCCCATCTGCGCGCTGAGTTTCTGATAAACCCAGTCCGGCAAATTGCCAGCAATCGCAGGCGTCATATCAGGCGTCTCACGTGGCCATTCATCAGATGTCAACGCGGGCGGCGCATAGCCTTCGCCTGTAAAAACAGTCGCGGGATCAACGTCCTTATCCATCAAACTGCCCAGCATCAGCCCCCTGCCCGACGTAGCCCCGCCCAATGCCGCAAACAAACGCAAATTGCGCACCGCATCAAAGACATGATCGCGCACAGCCGCACGATCCTTTGATCCGGCGTAACGGTTGGCTCGGCCCCATGCGGTCAAGGCTTGCTCGGTCGGTTTTCCGGATCCAACAGCATCCAAAACATCAATCGCAGCGGCAATACGGGCAGCGGGGGTCATAAGACGCTAGCCAATCCGGTAGTTCGGGCTTTCGCGGGTGATCTGTACGTCATGGACATGGCTTTCTTTCAGGCCTGCGCCGGTGATTTTGACGAAGTTACAGCCTGAGCGCATCTCTTGCACAGTCCCGCAACCGGTGTATCCCATTGCCGCGCGCAGACCGCCGACCAATTGGTGAATAACCGTGCCGGCAGAGCCTTTATAGGGCACCTGTCCCTCAATCCCCTCAGGCACCAGTTTGTCGCTGGCAGCGTCTTTCTGGAAATAACGGTCCGCTGATCCCCGGGCCATCGCGCCAAGGCTGCCCATCCCGCGGTAGCTTTTGAAGCTGCGGCCTTGGTATAAAATGACCTCACCGGGGGATTCGTCGGTACCCGCGATCATGCTGCCCACCATGGCGCAAGACGCGCCTGCCGCTATGGCTTTGGCAAAATCGCCCGAAAACTTGATGCCACCATCGGCGATCACAGGGATATCACCGGCGGCTGCCGCACAATCCATAATGGCAGTCAACTGCGGCACACCCACGCCTGCAACCATACGGGTGGTACAGATTGACCCGGGGCCAATCCCGACCTTCACAGCATCAGCACCTGCATCAATCAATGCACGTGTGGCCTCGCCGGTGGCGACATTGCCCGCGACAACCTGCACTTCGTTCGACAAAGACTTGGCGCGGGTGACAGCATGGGCAACGCCCTCGGAATGACCGTGGGCGGTATCTATGACAATCATGTCAACGCCAGCATCGACCAAAGCTTGCGACCGCTCAAAACCCGCATCGCCAACGGTGGTGGCAGCGGCAACGCGCAGACGGCCAAGCTCGTCCTTACAGGCAGTCGGGTTCAAAACGGCCTGTTCGGTGTCCTTCAATGTCAAAAGACCGGTCAACTTGCCGGATTTGTCGACAACCAACAGCTTTTCAATCCGGCGGGCTTTCATCAGGCTGATGGCCTCATCGCGGTCTGCAGGTTCTTCCAAAATGGCCAGATTGTCGGTGGTCATCATGACCGACACAGGGGTCGCATCATCGGTGGCGAAACGCATGTCGCGGTTGGTGACAATGCCAACGACAACGCCCTTATCATTGACCACAGGAAAACCGGTCACGCGGTAGCGTTCTTGCAAGGCCTTGGCATCGGCCAAAGTCTGATCCGCAGTTAATGTAATCGGGTTATAAACAATACCGCTTTCAAAGCGCTTCACACGGCGCACTTCGCGGGCCTGTTGCTCGATATCCAAATTGCGGTGAATAACACCCATACCGCCAGCTTGGGCCATGGCTATGGCCATCCGGCTCTCGGTGACAGTGTCCATGGCAGAACTCAAAAGCGGGATATTCAACGCAATGGATTTGGTCACAAAGGTCGCGGTATCGGCGGTGGACGGCAGCACCGAAGAGGCGCCGGGCACCAGCAATACATCATCAAAGGTAAGAGCCTCGCGAATCTGCATTTTCATTCTCCATGCATGTCTCGTTTGGCGGCCACCCTATC
Source organism: uncultured Sulfitobacter sp. (assembly GCA_964636575.1). Taxonomy (GTDB): domain Bacteria; phylum Pseudomonadota; class Alphaproteobacteria; order Rhodobacterales; family Rhodobacteraceae; genus CAZWSE01. Next base: position 2,878 of record CAZWSE010000072.1, on the reverse strand, counting down.
GCATGGATCGGCCAAGGGCGAAAGGGCCAATCGCACGCGAACCGCGCCCCTTTACCCTTTGCAAAATACTCCCGCCGGAGGCGACACAGCATCAATCCGGAAAAATCCGGCGAAAATGACGCGCCACTACATCTTTTTGCCGCAAGCTGGCTGTCGGTCCAAGCGATCTGCCTTATGGTCTGCTGAAATGCCCCTAAGGAAAGACCCATCCGATGTCAGACCCCCTCGTCATCTTCACACCGTCCGGTAAGCGCGGCAATTTCGCGGTGGGCACACCGATCCTGACGGCGGCACGGCAATTGGGGGTCGATCTGGATTCCGTATGCGGCGGGCGTGGAATTTGCTCGAAATGCCAAATCACACCCGGGCAAGGCGAATTTCCAAAACACGGGGTAACCGTGGCGGCTGATGCGCTCAGCGATTGGAACAAGGTCGAACAACGCTACAAAGACAAACGCGGTATGATCGACGGGCGGCGGCTTGGGTGTCAGGCCACAGTTCAAAGCGACATTGTTATCGACGTTCCACCTGAATCCCAAGTGCACAAACAGGTTGTGCGCAAAGAGGCCTCGGCGCGGGATATCATCATGGATCCCGCCACACGGCTCTACTATGTCGAGGTGGACGAGCCTGACATGCACACCCCCACAGGCGATCTCGAACGGCTGGAACGCGCGCTCCAAGATCAATGGGGTGTGGGCACGATCACCGCAGATCTGACGCTTCTGTCACAACTGCAACCCACCCTGCGCAAAGGCGGTTGGAAGGTCACGGTCGCTCTTCACAAAGGGCACAATGACAGCAGCGCGCGGGTCATCGACATCTGGCCCGGTTTCTTTGAAGACAGCATTTACGGGCTTGCGATTGATCTTGGCTCCACCACCATCGCGGCGCATTTGTGTGATCTGGTCACAGGCGAAGTCAAAGCCTCATCCGGCGTCATGAACCCGCAAATCCGCTTCGGCGAAGACCTGATGAGCCGCGTCAGCTACGCCATGATGAACCCCGGTGGCGACAAAGACATGACAGAAGCCGTGCGCACCGCCATCAACGGGCTGACGCAAACCATCTCGACCGAGGCTGAAATCAGACCTTCGCAAATCATGGAAACCGTTTTCGTGTGTAATCCGGTCATGCACCACCTGCTTTTGGGCATTGATCCGGTCGAGCTTGGACAAGCCCCCTTTGCGCTGGCCACGTCGTCATCGATGGACCTTAGCGCGGCTGAGTTGGATCTGACCACGCTGAACCCCCGCGCACGGGTCTATCTGTTGCCATGCATCGCAGGCCACGTTGGCGCAGATGCAGCGGCCGTGGCGCTGTCAGAAGAGCCGAACAAATCCGATGATCTGGTCTTGGTCGTCGACGTAGGCACCAACGCAGAAATCCTGTTGGGCAACAAAAGCCGCGTTCTGGCGTGCTCGTCACCTACTGGTCCCGCCTTTGAGGGGGCGCAAATCAGCAGCGGCCAACGCGCAGCCCCGGGCGCGATTGAACGGATCGAAATTGACCCCGTCACCAAAGAACCCCGCTTTCGCGTCATCGGATCAGATATCTGGTCCGATGAAAATGGCTTCGATCAAGCCATCGCCACCACTGGGATCACCGGCATCTGCGGGTCCGGCATCATCGAGGCTGTGGCCGAAATGCGCATCGCAGGGCTATTGGATGAAAGCGGGTTGATCGGATCGGCGGAACAAACAGGCACAGAGCGTTCTATCCCAGAAGGCCGCACCCATGCTTACGTCATCCACGATGGAACCGCGCAGAACGGCCCCAAGATCACCGTTACCCAAGGCGATATTCGCGCCATCCAACTGGCCAAATCCGCCCTCTATGCAGGGGCGCGGCTCTTGATGGACGAAATGGAGGTCGACAGCGTGGACCGTGTCGTGCTCGCCGGTGCGTTTGGCGCGCATATCTCGAACAAACACGCGGTTGTGCTGGGCATGATCCCCGATGCGCCCTTGGACAAGATCACATCCGCGGGCAACGCCGCGGGCACAGGCGCGCGGATTGCGCTGTGCAACATCGGCGCGCGGGCTGAGATCGAAAAGACTGTCGGTGAAATCGTGAAAGTCGAAACCGCGATCGAGCCACGCTTTCAAGAACACTTCGTCGCCGCCAACGCGATCCCGCACAAAACGGACCCCTTCCCCGAACTTGCCAAGCGCACAGTGCTGCCGAATGTATCCTTCAACACCAAAGGCCAATCCGCGGACGGGCGCGGGCGCAGAAGACGGCGCGGCTAAGCCCGTACTTGTGATCCACTGCGGGGCACGGCTACAAGGTGGCAAACCTGTTCCCAGAAAGAGCCGCACATGGCCGTCAAACTCGTCTGCCCCCATTGTGAAACGCAAAACGTCCATGACGTAAGCGCGCATCAATTCTATGACATGACATGCCCCGATTGCGGCGATGATTTCGTGACACTTGTGGCAATGGCGCGGTCCAAACGCTCACGCGGAAACCGCAAAACCAACAGCCGCACCTTTACCATTCGGGCCGTTCTGGATGACCGCGAAGAGTTGTTGAAATTCGTGAGCGACACATACGAAGACATTGATCTCAAAGCCAAAGACGAGTTTGCAATGTCCTTTATTGATGAAACACCGATCCTTGTGCAAAATTTCAAGGTCGGCACCTATTGGTCTGTGAACCTGCCCGAAGAACGCTTGCTTTGGGGGCGCATCTTCATCGCCGTTGCAATCGTAGTCGCCTTGCTGGCCCTTCTCTACATCTGGATATTCTAGCGACGCGCGATGATGCCTGCCTTTGCACATTGACGCGCTTCCTGTGGCCCGATATTTGAACGCGCAGTGAGCGGGTATGGTGAAAAGGTATCACGGCAGCTTCCCAAGCTTTAGTTACGAGTTCG
>CAZWSE010000071.1:0-17483 GCA_964636575.1 uncultured Sulfitobacter sp. | reverse complement strand
GTTGAGGATTGAAACCATTGCAAGGTCGTATCTGACGTCACGGTCAACTGGTCCGCAGGAACCTGCGTTGATGACCAGAAGTGACCACTTGTTTTGCGGCATTGCGTACAATGGCAGCTTACAGACGGGCGCAAAGGTTCAGTCAGGGTATAGGTAACCCCACCGCACAAACAGGATCCTTTGATCATATCGAAGACCTTTCCGGTATTGACGCTGCCCCCAGAAGGGCCCCGTATATAACAAAACACACCGCCATCACGCGGCGCACCCAAGCATTGAACACAGCCCCCAACGCAGCTTTGCCAATACCGGCACCAAGGGCGGTAAAACCGGTATAGCTGAGCGCCGTCAGCGTCAGGGCCGTCGGCATGATCACCCACATCTGATCCCAAATCGGAACGTCCGGCTGAACGAATTGGCTAAAGGCAGCAAGATAACCAGCAACGGACTTAGGGTTGATCGTGGCGATAGCAAAAGCACGCAGATAGATTGATTTTGCAGGTCGGTCATCGATCTGAACAGGCTTTGTAGCCGTCATCCAACCGCGAATACCAAGGTAAATCAAAAACCCCGCGCCGATCAGCTTGGCCATATAAAAGGCAGTCGGCGAGGCCACGATCAACGCGGTAACGCCAAGCGCAGACAAGGATAGAAACAGGGTCGCTTGGGTCAAAATACCCAACACACCAATCAGACTGCGACGAAAGCCGATGGTCATTCCGTTGCTGATACAATTGACAGCATTCGGGCCGGGCGTCGTAACAAACACCACCCAGAACAGTGCGAATATGATCCATGCATCAAAGCTCATCTCAATACACCGGCGGCGCGATGACCCAGATGGCCACGGCAGGGTCTGTGTAGGGGTTCATCCAGCGAAACGGCTCCCCGCGGATGCGAAAACTGTCACCGGGGTGGATTGTGAACAGCTTGCCGTTCACATCCAGATCAAGCTTGCCCGACAGCAAAACAGCGACCTCTTGCGTGGGGCGCGTCACAGGGTCCGTGATTTTGGAATGGGGCTGGAACGTCGAATGGACCATTTCAAAGTCATCGGTCAGATCAGGCGATAGAAGCTCCTCAACCAACCCGTCCTTGGCATTGCCAATAGGGCGACGCGCACCCTTGCGCACAACATAACCTACCTCATCCGCAGGCGCCAAAGGTTGGCCGAACAGCATTGAGACCTGAACACCGAGCTCTCCGGCAATCTGGCGCAAATCGTTGACCGTGAGGGCCGACATGTCGCGCTCAACCTGGCTAAGCCACCCGACCGAGCGCCCGAGCCTGTCGGCCATATCCACAAGCGTCATCCCACGCGCCTTACGCAGCGCCCGAAGATCGGCCCCGATGGCATCTGCAGCTTTGGCGTCCGTGTGAATCATCAACCCGCGTCGTGAAAAAAGTTGCTATTTTTTCACCATCACCCGAGTCGCTGAAAAATGGAAGTGTTTTTTCAGCGCAACGTTGTCTTTTGAGTATTTCTGAAAGGGTAAAGGATTAAGGACGCTCGATCGCGATGGCTGTGCCTTCCCCGCCGCCGATACAGATCGCGGCCACCCCGCGCTTGAGGTTCCGCTTTTCCAGCGCATTGAGCAGCGTGACCATGATCCGCGCGCCCGATGCCCCGATGGGATGCCCCAACGCACAGGCGCCGCCGTTGACGTTCACGATGTCCCTCGAAATCCCCATTTCATGCATGAAGGCCATCGGGACGACCGCGAAAGCTTCGTTCACCTCCCACAGATCGACGCTGTCTTTGGACCAGCCGATTTGTTTCAGCAGCTTCTGTGCCGCCGGAACAGGGGCCGTTGTGAACAGGCCCGGCGCTTGCGCGTGGCTCGCGTGTCCAAGGATGCGCGCCCGAACGGTAAGCCCCTGTGCCTGCGCTGCATCTTCGGAGGCCAGAACAAGCGCCGCAGCGCCATCTGAAATAGAGGACGCATTGGCCGCAGTCACCGTACCGTCCTTGCGGAACGCAGGTTTGAGTTGCGGTATCTTGTCGGGTCTGGCCTTAGAGGGCTGTTCGTCCGCATCAACTGTGACCGCGCCCTTGCGGGTGCTCAGCGTCACGGCGGTGATCTCTTGATCAAATCCATTGCCGTCTTGTGCGGCAAGGGCATTGGACAATGACTTCAAAGCATATTCATCCTGTGCATCACGGGTGAACTGATATTGCTCGGCGCAGTCTTCGGCAAAGGTGCCCATCAGGCGGCCTTTGTCATAGGCATCTTCCAACCCGTCCAGAAACATGTGATCGATCACCTGCCCATGCCCGATCCGCGCGCCGCCGCGCATCTTTGGCAGCAAGTACGGCGCGTTCGACATGCTTTCCATACCGCCCGCGATCATTGTGTCCGTCTGGCCCAGCGCGATCTGATCATAGGCGATCATGGCAGCCTTCATCCCCGATCCGCACATCTTGTTGAGCGTTGTTGCAGGAACCTCTTCGCCCAAACCGGCCGCAAATCCGGCTTGACGTGCAGGGGCCTGACCTTGGCCGGCCGGCAAAACGCAGCCCATCAGAACCTCGTCGACCGTGGCCAGTTTTGCGCCATCCATCGCGGCTTTCATGGCAGCGCCGCCCAGAACAGAGGCCTCCACACCATCAAAGACGCCCTGAAATCCACCCATTGCAGTGCGCGATGCACCCGAAATCACGACAGTTTTCATTAAATTTCACCCTCATTGCGGACCGCTGCCCATACAATCGTAAGTTTTAGCCCTTAGTCCAAGTGTCAGTCATCGATACCACATGGGCCAGACATGAACATATTGAGCAAAACAAAAGAATCCTACAGCATTATTACAATACAAGAAGACCGCATTGATGCCGCCGCGGCGATCCGGTTCAAAGATGTTGTACGCAGCCAGATCGAAGATGCGCCCAATCGCATTATTCTTGATCTCAGTCAGGTAGAATTCATCGATTCCAGCGGGCTGGGTGCGATCGTTGCCACCATGAAACTGATCGGGCCGGACAGGAAAATGGAACTGGCAGGATTAACCCCTGCCGTCGCGAAAGTGTTTAAGCTGACACGCATGGATATGGTTTTCAAACTGCATGCCTCGCTTGATGATGCGCTGACAGGTGACGAATGATATGGCGCAATCACGACCTGCATTGACCAGCGATCAGGACCAACCCGACCCTTTGTCCGTTCAACTGACGCTCAAAGCGACGGACCTGCAGGTCCGTGACGCGCTTCAACGTATCAAACAGTACACCACCGATTGGAAGCTGTCTGAAGATGCCTGCATTAATGTTGAAATCGTATTGGCCGAGGCGCTGAACAATGTTGTTGAACACGCCTACGCTGGTATCCCCGATGGAATAATCACTATTGATTGCGCCTTTGACGGTGAAGGAATGTCGATTGTTATCAGCGATCAGGGTCATCCCGTGCCTGAGGCTGTCTTTATGCGCCATCACAGTCGTTTGCATGCGGTCAACACCTCTGAGTTGCCGGAAGGTGGGTTTGGCTGGGGCCTAATTCACGAGCTTACGCATGAGCTTAAAGTGTCTCGGATTGGCAAAACCACTCTGCTCAGTCTGACGATCATCACCGACTAAATGATCCGTGCCTGCATGTAAGACCGCTTTTTCTGCACCGCCGCGAAAGGGTCACAAATACTCCCCACTCTGGCCTGAAACCTCGGCGATACAGTACGGGTAGCTGCATATGGCTTCCCTCGGCGTTGCGTTTCATAGCCCCCACCCAGTGCGTGACGTCGAGGACTATCCCCCCCTTCAGTTTTATCCCAATTGGCAATCCCGAAGGGCTGCCCTAGTGTCTGACCTGAACAATGCTCAGGACAGCAAATATGCGTGACTTTCATACCCCCGGCCGATCTGCCGTTTATGCAACCAATGGCATGTGCGCCACATCGCACCCTTTGGCCGCCCAAACCGCCATTGATGTTCTCAAGCGCGGCGGAACGGCGATGGATGCAGCGATTGCAGGGGCTGTCTTGCTTGGCATATGCGAACCCCAGATGACCGGCATCGGCGGGGACTGCTTTGTGCTCGTCTCTCCCGCTGGATCGAACGACATCAAGGCATATAACGGATCAGGGCGCGCTCCCAAGGCGGCAACGGCCGCCGCACTGCGCGACGCGGGTGAGAAAACAGTTCCCCTCCACAGCGCCCATGCGGTCACGATCCCTGGTGCGATTGACGCCTTTTGCCACTTGTCAGACGTTTACGGAAAACTCGGGTTGGATGCGATCCTTGCCCCTGCGATCCACTATGCAGACAACGGTGTTCCAGTGGCCCCTCGGGTCGCGTTCGACTGGGGCAATGACGCAGGCACCTTGCAGGGCCGCGCCCGTGATCTGTTTTTGATGGATGGTAAAGCGCCCAAAGCCGGACAGATGTTCAGTGCCAAAGGCCAAGCCGAAGTCTTGCGCCGCGTTGCCAAACAGGGACGCGATGCCTTCTACACAGGCGAAATCGCGGATGATATTGTGGCCGCTCTCAATGCGTTCGGCGGCGTACACACGGTGGAAGACTTCGCAGCCCAAGCCTGCGATGAAACCACCCCCGTCAGCGGCACCTACAAAGGCACCGATCTGGTGGAACATCCGCCCAACGGCCAAGGGGCAACTGCGATCTTGCTGCTCAACATTCTGGCCCAGTTCGACATCGCATCGATGGATCCCTTCGGGGCCGAGCGTGTCCACATCGAAGCCGAAGCCACGAAACTCGCTTACGACGCCCGAGACCGGTTCATCGCGGATCCGGCCCACACCACGCGGTTGGACTATATGCTGTCCATGGAAACGGCGCAGAAACTGGCCGCTTTGATCGACCCCGCCAAAGCCATGCCCGCCGCTGCACCCCTGACAGAAGCAGTCCACAAAGACACGATCTACATCACAGTGGTCGACCGCGACGGGATGGCCGTATCGCTGATCTATTCCATTTTCCACGGGTTCGGGTCGGGCATCGCATCGGACAAGTTCGGCATCCTCCTGCAAAACCGCGGCGCTGGGTTCACGCTAGAAGAAGGCCACCCGAACGAGCTGGCAGGGGGCAAGCGGCCCATGCACACGATCATTCCAGGGATGCTCAAGAAAAACGGGCGCGTCACAATGCCATTCGGGGTTATGGGCGGGGCCTACCAATCCACAGGGCACGCACGCTTTGTCAGCAACCTGATCGATTTCGGAATGGACCCGCAAAGCACGCTCGACGCACCACGGGCGTTTTCAGAAGCAGGCACAATGAAAGTCGAACGGGGGTACTCGGACGCAGTGCGGCAGCAACTGACAGACATGGGGCACAAAGTGGCTATCCCGGATACAGCCATCGGCGGGGCGCAAACGATCGAAATCAGGGAAGACGGCGTGCTGCAAGGCGCAAGCGACCCACGCAAGGACGGATGCGCACTCGGGTACTAATAGGCTCAGTTCAGCTGGAAATGCAGTGGGTAAGACCCATCCTGAAACGGGCCAAACAGGTCCGGAATATCAGGGTGGTCCACCGGCTCACCGGAATAGTCAGCAATCAGGTTCTGCTCCGACACATAAGCCACGTAGTAGCTTTGATCGTTTTCAGCGAGAAGATGATAAAACGGCTGGTCTTTGACAGGACGGCTTTCCTCGGGAATGGATTCGTACCATTCGTCGGTGTTCGAAAACGTGGGATCAACATCAAAAACAACGCCCCTAAAGGGATGTTTCTTGTGCCGGACCACCTGTCCCAAACCATATTTTGCGCGCGTTCTAATCATAACATTGCAGCCTTTACGCCTTCAGAATACACGGATCAAGACCGATTTGTCCAATGTTAGAGCGGAAACAATAGGAAACAGTTTGTGAACCTCGCCGTAACAGTTCTAGAGATCGTAGCCCCTGTATTTCTGCTTGCAGCCATTGGGTTTACATGGGTGAAGCTGGGGTTTGAATACAGGATTCAGTTCGTCACACAGCTTGCAATGACGCTTTCTGTGCCCTGCCTGATCTTCGTGGCGCTCATGAAAACCAAGATCGACCCAAGCGCGCTGGCATCGCTGTCGATGGCCTCGGTCGTGGCCTACGGGTTGGTCACAGTGGCGATGGCCGCTTTGGTCTTTGTCTTCAGGCTCAGCAGCCGCACTTACACAGCCCCGCTGATCTTCGGAAACACAGGCAACCTGGGCCTGCCACTGGCGCTATTCGCATACGGGGAAACCGGCCTCAGTTATGCCGTGGTTGTCTTTGCGATCATGGCAATCTGGTCCTTCACATTCGGCATTTGGCTGGTCGCAGGGCGCGGATCGCTTGGCAAGGTCGTGAAAGAGCCGCTGGTCTGGGCCACCCTACTGGGCGGGCTGTTCCTATGGCAGGGCTGGGAAACGCCCGTTTTCATGACCAACACGCTTGAATTGGTCGGGCAAATGGCGATCCCGATGATGCTGATCACGCTCGGGGTGGCAATGGCACGGCTGAACGCATCAGGCATTGGTCTGGCGGTGGCACTATGTGCCGTAAAGCTCGCCATCTGTTTCGGCATCGCAGCCGCCGTGGCGACCTACTTTCAACTGTCCTACATCCCCTTTGGCGTGCTTGTTCTACAGGTCGCGACACCCGTTGCGGTGACGTCTTATATGTTGGCCGAAAAATACGGGGCGGACTCTGAAAAAGTGGCAGGTCTTGTTGTCGTCTCAACGCTTATGTCCGTGGGCGCGTTACCGCTGATTTTGGCGGTGCTCTTTAGCTTAAAGTGATTTGCCTCACGCCGCGAATAGGCTAAACTTGCGAAAAACAATAAAAGGCGAGAGGCAAAATGAGCAGACTCTTTCGCGCAATGGCACTTCTCCTGTTGGTCGCATCCTGCGGCGGCGGGTATAATTCGTCACCGCGCAGTTTAGACAACGCATGCAGCATCATCGGGCAACGCCCCGAATATCTGCGCGCATTCAAAGCCACCGAACGCAAATGGGGCGTCCCCGTCCATGTTCAAATGGCGACCATCTACCAAGAAAGCAAATTCGTCGGCAACGCGCGTACGCCTTTCCGCTATGCGCTTGGTGTGATCCCGATGGGCCGCCAAAGCAGCGCTTTTGGCTACAGTCAGGCCTTGGATGGCACATGGGATGAATACCGCAGCGCCACAGGCAGCCGCCTCGCCCGCCGCGACAACATCCGCGACGCCAGCGATTTCATGGGCTGGTACATGAACCTGTCACGTGAGCGGAACGGAATCGCCCTTACAGACGCACGCAACCAATATCTGGCCTACCACGAAGGCCACACAGGCTTTTCGCGGGGATCATACAACCGCAAAAGCTGGTTGCTTCGGGTCTCGAACGAGGTCGCATCGCGCTCAAACACTTATCAATCGCAACTGACACGCTGTTCGTAGCCGCTTACTTGTCTTCGGCTGCCCCTGCGGGTGGCCGAAACAACTTATCTGACATCGCAACACCCTTGGTCAGCTCGCCCAGCACAACTGTGGTGGTTGAGCCTGCGTTGTCATTGATCACCCATTGGCGCAGTTCAACCGACGGGCCTGTGAACACCATCTGAATGTTGCCGTAGTCAGGGTTGTCAGGGTCTTGCGCCGTCACAGTGGTCGAGGTGCCATCATAGCTGTGACCAACCACCATCCGCGCACGTCCCAAATCCACGTTCCGCGCCAAAATGATCGACAGCGGTGTGCGATCCAGCGGATAGCTTTCGGGCGGCTGGTTCGACTTGGTATCGACAATCACAACAGCCCCTGCACTGGCCACGACCAACGCACTTTCAGGCGGGTTATACTCAAACCGCACCCGTCCGGGCCGCTTGATGTAAATCGTACCAGTTGAAATCGTCCCATCATCATTGATCTGGGTAAACGCACCTTTGGCAGTGCCCAAGCCATTGAGATATTTGGAAATACTGTTCAAAGGCAGCTTGTCCGCCAGCGCGGGGCCGGACAGGGACAAAGCAAAAAAGGCGGCGGTCAGAAGATGTTTCATAGGGTCTAGATACTCATTCCGAGCGAGGTTTCCACCCCGCCCCGCTTCACGTCGCCGCGATCCGCCGATCAAGGGCGGATCACTGCTGTTCAGGGACCAGAATATCGCGTTTGCCCACGTGATTTGCAGGGGAAACGAGCCCGTTTTCTTCCATCTGCTCCACCAGACGCGCGGCCTTGTTGTAGCCAATCGCCAGTTTGCGCTGGATATAGCTGGTCGAACACTTGCGGTCCTTGACCACGATAGCAACGGCGGTGTCATAGAGAGCATCCTCGCCATCCGTATTGCCACCCAAGCCCAGCACCAGATCAATATCACTGGCAGAGCCATCATCCTCGGGGCCTTCCAGCACCGAGTTGATATACTCAGGGGCACCGAAGCCTTTGAGGTAGTTCACGATCTCCTCGACTTCCTCGTCGGCCACAAACGGGCCATGACAACGCACAATCTTCGATCCACCCGCCATATACAGCATGTCACCCATACCCAGCAGTTGCTCGGCACCCATTTCACCCAAGATAGTGCGGCTGTCGATTTTGCTGGTCACCTGAAACGAAATCCGCGTCGGGAAGTTCGCTTTGATGGTGCCGGTGATAACATCCACAGACGGACGCTGGGTCGCCATGATCAGGTGAATACCCGACGCACGGGCCATCTGGGCAAGACGCTGGATACAGGCTTCGATCTCTTTGCCCGCAACCATCATCAAATCAGCCATCTCGTCGACGATAACGACGATGTAAGGCAACGTCTCGGGCGCGAACTCTTCAGTCTCGAACACTGGCTCGCCTGTCTCATCATCAAATCCGGTTTGAACCGTGCGGCTGAACATCTCGTTCTTGTTCTGCGCCTCACGGACACGACCGTTGTAACCTTCAATGTTGCGAACACCCATCTTGGACATCTTGCGATAGCGTTCTTCCATTTCGCCCACAGTCCACTTCAGCGCGACAACAGCCTTCTTGGGGTCGGTCACAACAGGAGACAGCAAATGCGGGATGCCATCATACACGGACAATTCCAGCATCTTGGGGTCGATCATAATCAAACGACATTCCTCTGGGGTCAGCTTGTACAGCAGGCTCAGGATCATGGTGTTGATCGCAACCGACTTACCCGATCCGGTGGTACCCGCGATCAGCAGGTGAGGCATCTTGGCAAGGTTCGCGATCACAGGATCACCACCAATGTCCTTACCCAAAGCCAACGGCAAACGCATGTTGCTGTCGCCAAAGTCACGGGCAGACAGGATTTCACGCAGAACAACCTTTTCACGGACTTCGTTCGGCAATTCGATCCCGATGACAGACCGGCCAGGCACGGTCGACACACGGGCAGACAGGGCCGCCATTGAGCGCGCAATATCATCCGCCAACCCGATAACACGGGACGCTTTCAAACCGGGGGCTGGCTCAAGCTCGTACATGGTGACCACAGGACCAGGGCGGACAGATACGATCTCGCCTTTCACACCATAATCATCCAACACGCTTTCCAACATGCGGGCGTTTTCTTCCAAGGCCTCGTCGGACAGCTGCAACCGCTCAACCACTTCAGGGCTGGTCAGCAGGTTCAACGGGGGCAACTCAAAGTCAGCACCCTTGTCCTCAAACTTCAACGCAGGCTGGGCATCCGCAATCGCCTTACGGGACGGCGCAGGGGCCTTGCGCACAGGGTTCTGCACGATACCGCGGGCCTGCGGATTGGGAACAGGCTTTTGCGGGATCAAAGGCTCAACATACATGTCATCGGCCATATCATCGGCGTCCTCTGGGGCATCCAAGATAGGCTCGGCACGGTACATATGGGCCTCGTTAAACGACGGAGCCGCAGGAATAGCCGCAGGCGGCGCATTGCGCGGGGCGGTCAGGGGCGGCTCGGAACGACCAGTGTTCAACACCATCGGGGTTGGCTTGCGACTGGCGGCCTCTGCTTCGGCAGGATCCATTTCAGGCGATCCGGTTTGAACACGGCTTTTGATGACATCTGCAATTTTGGATTTGATGCGATCATCGCCCGGCATGCCAGCAACATTGGCAGTGGCATTGGGTTGAACCAGCTCTGGCTCCGGCATTTTCTCAGGGCGGCGGATCATGGCAGGGATCTTGGCGAGAATGCTCTGACGCTCTGCCTCAGGCATCGTCGGGTTCACATCATCCAACACAGGATCGGCAGCGCGACGCACACGTGGCTCGGCACTGGCTTGCTGTGCCTTGGCCTCAGCGGCTTGGGCTTTGCGGTCGGCCATACGGGCTTTGGTCGATCCGGCAAAGGCCAGTCCACCCGTAAACCCACGCGACAGCAAGGCAATCAGCCCCGCATAAGCCACAACAACCCCAAGCACGAGGAACCGCAAAATGCGGGCCAGCTCGACCTTGGTAAAGCCAAGCACAAAGGTCAGCATCGCAACCATCGCAACGCCCATCAGCAAAGACACAAGCTTAATCGCAAAAGCAGACCCAAGCGGCAAAATGGTCAGCAAAGCGCCGGTAACAGTATCACCAAACAGACCGCCCAAACCAAAGCTATGGGTTTGCAACCATTCAGCACCAGGGGTCTCGGTCGAGGCATAGATAGAACACAAGGCAATCGCGATCGGGGCAAAGATCAAACGACCAATGGCGCGGTCTTCACCCTGATGGGCCATAAAGCGAACGCCCCAAGCCAGCAAAACAAGGGCCAAAGCCCAAGCACCCCAGCCAACGATCATAAACAAGGGGGCAGCCAGTGAAGCACCAAAACGGCCCAACCAGTTCTGGACAGGGGCATCGGTTGATACCATCCAGTTGGGATCATCCGGCGTGTAAGACCCAATCATCGCGGCAGCGATCATGCCGCAAACCAACAAGGCAATGCCAATCAGCTCTTTGCCGCGCTTTTCAATCGCAGCCTGCATGTTGCTGTCCAACAGTGGATCGCGTCCGCGTGTCTGATATGCCATGTCTCGTCCCTCGGTCTTCTTTTATTTATGTAAACAAACAGTCGCGGATCATTTCCAACCCACGCCGCACGTCATCTTTAGGAGCCACCATCGCGACCCGAATATAATTTTGGCCGGGGTTCTTCCCGTCCACGTCTTGGCTCAAATAAGCGCCGGGCAAGACCCGCACACCTGTCTCTTTCCAAAGCTTCAAAGCCGCCTCTTCGCCGTCCGTCACAGGCAACCAGAGGAAAAAACCAGCCTCGGGCGCCTGATACCCCTGCACATCGCCAAACACTTCGTCGGCAATGGCGTATTTCTCATGATACTGGGCACGGTTCTCAACCACATGATCCTCGTCCGCCCAAAGCGCCGTCGCAGCCGCTTGCAAAGGCAGCGGCAAAGGGGTGCCAGCATAGCTGCGCAACTGCTGCATTTCCTTGATGGTCTTGGGGCCACCCGCCACAAATCCGGATCGCAACCCAGGCAGGTTCGACCGCTTAGACAGGGAATGGAACATCAAAACCCGTTCAGGGTCAGCACCCATCTTCTGGGCCACTTCCATAGCGCCCACAGGCGGCACATCGCGGTAAATCTCGGAATAACACTCATCCGCCAGCACTTTGAAATCATGCTTGTCGGCAAGCGTGATCAAATCGCGCCAGTACTCTTCTGACGCGACAGCACCCTGCGGGTTGGCAGGCGAACAAATGTAGCAAAGCGTCGCGCGGTCCAGCACATCTGTCGGCAAGCTATGATAATCTGGCAAATGACCGGTCTCAGCAGTGGCAGGCACAAACACAGGCTCCGCCCCGACCGAGATCGAGGCAATCATATAAACCTGATAGAACGGGTTCGGCACCAAAATGGTCGGGCGCTTGCCATTCTTCAGCTCAGGGCACAGTGCCATCGCCACGTTATACAGCCCCTCACGGGTGCCATTCAGCGGCATAACTTGGGTGTCAGGGTCCAGCGTCACGCCGTAACGACCCTTGGCCCAATCCGCAAAAGCACCGCGCAATTCAGGCGTGCCCTCATTCGGGGGGTAGCTGTTAAAGCCCTCAGCGTTCTCAACGATGATATCGGTCATCCACGCCGGAAACTTATGCTTCGGCTCACCGATGGTCATATGCACAACGTCACCGCCAGCAGGATGCACATCCAAAAGCGCGCGCAAACGCGGGAATGCATAAGCCGGAAGGGTTGAAAACCGCTCGGGGAACTTCATCAATACTGCCTCAAGTCGGGGTCATTAACGCCCCGTTTGAAGCTAAATTACGCAAAGCCCCCTGCCCCGTCCAGAAAAATACCGCAATTTAGGGCGTTTGTGGTTTTTAGGCCAAGGCCGCTTCGACAGCGATACCCAGACGCAACAGGTTTTCCTCGGTTTCAGGGGGCGCCATCAGGCTGATCCCGCAGCTCGGAACGCCCGTAGGCAGCGTCAGCGCGCAAAGACCCATCAAATTGCCGATCCGCGTGTTGCGCAGGGCCAGCAGGTTTTCCGTGACATAATAGTCATGATCGTCCTGCAATCGCTGTAAATTGGGCGGCAAAATCGGCGAGGTCGGACACAAAACAGCATCGTATTTCGCAACGGTAGCATCATAGGAGACACGGGCCGCCTCAAGACGCGCCCAAGCCGCCACATAATCGGCACCGGTTGAGGTCGACCCAATCCGAAACCGCTCCAATATCTCGCCAAACATGAGATCGGGATTGGCCTCAATCACATCGCGCCACAGCCCGTAAGCCTCGGTCGTGAACAGGATCGACGACAACGGCATCGCCTCAGCCACAGCATCGACCTCAATCGTGTCAATCTCGGCGCCTGCGTCCTTCAACTCAGAAACGGCCGTCTCAAACCCTTCCATAGGTTCATCGCGCACATCCTGCATCGCGACCGTGTTCAACACAGCAAAACGACGACCCTTTAGCGATGCACCAGACAAATCAGCGGGCTTTCGGCCTTCGGTCACCGCCAGCAACGCAGCGGCATCCTCAACAGATCGGGTCAACGGACCAACGGTGTCGAACTTCAAACACAAAGGCACAACGCCTTCCAAACTGACACGACCAGCGGTGGTTTTCAGACCCACCAAATCATTCCAAGCGGCCGGAATACGCACAGACCCGCCGGTATCAGACCCAATGCCAGCCACAGCCAGATCATGAGCCACCGATGCAGCGGCACCAGACGAAGACCCGCCAGAAACAGCCTCCACGTCATTGATACAAGGGCTTGTCGCGGTGCTCGGATTATAACCCAACCCCGAAAAGGCGAGCTCCGACATATGGGTTTTGCCCAAACAGACAGTGCCCAGCGCAGTGGCGTTCTCCAATACGGCAGCATCGCGATCCGGGGTGCGGTCTTTCAACAGCTTCGATCCGGCCTCGGTGGCGACACCGGCACTATCGAACAGGTCCTTCCAACTGATCGGAACACCATCAAGCACAGACAAACGGTGACCCGCCTCAGCGCGGGATTGAGCAGCCTCAGCCTCGACCAAAGCGCGTTCACGGGTGACACGGGCATAAATCCGGTCGGTCATCGGATTGGTATCAATCTCGTTCAAATAGACTTGGGTCAGGTCCACAGGCTCAATCTCACCGGCACCAATGCCCTTGCCCAACTCAACCGCCGACATTTTCAACCATCTGCGCATATCTGCCACCCCATCATTCTATTTCGCCGCAGGGTAGCGACGGTTGGACATATGGACAATCCCGCAAGGGGCAACATATTGAAGCCTATGAAACTTGATTGCGATGTCACGATTGTAGGCGGCGGGCTGAACGGGCCGGCACTGGCTTTGGCACTGGCCCAAACGGGGCATTCAGTGACCATCATCGACGCCCTGCCCAAACCAACGCGCAAGGCGGCTGACTTTGACGGGCGATCCTACGCACTGGCGCTGGCCTCACAACGGTTGCTGGCTGGGATCGGCGTCTGGGACCACATCGAAGACAACGCGCAACCGATGCTGGAAATCAAAGTAACAGATGGCAAGGCAGGCCAAGGGCCGTCGCCGTTCTTTATGCACTTTGATCACGCGGAAATCGAAGAAGGCCCGATGGGCTACATGGTCGAAGACCGCTACCTGCGCCGCGCGTTCCTGGACGCGATGGACCAACACAAAACCATCCGCCAACTGCACGGACAAACCGTGGTGTCGCAAGCCACCAGCCAAGGCGGCATCAGCGTCACGCTTGATAACGGCAAAACGATCACCTCCAAAATCCTTGTGGGATCGGACGGACGCAGCAGCGGCACCGCCACCCGCGCAGGGATCAAACGCAAAGGCTGGGACTACGGGCAAACGGCGCTCGTCTGTGCAGTCGGTCATGAAAAGCCGCACAACGGGATCGCGCATCAATTCTTCATGCCGTCAGGGCCGCTCGCCATTCTACCACTCACAGGCAACCGCAGCGCAATCGTCTGGTCAGAAACCGACGACAACGCCGCCAAAATCCAAGCCATGTCAGACGAAGGTTACCTAGACGCGCTCCGCCCCTGCTTCGGGTCCTTTCTGGGCGAGCTTGAGCTTTTGGGCAAACGCTTCACTTACCCTCTGAACCTGACACTGGCCGAAAGCTTTGTAGCAGAAAGACTGGCGCTGATCGGTGATGCAGCCCACGGGGTCCATCCCATCGCAGGCCAAGGACTAAACGCTGGCTTGCGCGATGTGGCAGCACTGGCGGAAACACTGACACTGGCAGGCAGACGCGGCGAAGACATCGGATCATCCCAAGTTCTGTCACGCTACCAGCAATGGCGGCGGTTCGACACAACGACACTGGCCATCGCGACAGATACCTTCAATAGATTGTTCTCAAACGATAATCCACTGCTCCGCATGGGGCGTGATCTGGGGATGGGGCTGGTCAGCAAGGTTCCCGCACTCCGGCGCGGGTTCATCCGCGAGGCGGCGGGGCTGACAGGTGATCTACCGAAATTGATGCAAGGCAAACGGATCTAGCGGGTCTATTCAGCGTTCAAATCCCGCGCCTCATCAATCAGCATCACAGGGATGCCATTGCGGATGGGGAACGCCAAACCGGCAGACTTAGACACCAATTCTTGCGCCTCAGCATCATAGCTCAGGGTCGATTGGGTGCGCGGACAGACAAGCGCCTCTAGCATACGACGATCAAAAGATGGGGTGGCAGGGTCAGTCATTGCATCGGCTCCTCGCTCTGGCCACGGCGCAGAGTGTATTCGATTAAAGTCACAAGGGTCTCGCGGCGGGTGCTCAGCGACGGGGCTTCCAGCAAGGCTTGCTTATCCTCACCACTCAGGTCCAGCATCATCGACAGCGAGTTGATCAGCAACTCGTCATCGGCGTCTTTCATGGTATCCCAATCGGTCGACAGATCGCGCGCCTTAAAGTAGCGGCCCAGCAGGTCGATGAACCCTTCACGGTCGAACGCCGCGTCTTCCTCGGCACCGCCCATATCACGGCCAAAGCCATCCCAACTGATCTCGCAGCGGCGATACGGGGTAAATCCGTCTACCTCTTGCAGAACACGAAAGCGGGAAATGCCACCCAAAGTGATCAGATACCGCCCGTCCTCGGTTTCAGAAAACTGCATGATCCGGCCCGCACACCCGATGCTGTGCAACGCCTTGTCATCGCGGCCTGGCACGATATTGGGCTGCACCATGCCGATCAAACGACCAGGCGTTTTCAGCGCATCTTCCAGCATCTGCAAATAGCGCGGCTCAAAGATGTGCAGCGGCAAACGGGCGCGCGGCAACAGCAGCGCACCGGGCAATGGAAAAACAGGAAGAGTATCCGGAAGGTCGCCAATGTGTTTCATACCGACCAACCTAGCCCCGATCCAAGATTATACAAATATGAGCGAGCTCAGACGACGCCGCCCGTTCAACACAATCGGATCATTGGCAGGTAAAGCCTCAAAAACGGTGAACAGTTGCGCCTTCGCAGCCCCGTCATTCCATTCGCGATCTTTGGAAAAGAGGGTCAGCAATTGATCAACCGCGTCCTCAACCTGCCCGTTCGCGTGCAAGGCCAAAGCATAGTCAAAACGGGCTTGGTGGTCATCAGGGTTGGCCTCAACAGCGCCGCCCAGATCATCCAGTGGGCCAGCACCGGCCGCTTGCTTGGCCAGCTCCAACTGAGCATGAGCAGCTTCCAATTCCGGCGCGTCCGAAATTTCAGCAGGGGCACCGTTCAGAACACCCTCGGCCTGTTCCAGATCACCGGCAGCAATCAAGGCACGAACCCAGCCGGCATAGGCCGCGATATGGGTCGGGTTTTCTTCCAAGATCGCAGCAAAGGTCTCGGCGGCATCGGCAGCTTCACCCTCAGCCAACATGGTCTCGGCGGCCTCAATGGCATCAGCCAAACCGTCGTCTTCCTCGATCACACCACCACCGGCAGCCACCACACGGGCAACGAAATCCTTCACTTCGGATTCAGGAACAGCACCCTGAAAGCCATCAATCGGCTGACCTTTGTGAAAGGCATAGACGGTCGGAATAGACTGGATTTGCAACTGACCGGCAATCTGCTGGGCCTGATCCACATCCACCTTCGCCATTTTGACAGCACCCTTGGCAGCCATAACAGCGGCCTCAAGCTGGGGACCCAAAGTCTTGCACGGACCACACCAAGGGGCCCAGAAATCAACGATCACAGGCACATCGTTTGAGGCGTCGATTACATCGACCATAAAGGTGGCCTCGGTGACATCCTTAATCAGATCGGTTTGGGCGGGGGCCGCAGCGGACTGGCCTAGTTCAATCATCGTCGCATCGTCCTTTGAATGAGTGTTGGGCCTTATATGCGCCCTACAGCCCAGAAATCAAAGGTCAAACGTCGCAAAAACAGGGGCATGGTCGCTGGGCTTCTCCCAACCACGGGCATCGCGGTAGACACGGCTGGAATGGGCAGCGTTAGATATGTCAGGGGTCGCCCAAACATGATCCAAACGGCGACCCTTATCAGCGGTGTCCCAATCAGCAGCGCGATAAGACCACCAGCTATAAAGCAATCCATCAGGAATATCCTGACGGGTCACATCCACCCAAGCACCCGCATCCATGGTCTGCGCCATATGCTCAACCTCGATAGGGGTATGGCTGACAACCTTCAGCATCTTCTTGTGATCCCAAACATCATCCTCACGCGGCGCAATGTTCAAGTCCCCGACAAGTATAGCTTTTTCGGGGGTATTGGCATGAAAGGCATCACGCATATCAGTCAGATAATCGAGCTTTTGACCAAACTTTTCGTTGATGGCGCGGTCAGGTTTGTCACCACCGGCAGGGACATAAAAGTTGTGAATGGTAACACCATTCTCCAAGCGACCCGCAATATGCCTCGCATGACCCAAACCAGCGTAATCCTCGGCCCCCGCTTCCTCAATGGGCAGCTTGGACAGGATGGCAACACCGTTGTACCCCTTCTGACCACGGGCAACCATATGGGTGTAGCCAAGGGCGTGAAACTTCTCCAACGGGATCTTATCAACCGGAGACTTACATTCCTGCAAACACAAAACATCGGGGCCTTGCTCGGCCAGCAGCTTACACACCAAATCCTCACGCAAACGAACTGAGTTGATATTCCAAGTGGCAAGGGTGAACGGCATGG
>CAZWSE010000070.1:0-17542 GCA_964636575.1 uncultured Sulfitobacter sp. | reverse complement strand
TTGGAGCTACCCAAGACAAGAATGGCAATCACGGCCAGAACCGCAAAGCCCATCCAAAGCGCCGCGTTTGTCGGCGTGTACCAAGAAATCGCACCGTCTCCGAAGAGCGGTTTGATGATGAACTGGTCCATCGGGTGAAAGACGAGACCGCCTTCTTCGCCATTTGTATCTGTTGCCATGTCCTCAGACCTCTTCGTCGTCGCGTGCAGTTGATCTATCGACCAACCCTAAATCTTCGGCCTCTTCGGCCAGTTTCTTGCTCTGAACCTCGTTTGCAGACCGCATCATCGTTTTGATGCCCGCTGCGAGACCCAGAAATGTGAACACCACCAGAAACAAAGGCATCGTTCCAAACAGAACATCCAACCCGTATCCGATGCCAAACCCGATCCCCAGACCGGCTACCATCTCAATCACCATTCGCCAGGCCAGTTGTGCCTGAGAATAATGTTCATCCGCGCGGGGCGTCGGTTCCTGCGCCTGTTTGGCGGCTGCGATCTTGGCTTCAAGCTGCTTTAGCTGCTCGGATTGCGCTTGATCTGGCACCTTTTACGCCCCTTTGCGGATTGCCGTAGTGCTATGACGCGCGATGATATGAGTCAACGGGGTCTGATCATCTGTCGCACCTGATCTAACCCGTTGTTATTTTGAGTATTTTTGGAAAAATGAAGATGGGTGTCCGCGCTTTATTGGCGGCATTCTGGCTTAGATTGCGGTTTCCACGATATTCAACCAATTGGTTGACGGTTGGCGCCGCCCGCGCTTTATGGCCTTTATGCCTCAACCTTTAGACACCACCTTTGCTGCTCTCGCCGACCCGACCCGCCGCGCCATTTTGTCGATGCTATTAGAGGACGACATGGCCGTCACCGATGTCGCCGAACCTTTTGAGATGTCATTGGCCGCTATTTCCAAGCATCTGACTATTTTAACAAAGGCCGGGCTGATCGCCCAAGAGAAACGCGGACGCGTCAAATGGTGCAAGCTTGAGCCGGATGCGATGAAGGCCGCCTCTGTCTGGATGCAGGGCTTTGGTCAGTTCGAGCCTGTTAATCTGGATGCCTTTGAGCGGTTTCTGGCGACTGAGCTGCCCGACTAGCTGTCGTTCTAGCCATCTTCCCGCAGCAAAAGCAGCAGCGCCAGAATGGTCAGTCCAACCCCGACCAGCACCAGCCCACGTGGCGCCCCGTTTCCAAGCCCGATTTCCCACAAGATCACCCAGCTTGGCGTGAGATATGTATAGGCCATCACCTTTGCACTGGGCAGCCGCAGTGTCGCGAATTGCAAAAGCACGAAAGTCATCGCACTGGCCGCAATCGAGATATAGATCAGTGTCACCCAAACGATCCGTGGCAGGTCGGCCCAATCTGTTGCCATTAGGTCTGACCATCCGTAGATCATCAGCAGCCCAGTGCCTGCCAAAAGCACCCCAAACGTAAACACCAGCGGGCTTTCGCCCTTGTTCAGCTTGCGCACCATAGGTGTGTAAATCGCGTGGGCCACGCAGCCCCAGAAGTAGATGATTTCGCCCTGCCCGATCCGGAACGCCCGCAGCGCCGCCCAATCCGCCCGAAAGATAACCCATAAGGCACCGACCGCTCCAATCGCCAGCCCCAGCGCCATGCGCGGGGTCGTGATCTGGCGCAGGAGGACCCATCCAACCCCGCCTGCGATAACGGGGGTCAGGGTGAAAACCGCAGCCGCTGACACAGGTGGTGCCGTTTTCAGCCCTTCAAACATCAGCACGAAGTAGACAGCAAAGAGTGCCCCAAGAACCAGATACCGCCATGGTGCCTTTGCGGCTGACGCGGTGATCTTGCCTGTAGCCAAAGCCGCAGCCCCTACCACACAGCTGGCAATTGCAAAGCGCGCTGCATTCATCGCGGTCGGGGAGATTTCGTTTGCGGCCATTGACCCAAGCGAAAACGACCCCGCAACCAGCGCCGAGAACAACAGCATTGCAGCATGGCCCTTGTGGGCTTCGCTTACCGCCATGCTTTGGTATGCTCTTTGAGGTATTTCAAAAAGGTCTGCACCTTGGTTGTCCGGTGCAGGTCAACATGGGTCACCAACCAGATTTGCGCTTTCCACGTTTCTTCAGCGGGCCAGATTTCTTCTACATCTGGCAGGCTTTCGGCAGAGATGCGCGGTAAAAACCCAATCCCGATCCCTGATTGGACCGCGCTTTTGAGGGCTTCGCCGGATGTGCTGCGAAACACTATGTTCGGGGTTCCGATCAGATCACGCAGCCAGTCGTTGAAAGGCGCGCGTGATGTTTCATCATCCGGCCCTATGAACCGCTGTGCCGCAAGCTGCACCGTTGTTTCAGGCCTTCCATGGCGCTCAATGTATGCGGTGCTGGCATAAAGCCCCATGGTCTGTTCAAAGAACATCTGGACGACATTGTCCGGCTGTTCGGGAGCAGTCCCTGCACGGATCGCCACATGCGCTTCCCCGTATTCAAGTTTGAACAGCCGCTCTCCGGTCAGAAACTTGACAGAAATCTCCGGATAATCTTGCTGAAATGATGCCACAACAGGTGTAATCAATTCCGAAAACGCGCTGAGGGAGGTGATGACCAATTCGCCTGTTACGGCTTCGCCTTGGCCTTTGATCCGGCTGATCAACTGGCTGAACTGATCATCTGTCGCCTGCGCGACGCGCATGACATCTTCGCCAGCTTCGGTCGGCGTGTATCCACGGGCATGGCGTTGGAATAACTTGATCCCCAGACGGGCCTCCAAGGCGTCGACGTGACGAATGACCGTGGCATGGTGGACGCCCAATACTTCTGCCGCACCACTGACAGTCCCCATCCGTGCGACATGATAGGCCGTTCTAAGTTCATCCCAATTGTCCATTTTGCCCTCTCTGGATGTGCGCAAAATCACAGATGCGCGTATTTTGGCAGGTTTGCGTTCGGAAATGCAATGCTTGAAACCATCAGCCAACCCATATCGGGCCTTGCCTTGCATCTTTGCTGTGAAGGTTTTGCAACGCCCGACGAAATAAGGGGGCTTGCACTTTGACAGAACACATAAACTGCCCCACACATCGCGGTCATGAAAGTGGTTGAAAACACACAGGACCGGCTGATCTTGGAAAGCCACCCTCTTCGGCTCGGGATTGGTTTGGCCCTAGGGGTTTTGTTTTTGATCGCAGCGTCGGTGGGTCTGGCGTTTGATCCCTCTATCGCCTTAGGCGTCCTCGTCTTGGCCGCTTGTGTGGTTCTTTTGATCCCCTTTTTCTTGGCAAAAACAGATCGCACTCGGCTTGTGCTGGATCTAGACGCCGACACGGCCAGCTTTGAACGCAAAACCCTGCGCGGCTGGACCGGAGCACGGCACCCTCTCAAAGACCTGCATTGCGCTGAGATCGAAAAACAAACCGACCGCGATGGCACATTGTATAGACCGGTCGTAAGCTTCAAGGCCCAAGCAAGGGTCGATCAGATCGCACTTGTCCGAACATACTCGGCGCCCAGGCAGGCTCAGGAAGCTGTGGATGCGGTCAACAAATGGCTTGAACGGACACAACAGGTTCAAAACAGAGCATGCTGAAATAGGCTGCTGAACCGCACATGCGGATTGCAAGTTGTCTTGACAGACCCCCGACCTAGGCCTAAACGCCAGCTATATCCGGAAAGCGACATGCCTTCCGGTCCCTCATTCACGCAGGGATCGCCATCCGTCAGCGCGTTGCGCCCACGGGTGCGTTTCTGCTTTGCGCATCCTATATAGGTCGCACCCGCAACGAAGACGAAAGGCGAAAGCCCAATGTTTGAGAACCTGTCCGACCGCCTGTCCGGCGTTTTTGATCGCCTGACCAAGCAAGGCGCGCTGTCAGAAGACGACGTCAAAACAGCCCTGCGCGAGGTCCGCGTCGCCTTGTTAGAGGCAGACGTGTCACTGCCTGTTGCCCGCGACTTCGTGAAAGCTGTGCAAGACAAGGCTACAGGCCAGGCTGTCACCAAATCGATCACCCCGGGCCAACAGGTCGTTAAAATCGTCCATGACGAGCTTAAACACGTTCTGACTGGCGACGCGGATCCGGGCGCATTGAAAATCGACAACCCGCCTGCACCGATCCTGATGGTCGGTTTGCAAGGGTCGGGTAAAACAACGACCACCGCAAAGCTGGCCAAACGGTTGAAAGACCGCGACGGTAAGCGGGTTCTGATGGCATCTTTGGACACCAACCGTCCTGCTGCGATGGAACAGCTTGCCATTTTGGGCAAACAAATCGGCGTTGACACGCTGCCCATCGTTGCTGGTGAAGATCCGGTTGCCATTGCAAAACGGGCCAAAACCCAAGCCGGTCTTGGCGGGTACGATGTCTATATGCTCGATACTGCGGGCCGGTTGCACATCGACCAAGAGCTGATCGCACAGGCCGCCGCCGTACGTGATGTGGCCAACCCACGCGAAACGCTGCTGGTTGTGGACGGGCTAACCGGACAAGACGCGGTCAATGTGGCGACCGAGTTTGACGACAAAATCGGGGTCTCCGGCGTTGTGCTGACCCGAATGGACGGCGACGGACGCGGCGGCGCGGCCTTGTCCATGCGTGCGGTCACAGGCAAACCCATTCGCTTTGTGGGTCTTGGCGAAAAGATGGACGCGCTTGAGACGTTCGAGCCGGAACGCATCGCCGGCCGCATCCTTGGCATGGGCGACATTGTGGCGCTCGTAGAGAAAGCCCAAGATACGATCGAGGCCGAACAGGCCGAGAAAATGATGAAGCGCATGGCCAAAGGTCAGTTCAACATGAACGACCTGAAAATGCAGCTTGAACAGATGATCAAAATGGGCGGGATGCAAGGCATGATGGGCATGATGCCTGGCATGGGCAAAATGGCCAAACAGGTCGAAGACGCAGGCTTTGATGACAGCATCCTGAAACAACAAATCGCGCTGATCCAATCCATGACAAAACGCGAACGGGCCAACCCGCAACTTCTGCAAGCCAGCCGCAAAAAACGGATCGCGGCAGGGGCCGGTTTGGAAGTTTCCGATCTGAACAAGCTGATGAAGATGCAGCGGCAGATGGGCGACATGATGAAAAAGATGGGCAAAATGGGCAAAGGCGGGATGCTCAAACAGGCCATGAAGTCGATGATGGGCAAAGGCGGGCTCGATAACATGTCAGAAGCGGACATGATGGACGCCGCCAAAAAGATGGGCGGGCAGATGCCAGGCGGAATGCCCGGTGGGATGGGCTTGCCACCCGGGCTTAGCGGATTTGGGAAAAAGAAATAGGCGTATGTTTCTTCTTGGTCCAAATACCTTCGCCGAAGGCAACACGCGGATTGCGCAGCAAGACGCAAGCATCACGTCGCGCGGCAGCGCGGCCGGTGGAGCAGGCTGATGGACATCACGATCCCGACTTTAGAAACCGAAACACTCGTGCTGCGGTGCCCGCAGATTGAAGACTTTGAAAGCTATGCAGCCTTCAGAGGCTCTGAACGGGCGCGGATTTTGGGCGGGCCGTTCAGTCGTGCACAAGCCTTTGACCAGTTGGCTGAGATCATAGGACACTGGCACCTGCGGGGATACGGCCGGTGGATGGTCGCGGATCGCAAGACAGGCGCACCTTTGGGCATCGTAGGATTGTACTACCCCGAAGACTGGCCGGAACCCGAAATCGCGTGGTCTGTTTTTGAAGCCGCAGAAGGCAAGGGCGTGGCGTTTGAGGCCGCAGTGGCAAGTCGGAGCTATGCGTTTGACACCCTCGGTTGGTCCACCGCAATCAGCCTGATCGATCCAAGCAATACGCGCTCGGTCACGCTTGCGGATCGCATGGGATGCGTGTCGGGGGAAACCTACGAACACCCGACGGCGGGGACGATGCACGTTTATCGCCACCTCAAAGAGGCCGCATAAGATGGGCCACCGCGATATCCCCATACTGGAAACCAAACGGCTGGTCCTGCGCGGACCTGAGCCGGAAGATTACCCAGACTTCAAGGCCACGTTCACCAGCTACCGAGCACGGTTCATGGGCGGGCCGCTGAATGCCTATGAGGCATGGATGCTCTATGCCGCCGAAATTGGCCATTGGGAAATCCGCGGATTCGGGATGTGGATGATCCACGACAAAACCACAGACGATACACTTGGGATGGCAGGCGGTTGGAAACCTGCTGCCTGGCCAGAAGCAGAAATCGCATGGGTGATCTGGCCGGACAAGGCAGGCAAGGGCTATGCGCTTGAAGCCACGCACAAGGTCCGTCAGCACTACTATTCCAGCGGCTGGGAAACGGCTGTCAGCTACATCGACCCCAAGAACCTCGACAGTATCCGGCTGGCCGAACGGCTTGGGGCGAAGAAAGACGCCAATGCAGCGTCTATTGACGGCAGCGATGCAGTCTACCGACATCCCTCGCCCTCTGCCTTACACGAAAGCCAATTGGCGCACGGAATTGAGATGGAAATCAGCCACTACGCCGACCCGATGTTCAAACCGAAAGGATGGGCCCTTGACTGACGCCGTCACCCGCGCCGCACAGGTGCTTGCAGACCACCGATCGAGCATCGACCGGCTTGACGCGATCCTCGTCTATACGTTGGGCGAGCGGTTCAAACACACACAGGCTGTGGGGAAACTCAAAGCCGAACACGACCTTCCCCCGTCCGATCCAACCCGCGAAGCGGCACAAATCGAACGGCTTGAAGATTTGGCAAAACGGGCCGACCTGGACCCCGAATTTGCCAAGAAGTTTCTCAACTTCATCATCGCTGAAGTCATTCAGCATCACAAAACTCACCAAGACAAATCTTAAAGGACTACACCTCATGGCTATGAAAATTCGTCTCGCCCGTGGCGGCTCCAAAAAGCGCCCGTTCTACCGTATCGTTGCAGCAGACAGCCGCATGCCACGCGATGGTCGCTTCATCGAAAAGCTCGGCACCTATAACCCACTGCTGCCCAAAGACAGCGAAGACCGCGTTCAAATGAACATGGAACGCGTTCAGTACTGGTTGGGCGAAGGCGCACAACCAACCGACCGGATCGCTCGTATGTTGGAAGCCGCTGGCGTCAAAGAAAAGACAGAGCGCAACAACCCGAAAAAAGGCACCCCCGGCAAGAAAGCCGTAGAACGCGCTGAAGAAAAAGCCGCCAAAGCCGCGGCCCCTGTTGAAGAAGCCCCAGCGGAAGAGCCTGTTGCAGAAGAAGCGGTTGCCGAAGAAGCGCCCGTCGAAGAAGCAGCGGCTGAGGAAGCACCTGCAGAAGAAGCGGCAGCTGAAGAAGAAACAAAAGAGTAATTTGCTCTTTTTGAATGAGGCCGCGCCAGACCCGCTCCGGCGCGGCCTCTTTACAGACCGCCCCTATTGGGGACAAAGTCAGATGATCCGAACACTTCTATAAAGGCCCCCCATGTTCCGCCTTATCCGCACCGTCATCATCGCTATGATCGCCCTTGTGGCGGGTGTGCTTTATGAACGGTCCAACGCGCAAACCGATTGCGGTACCGCAGGGGGCGACTGGTCAAAAGGCCGCTGCTACGGAGCCGTTCAATGACTGATCTGATCTGCATCGGCGCTGTTGCAGGATCCTACGGGGTCAAAGGCGAAATCCGCCTGAAGTCGTTTTGCGCCGTTCCCGAGGATATTGAAACCTACACGCCCCTCACGTCAGAGGACGGAACCGCCAATTTCACGCTGACGCTTGGCCGACCGATCAAAAACGGGTTCACGGGCCGGTTGTCTGGCGTGGCCACAAAAGAACAAGCAGATGCGCTAAAAGGCACGCGGCTTTACACGACCCGCGATCAACTGCCGAGCCTGCCAGACGACGAATACTATCACACCGATCTCATTGGCTTGGCTGTTGTCGATACTGGCGGAGCAGCACTTGGCACTGTGAAGAATGTGCTCAACCACGGGGCGGCCGATCTGTTGGAACTGGCCCAACCCGATACAAGCGCCACCGTTTTGCTGCCCTTCACATTAGAAGTCGTGCCAACCGTTGATCTGGCCGCTGGCCGTATCGTCGCTGATCCCCCAGACGGGCTGTTTTGACATGACCCGCATCGTCATACATGCGGGGTTCCATAAGACAGGCACGACTTCGGTGCAAAATACACTGCGGCTGAATGCGAAAATTCTCAAACCATCCCTACGCACCTATTTGCGGCGCGATATGCTGGCCCTGTGCGAAGCAGCACGCGCTGCCTCACAAACACCCGATGATCTGAACATGGGATTGCTGCGCTACGAAGCGGCTTCTTTGGCCGAGGACTGGACGCAAGAAGACCGGCCCATACTGCTGGCGTCTGAGGATCTGGCCGGACACATGCCAGGGCGGCGGGGGCTCAAATCTTACGACCGGGCGCCTGCTGTTCTGAAGGCAATGACCGAAGGGTTTGAAGCGGTTGCAGACGCGCCTGAAATCATACTGATCTTCACAACCCGCGCAGCCGAGCCATGGCTCGCCAGTTGCTACGCGCAACACTTAAAAGCCACACGCATGACGATGGATGAAGACCAATACATCGCGAAATTCAAAGGCTCGGCGCAGCTTGGGTTGATCGTGGATATGGTGCGGCAAAACCTAACCTATCCGGTTCACGCGACAGCACTCGAAGACTGCACCGGCGCACTTGGCCCCCTTGATCCTGTTCTGGCACTGACTGGGATCGGCCCTGTGCAACGGCAAACCCTGACCCCGACGGGACGCGCCAACACACGGCCCTCCCGCGCCAAGCTGGACAGGCTGCTCCAGCTCAACCGATCAGATCTCTCGCCAGCAGAGTTGAAGGTTGCTAAGAGAGCCGCATGACAAAAACCCCAAAATCCTACGGTCGCAAAACGATCAAAGCGACGATGAAACCGCGCGAGCTGATGACACCCACCCCTGACCTCAAAGGCGCGTGGACAGCAAAGGTAATTACGCTCTTCCCAACCGCCTTTCCAGGCGTCCTGGGCGAAAGCCTGACCGGCAAGGCCCTGCAAGAAGGGCTATGGAAACTGGACCCCGTCGATTTGCGCCGTTTTGGAACGGGCAAGCACCGCAAGGTCGATGACACACCGGCCGGGGGTGGTGCAGGTTTGGTTTTGCGGGCCGATGTGGTGGGGCAAGCTATAGATGCCGCGCAGGAAGACGCGCAAGGTAACTGGCCGATCTTGTATCTGTCACCACGCGGGCGGCCCTTTGATCAGGCGATGGCGCAGGATCTGGCCAAGGCAGACGGGGTGACCCTTCTTTGCGGGCGGTTTGAGGGCGTCGATGAGCGGGTGATCGAGCACTACAACATCACCGAAGTTAGCCTCGGGGATTTCATCCTGACAGGTGGCGAGATCGCGGCACAGGCGCTGATCGACGCCACAGTCCGACTTTTGCCCAATGTGCTGGGCAATTTCGCATCGACCGAGGAAGAAAGCTTCTCGGACGGTTTGCTGGAACACCCGCAATACACTCGGCCAGCAGACTGGAAGGGGCGGACAATTCCGGATGTCCTGACGTCCGGTGATCATGGCAAAGTAGAAACGTGGCGGCGAGAACAGCGGGAAAAGCTGACAGAACAACGGCGGCCCGATCTTTGGGCAAAACGACCTAAGTAAAAGCGCAAACCGACACTCCTTCATTTTTCCCAAAATACTCAACCACAACAGTAGCCACAGCACCCGAATCATCTTGATTTGTAGCGACACGCGGGATAAGGCCTGCGGGTCCCCGTGGGACACCTTAAACAATAGCTGCGATATGGCCCGTCTTAAGGACCCTCTGTCACAGACATCATCCGCGGAAAACCGCGTCGAACATAGGAGATCGGTCAATGAACCTGATCGCAGAACTAGAAGCGGAGCAAATCGCCGCTTTGGGGAAAGACATCCCCGATTTCAAAGCCGGCGACACCATTCGCGTTGGCTTTAAAGTGACCGAAGGCACGCGCAGCCGTGTCCAGAACTACGAAGGCGTCTGCATCGCGCGCAAAGGTGGGTCGACCATCGCCGCAGCCTTCACGGTTCGCAAAATCTCATTCGGTGAAGGCGTGGAACGTGTGTTCCCGCTGTACTCCACCAACATCGACAGCATCGAAGTGGTGCGTCGTGGTCGTGTGCGTCGCGCCAAACTGTACTACCTGCGCGGACGTCGCGGTAAGTCTGCCCGTATCGCCGAAGATACAACCTACAAGCCGCTCGCGGCCAAGTCATAAGGATCAGTTTGATGAAAGCAGATACACATCCCGAATATCACACCATCAACGTCAAAATGACCGATGGCACGATGCTGGAAATGAAATCGACCTGGGGCAAAGAAGGCGACACATTGGCGCTGGACATCGACCCAACGGTTCACCCTGCCTGGACAGGCGGCACAGGCCGTATTCTGGACACCGGCGGTCGGGTTTCCAAATTCAAAAACAAATACGCAGGCCTCGGGTTCTAAAACCCTTGCGCAGCGCAATAGCGTCAAATCGCCGTCCCTTTGGGGCGGCGGTTTTTTTTGTGCAGGTTAAAGGTATACTGACGCCTGAGCTCAATGATTCACGGTAACAGAGGCACTTCTTATGTCAGGTACGGGCAACTCAACCCAAAGTATTTCCAGCAGTTCAGATCCGACCATTGCATCCCTGATCGGAACGCGTGCTTGGTCGGGAACAATCGACTACGCTTTCCCGAACACGGCCTCTGATTACAATCCCATCCTCTACGATCTGCCCACTGTGACGGGCACGTTTCAGGCGATCAATTCGACCATGGAAGCCACCGCACGCTTCTTCATCGATGGGAATGGCAGCTCAATCAACGAGGGCTTTTCATTTGAAGGGTTCACGGATGCGAACGTGGTTGAGGGCTCCGATACCAATGCGAATCTCCGGATCAGCAGAACCAGTGATAGCCCGACGTCCTTTGCGTTCTTCCCATCCACCTTCATTGAAGGAGGCGATGTTTGGATCGACCGCTCGTCCTTTACGTCCAACCCGCTGGCCAGCAACTACGGCTGGCTGACAATCGCGCATGAAATAGGTCATGCCTTGGGTCTCGACCACTCTCATGAAGGGGTGACGGCGCCACTGGCGACCGACCACATGCAATACACCATCATGTCGTATAGATCATTCGAAGGTGGATCGACAGCAGGGTCTTATACCAATGAGCAATTCGGCTATGCACAGTCCTTTATGATGTATGACATCGCCACGCTTCAGCACATTTATGGCGCGGGCTTTGATGCAAATTCGGGCGATACTGTCTACAGTTGGAGCCCGTCCTCAGGCGACACGGTCATCGATGGGTCGGTGTCAATTGATGCAGGTGCCAACCGCATTTTTGCGACCATTTGGGACGGCGGCGGCACCGACACTTACGATTTGTCTGCCTATTCAAGCAATCTCGATATTGATCTGACGCCCGGCAACTTCAGCTCGTTCAGCAGCAGCCAGAAAGCCGGTTTGGGCAATGGCAACTTCGCCGACGGCAACATCTACAACGCACTTCAGTATCAGGGCGACGCGCGATCCCTGATCGAGAATGTAATCGGCGGGTCCGGCAGCGACACGATTGATGGCAATATGGCGGCCAATAATTTGTCCGGAGGAGCCGGCAACGACACTCTCAAAGGGGCTGCCGGAGACGACTGGCTGACCCCCGGCGCGGGGGTGGACAACGTCGATGGCGGGTCAGGCGTAGACACGGTCAGCTTCAGTGACCTTGCCCAAGCGGTACAGGTTAATCTGGCGAACGGATCAGCCGTGTCTGGCGCAGACGGCAACTCTTTGACACGGATCGAAAACGTCACAGGCACCTCGTATGCGGACTACATCGTTGGCGACTTCGCAGACAACAAACTGCGCGGGCTTGGTGGATCAGACTGGATTGTCGCAAGCGGTGGGGAAGACGACTTTGACGGCGGTACGGGCAACGACATGGTGTCTTATGTTGCCTCATCTGCTGCGGTGCTGGTGAACCTTGGAACCGGCAAAGGCTTTGGGGGCGACGCACAGGGCGACACCTACACAAGCATCGAACGGGCCACAGGATCAATCTATCAAGACAACTTCTACGGCTCGGACGGGGTCGATGAATTCCGCGGGCTTGGTGGTTATGATTGGTTCAACAGTTCTTCTGGCGGACGCGATGTCTATGACGGTGGATCGGGGCAGGACACTGTGTCTTATTCGGCTGGCACCGAGGGTGTGATTGCGTCCCTAGACAGCGGTCGCGGCAATGCGGGCGACGCCAACGACGATGTGTTCCGGTTCATCGACAACCTGACCGGCACAAGCTTTGATGACACGCTAACCGGCAACGATGACCGCAATGTGCTGCGCGGGCTTTACGGCGAAGATACCCTGAGCGGTGGCGGCGGCGTAGACAGACTGACCGGTGGCGGCAATGACGATTACCTCGATGGCGGCGCGGGCTGGGACTATGCGTTCTATTCAGGCAACCGCGACCAATACAGCGTCACCACAGACGGGGCAGAGACGACGGTGACATGGCTGTCAGGCGGCCGCGAAGGTACGGACACGGTGGTCAACGTCGAAGTCCTTGTGTTCGCAGACGACAACGTCTTTCTCTAAAAGCTCTGCAAGGTCGGGACAGGCCTCCTGTCTCTGCCTTGCATCCCTGCCACATTGATTTGAGCCCTTTGTGGACAGTGCTTCCCAAGCCAGAACAGAGCCCATATAGTCTCTAACAAGCCGAAAATCGGCACTCGGGGCAAAGGACGGGCACATGGCGCATATTATTGTCGTCGGAAACGAAAAGGGTGGTGCGGGCAAATCGACCGTATCAATGCATGTTTCAACCGCTTTGGTGCGGATGGGGCACAAGGTCTCAACGCTTGATCTGGATTTGCGGCAACGCACCTTCGGGCGCTACATCGAAAACCGCAAAGCGTTTCTTGCCAAAGCCGGCATCGACCTGCCCAGCCCAGACTACCATGACCTGCCCAAAATAGACCCTAAATCGCTGAAACCGGGCGAAAACATCTATGATCACCGCCTATCCGCTGCTGTTGCCGCGTTAGAGCCTGACAGCGACTTTATCCTGATTGATTGCCCCGGTTCGCACACGCGGCTTAGTCAGGTTGCACATTCGCTGGCCGATACGTTGATCACACCCCTGAATGACAGCTTTGTTGATTTCGACCTTCTGGCACGGGTTGATGCGGGAGGCGAAAAGATACTGGGGCCGTCGGTTTATTCCGAAATGGTCTGGGCCGCGCGGCAGTTGCGATCCAAGGCCGGATTGCAGCCCATTGACTGGATCGTGGTGCGCAACCGACTAGGTGCCCAGCGCATGGTCAACAAAGAAAAGATGGAAAAGGCGCTCGAAAAGCTGTCCAAGCGCGTCGGTTTTCGCACCGCACCCGGCTTTAATGAGCGGGTCATTTTCCGTGAGCTTTTTCCCCGTGGTCTAACCCTTTTGGACCTGATGGATGTGGGCGTGAAGCAGATGAACATCTCGAATGTGGCTGCGCGTCAGGAACTGCGTGATCTCATGAAAGCGTTGAACCTGCCTGGCGTCACCGTCGATATCTGACCTTAAGTCGCGGCGAGTTGCTTTAGCAATCGTCTCAACACACGAATGTCCTCAGGCGCAAAACCTGCGGCCAAGTCCTGATCATAGGCGACCGCAACACCGCGCAGGTCGACATAGGCGGCCTGTCCTTGCTTGGTCAGGGTCAGCTTTTCGACTCGTCTGTCATCGTCGTCCTTAGTTCGGGTCAGAAATCGGCGCTGTTCCAATCCCTGAACGGCGCGGCTGATTTTGGTTTTATGAATTTTGGCGCGCGTGCCGATGTCCTTGGCTGTCATCTCGCCGTAAATGCCAAGATGAAACAGCACCCGCCATTCAGTCCGCAGCATCCCGTAGCGGTCTTTGTAGGTCTGCTGGAACGATAGGGAACTGGCCTCAGCCGCTTGATTCAGCAGGTAGGGCAGGAATTCTTGCAGATCAAAGGCATCTTTTTCGTCCATTTCTGCTGTCTGGCGCTTGTTAGTTACAAAATCAACTAATATTTCTAATGCAGCCACAAGGGAGACCACAGATATGAATCGCCCAAGCCATCCGATTACGATGAAACAAGCCGCCAGCCCCGTGGGCACACATGAAGGCTATATGCCCGGTTTCGGCAATGATTTTGAAACCGAAGCCCTGCCCGGTGCTTTGCCCCAAGGCATGAACAGCCCGCAGAAGTGCAACTATGGGCTATACGGTGAACAACTATCCGGCACGGCTTTCACAGCGCCCAGCCACCAGAACGAACGCACATGGTGCTACCGTATCCGGCCTTCGGTGAAACACTCAGGCCGCTACAAAAAGATCGACCTGCCTTATTGGAAATCCGCCCCCTATGTAGACCCTAACGTGGTGTCTTTGGGCCAGTATCGCTGGGATCCGGTACCCCATTCGGACAAGCCGCTGACGTGGTTGACGGGCATGCACACGATGACCACCGCAGGCGATGTGAACACCCAAGTTGGCATGGCCAGCCACATCTATCTTGTGACCGAGTCCATGAAGGACGCCTATTTCTATTCCGCTGATTCAGAGCTGCTGATTGTTCCACAAGAAGGCCGCTTGCGGTTTTGCACCGAACTTGGCGTGATCGATCTGGCCCCGCAAGAAATCGCGATCATACCGCGGGGGCTTGTGTACCGTGTTGAGGTGCTCGAAGGGCCAGCGCGCGGGTTTGTCTGCGAAAACTACGGGCAGAAATTTGATCTACCGGGGCGGGGACCTATCGGAGCCAACTGCATGGCGAACCGTCGTGATTTCAAAACACCCGTTGCGGCCTATGAAGATGTCGAAACCCCGAGCACCTTGACCATCAAATGGTGCGGACAGTTCCACGAAACCGAAATCGGGCACAGCCCTTTGGACGTGGTCGCATGGCACGGAAACTATGCGCCGGTGAAATACGATCTTTCCACCTATTGCCCGATTGGAGCGGTTCTATTTGACCACCCTGATCCCAGCATCTTTACCGTTCTGACCGCACCTTCCGGAGTGGAAGGCACGGCGAACATCGACTTCGTTCTGTTCCGCGAACGCTGGATGGTTGCCGAAGATACGTTCCGCCCGCCGTGGTATCACAAGAACATCATGTCTGAACTGATGGGCAACATTTACGGACAATACGATGCCAAGCCCAAAGGGTTTATCCCTGGCGGCATGAGCCTGCACAATATGATGCTGCCGCATGGCCCTGATAAGAATGCCTTTGAAGGCGCGTCAAACGCTGATCTTGAGGCCGTCAAGCTGGACAACACAATGTCCTTCATGTTTGAAACCCGCTTCCCGCAGCACCTGACCCCCTTCGCCGCGAATGAGGCACCCTTGCAAGACGACTATATCGATTGCTGGGATAGCCTAGAGAAGAAGTTCGACGGGACGCCCGGGAAGAAGTAACAGCATGGGGCGGGTTTCGATCCCGTCTCGCCACTTATAGGACCACACATGCCCGAAGCCCTTCTCGATCTGTTGTTCTGGGTCGTCGTTTTCATCGTCATCGCCGTTGTTCTCAAACGGCAAAAAGCCAAACGCGACGCTGCCAAAGATAAACAAGAATAGGAATACCGAATGCCATTGATGAAATCTTGGGTGGAAAGCGCGAATGCAGCTGACCATCCCTTTCCTCTCAACAACCTGCCCTACGGCGTGTTCTCGACCGCAGACAGTGACGCGCGGTGCGGTGTCGCCATCGGGGACATGATCCTTGATATGGCTGCCGTGGAAGAGGCCGGACTGGTGAACATGGGTGACGAACCTGTGTTCGATCTGCCCTTCTGGAACGACGTGATGGAGCTTGGGCCGGCGACATGGGACACCCTGCGTGCCCGCCTGATCGCCCTGCTGTCCGACGGCGCGTCCGAACAATCCATGCTGGCGGATATGCTGGTGCCTATGGCTGATGCGACCCTGCATATGCCTATGGTCGTGTCTGAATACACCGATTTCTACGCTGGCCGTCACCACGCCACGAATGTGGGCACCATGTTCCGCGGCGCAGAAAACGCGCTACCGCCGAACTGGCTCCACATCCCAATCGGGTACAACGGTCGCGCCAGCACCGTTGTCGTCAGCGGCACCGATATCGCACGACCCAATGGCCAGCTGAAAGCGCCGGATGCGGCAGTGCCCAGCTTCGGCGCCTGCAAACGGCTCGATATTGAGCTTGAGATGGGCGCAATCGTCGGTGGAACGTCAGAGATGGGCCACCCCATCACCGTGGCCGAAGCGGACGATATGATCTTCGGCTATGTCATCTTGAACGACTGGTCTGCGAGGGACATTCAAGCGTGGGAATATCAGCCGCTTGGCCCATTCCAAGCAAAGGCCTTTGCCACATCCATCAGCCCTTGGATCGTCACAAAAGCCGCGTTGGAGCCGTTTCGCACCTCTACCCCGCCCCGACAGTTTGAGCTACTTCCTTACCTGCAAGAACCCGGCCCGATGCTCTACGACATTGATCTGGCGGTTCATATGCAGCCTAAAGGCGCGGACAAGGCCAGCGTTATTGCTGAGACGAACTACAACGAAATGTACTATTCGGCCGCACAACAACTGGCGCATCATGCCTCATCTGGATGTGCGATGAACGCGGGCGATCTGCTTGGGTCGGGTACGATTTCGGGTGTTGAGAAGCACCAACGCGGGTCCTTGTTAGAATTGTCATGGGGCGGCAAGGAACCGATCACGCTCGACACCGGCGAAACCCGCAGCTTCATTGAAGACGGCGACACACTGACCCTGTCAGGCCACGCGCAAGGCGACGGATACCGCATCGGCTTTGGCACCTGCGAAGGCACCATTCTGCCAGCCCCGAAATTCCCATAAGGACCACAACACATGGCTAAGAAATTCGCATCCCAAGGGGATATGTCCGAAAAGAAAATCACCTTCGACGAAATCGGTGACGGGCTTTGGGCCTTCACTGCTGAGGGCGATCCGAACTCCGGCGTGATCATCGGCGACGACAGCGTGATGATCATTGAAGCGCAGGCGACGCCCCGTCTGGCAAACAAAGTGATCGAGAAAGTGCGCGAGGTCACGGACAAGCCGATCAGCCACGTAGTACTGACGCATTATCACGCGGTGCGGGTGCTTGGAGCCTCGGCCTTTGGTGCGTCGCAGATCATTATGTCCGACGTTGCACGCGGAATGGTGGCCGAGCGTGGTCAGGAAGACTGGGACAGTGAATTCCAACGCTTCCCCCGCCTGTTCGAAGGACACGAGAGCATCCCCGGCCTGACGTGGCCCACAACCACCTTCAGCGACAGCATGACCGTGTATCTGGGCAACCGCCGCGTTGACATCAAACAAATCGGCCGCGCCCACACGGCGGGTGATGCGGTCATCCATGTGCCCGATCAGAACGTCATGTTCACTGGTGACATCGTGGAAGACCATTCGGCCTGTTACTGCGGCGACGGACACTTTGCCGACTGGGGCGGAACGCTCGATGCAATCAAAGCCTACGACGTCGACGCCATCGCCCCCGGTCGCGGTGGCGCATTGGTCGGCAAGGACGCGGTGGAACGGGCGATTGAATCCACCCGCGATTTCGTGGACAGCACCTACCGCCC
>CAZWSE010000069.1:0-17782 GCA_964636575.1 uncultured Sulfitobacter sp. | reverse complement strand
TCGGGAAAGCGTTCTCAACGGATCAAAACAGCTGCAAGCCAAGAAACCTCTACTCTGCGGGCAGCACTTTTCCGGGGTTCATAATGCCATTGGGATCAAGTGCGGCTTTTATGGCGCGCATGGCTGTCAGGGCGTTTTGATCCTTGCGGCGGCGCATAGATGGCAGCTTGGTCAGGCCAATCCCGTGTTCAGCCGAAAAGCTGCCGCCCATTTCCAACACGCAGTCCTCAACCAGCTCCATCACATGGTCGTGGTTTTCTGGGCCAACATCGGGTTCCGCTTCGGGGTCAAGCCAGACCGAATAATGCAGGTTCCCATCCCCTAAATGCGCCACAGTCAGTGCAAAAAAGTTCTCGTTCAACCCTTTCAGCTTGGCGCCCATGACGGTGATAAATTCCTCAACCCGATCCAGCGGCAGCGCGATATCATTGTTCACAGGCTTGCCCATATTGGTCATCGCAAAATAGGCGCGTTCACGGTTTTCCCACATGACTTGGCGTTCACCTTCTGATTTGCAGATGACAGCATCGGTGATCTGACCCTCCTCAAAGGCCTGTTCCAACAAGCCTTCCAGAACCGCAACCCCACGCAACGTGCCGTCGTCCTGCATCTCGCAGTCCTCATCCGCGGTAAAGCCGACCTCCACGAATATCCCATGCTCCGCAGGCTCCTCAAAAGGCATACGCGCATCGGGAAAGGCGCTGGCCAAAGCCTGAAAGTAGCTGTCGGGCATGTACTCATAAGCCTCAACGCTGTTGCGGCTGGCCGCTTGCAGGGTGTTCAGCAAAGTGAGCGAGGTTGAGATATCCGGCACCGCGACCATCGCCGTGAAATAGGCTTTGGGCTTGGGGGCCAGCTTTAGCACAGCCGCCGTAATAATGCCCAAGGTGCCCTCTGCCCCGATCATCAAGTGCTTGAGGTTATATCCCGTATTGTCCTTGTGCAGCTCGCTCATCAGATCAACAATATCGCCATTGGGCATGACCGCCTCGATCCCCAACACAAGGTCGCGGGTATTGCCATAGCGCAGCACGTTGGACCCGCCCGCATTGGTGCCCAAATTGCCCCCGATCATGCAGGACCCTTTTGCCCCGAAGGTCATGGGGTAGATCAACCCGTGTTGTTCGGCAGCCGTATGCAGCGTTTGCAAGATGACGCCGGCCTCCACGATGGCGATGCGGGCATCGGGCTTGATTTCGCGGATCGTGTTGAGCCGTTCCAGCGACAAAATGATCGTATCGCGGTTGTCACCGGTAAAGCACGCGCCCGCCAGTCCGGTGTTGCCGCCCTGCGGGATGACAGGCGTGCCATGCGTGTTGGCAAGCTTTACGATGGCACTGACCTCGGCTGCGTTTGCAGGCTGC
This sequence comes from uncultured Sulfitobacter sp., assembly GCA_964636575.1. Taxonomy (GTDB): domain Bacteria; phylum Pseudomonadota; class Alphaproteobacteria; order Rhodobacterales; family Rhodobacteraceae; genus CAZWSE01. The sequence goes on along the minus strand of CAZWSE010000069.1, from coordinate 16,418 downwards.
ACGACCGCAAGTGCTGTGCCCACGTATTTGCCCGTCGCGTCCTTGGTGTAGGGCGTTAACACCTCTGGGTCGGTCAGCACATAGTCTGCCCCCAAAGTGTTGCGCAGGTCGGTCAGTAAATCGCTCATATCAGTCTCCGAATTGCGCGCAGTTTGGGTGTTTTGGCAATAGGGTCAAGCGATTAGACCGGCACGCTCCTTTTGGGGCTGCGTTAGCATGTCTTTAACCTTTGAGAGCCAAGCACCGCACTCCGGTTTCGCCGCGAAACCAAGGCTCTGGAGAAGCGTTAAGATTTAGGTCAGAGTGACCCCATGAAAATATGGTATCAAAGCTACGTCGATTTTGAAAACGGCGCCTCCTACTGGGAGGTCCTCCGCGCCCATCTGGACCGTGTCAAAGGCCCCGAAACCGAGTTCGAAATCCACGGCATCACCCCCTTCGACAGCTACGCCCATCCCCTCGTCGAATACCGCTGCGCAAGGGAAATGATCTGCAACGCGATTAGGGCCGAGCGCGAAGGATATGACGCTTTTGTGGTCGGCCATTTTCAAGATGCCGGCCTCTATGAGGCCCGCGCCGCCGTGGACATTCCGGTCATCGGCTTGGGCGAAGCCACCATGCTCTACGCCTGCCAACTCGGGCAACGACTGGGGATCGTCACCATCAATCCCCGCTTCATTCCATGGTTCCACCAACAGATTGCAAAGTACGGATTGGGCCAGCGGATCATCGGGGTTCATGCGGTCAAATTCGAACCCGGCCAAATGCTGGAGGCTTATGGTGATTCAACAAAAGCCGAAGAAGTCAGGGGTCTGTTCGAAGACCAAGCGCGCCCCTTAGTGGAAGGCGGCATTGACGTGATATTGCCAGGTGGTGGTATTCCAATGCTGTTGTTCTCAGAGTTCGAAAACCATGCCGTAGACGGGGCGCCTGTCATCAACGGGATCCCGATCGCTTTGAAAATGGCTGAAATGGCTGTCGAACTGAAGCGGATCACGGGGCAGTCTGTGAGCAGAACAGGAGACTACGCGCTGGCGCCGGATTCTGTCATTGAAGAGTTCTTGGCGCATCCTAAAGGGCTTTGATTTGAGTATTTGAAAAAGGGTAAAGGCATAGTCCGTTTCCTTTACCCTTTTTAAAATACTCCCCGCGCGGAGCGCAAAATTCTACTGTCCTAAGTAGGGCAACCACAATGCAATTTGTGGGAACGCGATCAGTAGCGCAACCAGCAGCATCGAACATCCGATGTAGGGCATGGCGGCCAGATAGATGTCGCGCATTGTTGTGCCGGGTGGCGCCACGCCTTTCATCACAAAGAGAAGCAATCCAAAGGGCGGCGTGGTGAAGCTGATCTCGAGTGCCAGCAGAACAATCACGGCGAACCAGATCAGATCGAACCCATATGTTTCGGCCAGCGGAAAGAAGATCGGCACGGTCAGCAGCATCATCGAAAGCTGGTCCATGAACATGCCCAAGACCAGCAAAATGCAGAACATGATCAACAGCATGTAAAGCGGGTCCACCTCAAAGCTTGTGGCCCAACCGATCAGTCCAGAGGACGCGCCCGAAAACGCCAGAAGGTTGGAAAACGTGGCAGACCCGAAGATGATAAGCAGCGCCAGTGTAGTCACTTTTAAAGCCCCTGTGACGGAATTTACAAAGCTGTCCCATGTCAGTTTTCGGTAGATCACGGCCAAAACGAGCACGCCCAAGCACCCGAACGCGGCACTTTCTGACGGGGTAGCCCAGCCTTGCATGATTAAGATGATGACGCCCAGCACGATGGACATCATCGGCAGTATATCGGTGAACAAGAGCCGCATTTTTTCGCCGAAACTCGCGTCTTCGACCTCGTAAGATGGGGCGGCTTCTGGGTCCCATAGACACATCGCCAAGATCATCAGCGCATACATACAGGCCAAGATCAGTCCGGGCATCAGCCCCGCGATCAGCAGCTTGCCGACATCCAAGTTGGACAAGGTCGCCAGTAAAACCGCCAGTGCAGAGGGCGGGATCAGCATGGCCAAGCCCCCTGTTCCCAAGATCGGCCCGATCGCCATGTGTTTCTTGTATCCACGCTTTTGCATCTCGGGCACCATCAGTGACCCCAGCAAAGCGGTAGACCCCAAGGAAGACCCCGAAAGCGTCGCGAAGGCCGTGCCGCCGCCGACTGTCACGAAAGACAAACGGCCCGGGATTTTGCCCATCAAACGGTCCACCGCCCCAAACATTTTGTTGGCGAGTCCTGTGAAGAAAAAGATCTCTCCCATCAGCAGGAACATGGGCACAGGCATCAGGTTGAACGATGTCACCGTCGGCAAGGCTTGGTTGGTCAGCTGCCCGATGCCGCGTGTCATTTGACGGAAAATGTCGCCAGAGCCGCCCATGAAATAGGTCGCCCCGATCATGTTGGCCGCGATGAAGGCCAGCGCAACGGGGATGCCGAGGAACATGAAAAACAGGATCATCCCCAGAAGGAACGAGAGCGCGTAGTACCACTCCATCAGCGGGGCTTTCTGTATGGGTTATTCATGCACGCCCGCCTCGCCTGTGTGCAGCGTCTCGTGGCCGAAAACATACCGCAGGAAGTTCAGTGCCATCAGCCCGAAGCAGATCGGCATGGACCCCAAGAGCAGCCATTTCGGCATATCAAGCGAGCGCATATCCGCGTCACCAAAGTTGTAGGCTTTGATCGTGTTTTGCAGGGAATACCAAAATAGGAACAGGCAAATCACCACGCAAAGAAAGGATACGAACCGTGAGAACAACTTGCCAAAATCGGTGGGCAAGGCGGCTGTCAAAAGCTCAATAAAGACGTGCCCTTTGATCCGCACCAGCCAAGGCGACGCCGCCATAACGATGTACAAAAGCCCGTATTCAGAGAAGGTGAAAATATGGGAAGAGCCTGAAAATCCGAAACTGCGGGCCGTCGCTTGGAAGACGATCCCGAACATGATCCCCACCAAATAGACCCCCGCCAGAACCGCCAGCGCGTTGCAAATGGCATCGAGTATCCGCAGCATTCATGGCCCCTTTTGGTCGGCTGCTCCGGCGCGAGACCTGCCCGCGCCGGAGTGTTTTTTTAAGGCTTATTCGCCGTAGTAATGTTTGCGCAGAAGGTCGTATGTGCCTTCGTCGCCCATTTCATCAAGACGGCCCTTCATGCGGTCCCATGCGGCGTTGCCGGCCAGTTCCAGATACTTGGCCGCCCCTTCCGCCGAGTGCTCGACCGTGGTCAAACCGCCTGCTTCGAGCGCTGTGGTTTCTTCGCCGACTTCTTTCTGGCGGTCCTCAAAGGATTTGGCTTCCCATTCGATGACAACATCTTGGATCAGCGTCTGGCTTTCCGGCGAAAGCGCATTCCAGCTGTCCATGTTGAAGATCACGCCAAGGTCCGTGTTGTAGAACGCAGGCGCGGTTCTGTATTTAACGAACTCATCCCATTTCAGATCGCGCAGGCCGATTTCTGTCCAAGCCGATGCGTCCACAACGCCTTTTTCAAGCGCCGAATAGACTTCTGTCGATGGCATAGACGCAGTGGTCGCGTTAAGTGCTTTGAAGAAGGCCGAATAAATCGGGTTGTCCCGCAGTTTGACGCCAGACAGGTCCAGCACGCCGTCATCCCCGAACTTAGGTTCGGTTGTTGAGTAAATGTAGAACTGGATGCCCCCGTCGATCCATCCGAGGTGTTTGACGTTGAACCGTTTCTGATGCGCCATATCCATGGCCGCTGCTCCGCCATTTGCGCGGGCTTCCATCGGTGTTACCCGAGAGGCAACCATCGCGTCGATTTCCGGCACCGAGGCCCCGTAAAAGCTGCCCGGCGTGTGGACCATGTCGATCACACCGTCGCGCACCGCTGCGGGTTGTTCAAACATCCCAATCGCTTCTGGTCCGCCCTTCACTTCGATCTGGACCACCCCTTTGCCCCGTGCGTTGATGTCATCGACCATTGCCAGGAATGTTTTGGTATAGACCAGAAAGCCCGGAAACGCGTGCACCGCTGTCACCTTGTCTTCGGCCATCGCCGTCGTTGCCATCAAAGTGGCCAGAACTGTCCCGGTCGCTGTCTTCGCAATTGATTTCAAATAGCTCATTTTCTTACATCTCCCCGTTTAAGTTTATTGATTCAAATGAATGCATCTTCATATAATCAAAGCAAGCGCGATCTTAACCTTTTGGCCCGTTTGGGGGGAAATTCATGGAAATCGCAGTCTTAGGAGGCGGCAACGGATCGATTGCTGCCGCTGTTGATTTGACCTCTGCTGGCCATTCTGTTCGCTTGTGGCGTCGTGATGCGGGTGCCATTGCCCAGCTGAATGCCCGTGGAAACCGCTATGTGTTGCGCGATTTTGAGGGCGATACTGAGGTTGTATTGGCCAATGCCACCCCTGACATTGCTGATGCCATTCATGGTGTGTCCTTGATTGTCTGCCCCACCCCGGCCACGGCTCAACCCGATATCGCCGCTGCTTTGGCCCCGCATTTGGTGGCTGGTCAGGTGGTCCTGATGCCTCCCGGCAGTTTTGGCAGCTATGTTATGGCCAAAGCGATGGCCGATATTGGTAACACTGCCGAAGTCAGTTTTGCTGAATCCGGCACCCTGCCCTATCTCACCCGCATGCATGGCCCCGAGACCGTCGCCATCACCACCCGCGCCACCCGCCTGCCCACGGGTGTTTTCCCCCGTCGCACTGCCGATCATGCCTTTGCGGTCATGCGCGCCGCCTACCCCAGCATCGAGGATTGCGGCGACGCCCTGTCCGGTGCGTTGATGAACGCCGGCCCTATCATCCACCCGCCCTTGATCACGATGAACGCGGGCCCCATAGAGCATTTCGACCATTGGGACATCCACAACGAGGGCACCCAAAGCTCTGTCCGGCGCGTGACAACCCGCTTAGACGCAGAGCGCATGGCCGTCCGTGAGGCGCTCGGCTATGGCGCCCCACATTTCCCGCTGGCCAATCACTACGACAATGAGGCCGAAGAGTGGATGTATGGCAACATGGCCCATGACAAGCTGGTCGACAGCGGAGACTGGCGCGAACGATTGATTCTGACCGAGCACCGCTACATGCGCGAAGACATTGCGGTGGGCTTGGCATTCCTCGTGTCGGTCGCGGATTGGGCGGGCGTACCAGCGCCAACAGCGACGGGGCTTTTGGCAATCGGGTCTGCGATCTGCGACAACGATTTCAGGGCGACGGGACGGACGCTTGAGACCCTTGGGCTTGCGTCCCTGTCCAAACCCGAAATGACTGCCCTCTTGCAGGACGGGCTATGAGCCCGCGTATCGCCTGTGTCGGGGCGGGCCGTATGGGGCGCGGTATGGCGATTGCATTTGCATATGCGGGCCTGCTGGTCGATCTGATTGACGCCAAACCACGGCCCAAAGAACAATTCGAAACCTTAAAAGCGGAAGCGATAGAGGAGCTAAAGCAAACGCTTACGATGCTGTCGGGGTTTGACATGCTGACGGGCGACGAAATCGGAACAGTGCTGGACCGGATCAATATACACGCGCTTGGCCACTGTGCGGATGTGCTCGCCACAGCAGATGTCATTTTCGAAGGGGTGCCCGAAACGCTCGACGCCAAAGAAAGCGCGTTCAAACTGATCAGCGCACATGCACAAGAAAAGACAATCATCGCCTCCACGACTTCTACAATCCTGTCGAACGATCTGGCGGCTTTTGTGACACATCCACAAAGGTTCCTAAACGCACATTGGCTGAACCCGGCCTTTCTGGTGCCACTGGTCGAGGTCTCGCCCTGCGATCAAACCGATCCAAACGTGACAGCGCGCCTGATCCAGTTGCTCGAAACTGTGGGCAAAGTGCCGGTCGAATGCAAAGCCAGCCCGGGCTACATCGTGCCGCGCATCCAAGCGCTTGCAATGAACGAGGCCGCAAGGATCGTCGAAGAAGGGGTCGCAACGGCGCAAGACGTGGACAAAGCGACCAAATACGGGTTCGGGTTTCGGTTCGCCACACTCGGGTTGCTCGAATTCATCGACTGGGGCGGCGGAGATATCTTGTTCCATGCAAGCAACTACATGGAACAGGCCACGGGATCAGACAGGTTCAAAGCACCAGATGTGATCAAAGAGAACATGGAACAGGGTCGAACCGGCTTACGGGACGGGCAAGGGTTCATGGACTACACTGGCAAAAACATACCCGACTATCAACGCGCAAAACTCGCCGCCTTCGTGGCCATGCTTAGACATTTGGATAAAATGCCCCCCAAAGGCAGCGGCGACTGACACCCGCCTTCTTCTTGGGCCAAATACCTCCGCCGGAGGCATCCAGACGCCCGCCAAAAGCTAGGCCTTCGCCATAAAGGCACCGATACAGGCCAGTAACGCATCATTCTGAGCGGGCGTTCCAACACTGAAGCGCAAGAAATGCTCCAATCCCGCCTCACGGGTTCGGTTCACAATAAAGCCACCTTCGTCAAAAAGGTATTCGACCAAAGCCTCTGCCGCATCTGCACCCTGCCCTTCGATCATGACAGCCAGAAAATTCGTCCCACTGGGCAAAGCGACGACGCCCAGCCGCGACAGGGCCGTGGCGATGCGGTTGCGCTCAGTCACGGTCTCGGCAATGCGGGATACGACCGTTTCCATGTCTTCAACCGCGGCCACCGCGGCGGCTTGGGCCATTGCATTCACGCTCCCCATACCACGGGCCGCATAGAGCGACGGGATCATCCACGCAGGCGCATCGGCCCAGCCCACGCGCAACCCTGCCAAGCCGAAGGCTTTCGAAAAGGTGCGTGTGACGACGATGTTCTCATGGCGTGCTTTCAGCGCATGCACCGATGCGCAATAGTCTGCGCCTGTGAATTCGCCGTAGGCCAGATCGAGCACCAAAACCACATCGCTGCGCAACCCGTTTGCCAAACGATCCAAGTCCTCAACCGGAACAACGGTGCCTGTTGGATTGTTCGGGTTCGCTAAGAACACCAGCTTTGTGGCTGGGGTCACTGACCCCAGTATCGCGTCGACATCTGTGGTAAAATTCGTCTCCGCCGCTTTGACCAAGCCCGCCCCCAACCTGTGGGCCGTCATTTCGAACTGGATATAGCCGTATTGCGACACCAAAATTTCGTCCTTGGGGCGCACAAACACCCGCGCGATGACGTCCAACAGCTCTTCTGATCCATTGCCGCAGATGATGTTGTCTGCATCCAACCCATGCGCCTGTGCCAAAGCATCACGCACCCGATCACAGGTGGGTGGCCCGTAGCTGTTTGACGGGGTCGCCGCCATCGCAGCCGCCACGCGCGGGCTGGCCCCATAGGGCAGCTCATTATAGCCCAAGTTAATCAAGGGCAGGCCCTTGGGCTGTGGGCGTCCGATGCGGCCGCGCACAGTCATAGGGTGCAGATATGGAACGGGACGGGTCATCAACGGCTCCTTTTATCAATCAGGCTATCCCATGCGCCAGCGGCCCCACAAGTCACACCCGCCACCGCAGCACCCGCTTTTCGATCAAGCCAATGACAAAGCTCAGCAGCACGCCGAGGATCGATAGAATGACCACCCCCGCAAACAGACGCTCGAGATCGTAGAGCGATCCTGCTTGTAGGATGTAAGCCCCGATCCCGTATTCGGCGCCAAGCATCTCAGCCGCCACCAGCAGGATGATCGCAATCGCAAGCGATATCCGCAGCCCTGACAGGATCCCCGGCAAGGCCCCCGGAATGACAATCTTGCGCACAATCGACAGCCACGGCAGCCCGAAACTTTGCCCCATGCGGATCAGTGTTCTGTCCACATTGTCGACCGCCCCGTAGGTGGCCACGACTGTCGGCGTGAATGTCCCAAAGGCGATCAGCGCGTATTTGCTGCCCTCGTCGATCCCGAACCAAATCACAAAAAGCGGCAGCAGTGCGATCTTGGGGATCGGAAAAATGGCTGCCACCACCGGCACAAGCCCTGCGCGGATCAGTGAAAACAGCCCGATCAAAATGCCGACCCCGATCCCTGCAATCGCCCCCAAAGCCCCGCCCACGGCCAGTCGTGACAGCGATGGCCCAAGGTGTTTCCACAGCAGCCCGCTTTCAAAAAGCTCAGCGAATGTGCCCCAGACATCGGACGGTTTGGGCAGTGTCAGCGGTGATATAAACCCCGTGCGCGTCCCCCATTCCGCCAGTCCAATGATCGCGATGAACACCAGCACACCGATGCCTTTGTAACTGCGCGGTGCAAATCCGCCGCCGCGGAAAGGGACCGGTTTTGGTTCAGACATTCAAAAGCTCTGCATCTGCCGCCGCCGCTTCATCGCGCATCAAGTCCCATAGGTGCTTTTGCTGTGCTTCAAGCTCAGCGTCTCCGTAGCGTCGGTCTGCAAGTGGTGTGTCGAGATGGACGATGTCCCGAATTTGCCCCGGCCTGCGCGACAGCACCACGATCCGGTGCCCCAGCCGCACTGCCTCTGCCAGATTGTGCGTGACGTAAACGCCCGTGAAGGGGACTCGTGTCCAAAGACCGATCAGATCGTCCATCAGCAGTTCGCACGTTTGGCTGTCGAGCGCGGAGCGCGGCTCATCCATCAGCATGACCGCCGGGTTCACTGCCAATGCCCGCGCGATCGCTACCCGCTGCTTCATGCCCCCCGACAGTTGTTTGGGCAGCGCATCCGCGAAGTCCGCCAGCTTGGTCCGGCCCAGCACGTCCGCGATGATCTTGTCCCGCTGTGCCCCGTCCATCCCGTGGTCCTCGAGCGCCAGCGACACGTTCCCCCGCACCGTGCGCCACGGCAGCAGAGCGAAGTCTTGAAAGATGTATGTCAGCGGGTTGAGGCAGCCTGCGGGCGGTGTCCCGATTTGTTCGACCGCGCCCTGTGTCGGCTGTTCCAATCCGCCCATGAACCGCAGCAATGTCGACTTTCCACAGCCCGACGGCCCGACGGCCCGACGATGCACACGATCTTGCCCGACGGAACCTCCATAGAGATGTCCCGCAGCACTTCGAAGTCATCGTAGAAATGGCTGACACCGGTCAGGCGAATTTCCATTTAGGGACCCCGCCACAAAAGGGGCAGCGCGTATGGCCGCCCCTTGGCTATAGCGCGCCGCATCAAGCGCCCATCGTTTTGACGTAAGACCCGTCCACAACGGTGTCGAGCGTGATGTCGCCCCCCACCAAGCCTTCGGATTGGAACCATTTCAACTGGTCTTCAATCGACGCCACATTCAGCGCGGCCCCTTCGTTCAGGCGCATGGTGCCGTTGATGATCGACTTGGACGCTTTTTCAAACGGGCGGTCCGTATAGACGTATTTGTGGATCAAGGTGGCCATGTCGATGACGCCTTCGTCGCCGCCAGCCTTGTCGATCATGGCTGCGTTGTAATCGGCCACGCCTTTGGAGAACCCGCCCAGAAAATCGCCGGTCATGCCTTTTTCGTCCGCTGCGTTCTTTGCCGAAGTAAAGACAGTTGTGACCTGATAGTTGGGCAGATAATCCGCGATGCTGCCGATGATGTGAACGGCACCCGATCCGGCCAATGGCTTGGCGATATGTGGCACGATGGACCATGCATCGATCTGGCCGGACTTCAGCGCCCCGATGATCGCGCCGACTTTTTGCAGTGGTTTAAAGGTCATCTTGGCGCCTTCCGCTTCGGCCACTTTTGAGCCCATGTAATGAAAGCTGGAGCCTGCGGTGGACATTCCGAAGGTTTTGCCATCGAGCATCTTGGGCGAGGTCAATCCGGCCTGAAACGCTGCATCAGATGCCAGAATTTTCTGACCATCAATGCCGGGCTCTTCGGATAAGGCACCGCCGATCACTTTGATCGCCCCTTTGTCGGCCAATGAAATCAAACCGCCAGACATCGCTGTAACAGCATAATCCACATCACCCGATGCAATGGCGACGGCCATAGGTTGGGCGGCTTGGAAGAATTTCATTTCTACGTCCAACCCGGCCTCGGCGAAATATCCGCGCTCAAAAGCGACGAAGCTGCCTGAGTGGCTGGTAAAACGCAGTGCGCCCACGGTGATCTTTTTGTTCATAGCAAGCGCAGGTGTGGCCAAGCTACTGGCCGCTGCCGCCCCGCCAAGCAATGTAAGCGCGTGGCGTCGATTGAGATGTGTCATTGATGATCCTCCCTGATCGGTTTGGTCTTGGCCGATATGCGGCCAGTCTCATGGTTCAGGTTAAAAGCGGAAGTGCCCTTGGGTTAATGCGCAGCTTTCTTTGGGGCTAGGGTTGCCAACCAACGGGCTGCGCAGAGGCAAGGAGACGATCTATATCCAATGCCTCTTCCAAGCCGTCGGCGAGCGCATCAAGTGCGGCCTCAACGTCGGCCTCATAGGACAGACCGGATGAGACACCTGTCTTGATCCGGTTGAGCCAGTTCGAGCGGTATGCGTCCGACGCAAAGAGACCGTGCACATAGGTGCCTTCGACCCGCCCATCGGGGCTGCGCGCACCGTCGTTGCCATCGGGCAAAGTCAGCATCGGCTGATTGCAGTCTGCGCCCGTCGTTTCGCCCAAATGGATTTCGTAGCCTTCAAGCTTGGCCTGCGTCACTGCGCAGTGCCCTGTGACAGGGCGGACCGTTTTTGCGCCTGTCATCACCGTCGAGATATTCAGCAACCCCAGCCCGGCACGGTCTCCGGCAGGGCCATCAAGGCCGTCAGGGTCGGACAGCTTTTGCCCGAGCATCTGGTACCCCCCACATAACCCCAGAACATGCCCCCCTGCCCGCGCATGGGCGATGATATCGTGATCCCAGCCTTGCGCCCGCAAGAAATCCAGATCGCCCAAGGTCGATTTGGTGCCGAACAGAATGATCGCATCCACATCGCGGGGAATGGCTTGGCCGGGGGGGATCCATCCGAAATCAACGTCAGGCTCTAGCCGCAAGGGGTCTGCATCATCAAAATTGGCAATCCGCGACAGCATCGGGGCCGCGATGCGCAGTTTGCCTGTGGATTTAGGATCAGGCTTTGACAGGGTCACGGCGTCTTCTGCGGGCAATCGCGCGGTTGCATGTATCCATGGCACGACACCTATGCAGGGCCAGCCGGAGCGCTGTTCAATTTCAACGACCCCTTGGTCGAACAACCGTATGTCGCCGCGAAATTTGTTGACGATGCATGACGTGATCATGGCGGCATCGGCGGGATCAATCACCTCTTTCGTGCCAACGATACTGGCAATCACCCCGCCTTTTTCAATGTCGCCTACAAGGCACACCGGAACGCCTGCTGCACGGGCAAACCCCATGTTTGCAATGTCGCGGTCGCGCAGGTTGATTTCCGCGGGGCTGCCCGCCCCTTCTACAAGGATCAGATCATAATCGTCCGCAAGCCTGTGAAAGCTGTCGAGCACAGGTTGGATCAGTGTCTCGCCACGGGTGAAATAATCCGCCGCTTCCATTGTGCGCAGCGGCTTGCCATGCACCACGACTTGGGCCGTGCTGTCGCTTTGGGGTTTTAAGAGAACCGGATTGAAATCCACATGCAATGGCACACCTGCAGCGCGGGCTTGCAGGGCTTGCGCGCGGCCAATTTCGCCGCCATCTGCACAGGCCGCCGCGTTGTTGGACATGTTCTGCGGCTTGAAGGGGGCCACCCGCAAACCCCGTCTGCGCGCGATCCGGCACAGCCCTGCGACCAGCACTGATTTGCCCACATCCGAGCCTGTGCCTTGGATCATCAAGGCTTTCGCTGTCTGGCTGGCTTGCGTCACGCTTTGGACTGTCCTGCCGCGCGCATCTGGCTGAGGGTTTGACGCGGGCTAAGCGCTTCGGCTGCGATGTTGAGATCAAGGACCGCGCCTGTTTTGCTGGCCAGTGCCCTTTCAAAGGCGGCTTCAAAATCCGCCGTCGTTTCCACCCGTTCGCCGTGGAACCCGTAGGATCGGGCGAGCATTGCGAAGTCGGGGTTTTCCAACGTGGTGCCCGACACCCGCGCCGGATAGGTGCGTTCCTGGTGCATTCTTATGGTCCCGTAGGTGCCGTTGTTAAGGATCAGGATGATGGGTTGCGCGCCTGCTTGCATGGCTGACCCAAGTTCGGTGCAGTTCATCTGGAAATCCCCGTCGCCTGCGAAACAGAGGACGGTACGGTCTGGATAAGTGACTTTGGCCGCGATGGCTGCTGGCACCCCGTAGCCCATGGCCCCTGATTGCGGCGCGAGCAGCCTTTGGTCTGGCCCGAAGGGGAAGAACTTGTTTGGCCAGACCGCAAAGTTGCCTGCCCCGTTGGTCAAGATCACATCTTTTGGCAGCCTGCCCCGCAGGTAGGTCATGACTTTGCCCATGTCGACGGGGCTGGGCAAATCGGGCAGATCGAGGCTGGTCTCATATCCGGCGCGCGCGTGTTGGCGCCATGTGTTCCAGTCGCCGTTGACTGTGTGACCCGACAAAGCTGTCGCGAATGCGTTTGGTCCCGCGTGAATACCCAGATCTGGCTGGTAGATCTTGCCGATCTCGCGGTCAGACGCGTGCACGTGGATCAGCGTTTGGGTCGGGTTCGGGACGTCCATCAGCGTGTAGGCATCTGTGGTCATCTCACCAAAGCGGATGTTGATCGCGAGGATCAGATCGGCCTCTTTGATCAGGTCTTTGGTAGCGGGGTTCATCCCGACCCCTGCGTCGCCTGCGTAGGTTTGCAGGTGGTTGTTGTAATGGTCCTGATACCGGAAAGCCGCGAGCACGGGGATGTCGTTGGTTTCAGCGAAGGATTGCAGGGCTTGCGTGCCTGCGTTCTGCCATCCGCCGCCGCCCATGATGATGAGCGGGCGTTTCGCGCCGGACAGCATCGCAACCGTTGTTTGAATGGCATCCGGCGCGGGTGCGGCTTCATGCATGGGCGCTTTGCGGGTCAGTGGGTTCGCTTTGGGTGTGTCGGTTAGCATGTCTTCGGGCAAGGCGATGACCACCGGGCCGGGTCTGCCGGTGGTGGCGGTGCTCCAAGCGCGCGAGATGACTTCGGGGATGCGGTCAACGTGGTCGATTTCGGTGACCCATTTGGCGACTGTGCCGAACATCGCGCGGTAGTCGATTTCCTGAAACGCCTCGCGCCCGATCATGTCTGTGCCGACCTGCCCCACAAAGAGGATCATCGGCGCGCTGTCTTGCATCGCCGTATGGACCCCGATGGAGGCGTTGGTCGCCCCCGGTCCGCGTGTCACAAAACACAAGCCCGGCGTGCGGGTCAGCTTGCCGTAGGCTGCGGCCATGAACGCCGCCCCGCCTTCGTTGCGGCAGAGCGTCAGATCAAGCGAACCTTGGGTGTCGTGTAACGCGTCGAGCACTGCGAGATAGCTTTCACCGGGCACGCCAAAGCTATGGGTCGCGCCCAGCGCAGTCAGGCTTTCCACTAGGATCGTACCGCCGTTTCGATGTGACATAAGGGGGCCCTGCTTTCGTTGTTTAGTGCATGAAACGGTTACGCCGCACATGTCATATCAATCTGCAATATGTGGTGTACGCAAGGGATTTGTGGACGCTTTGGTGGCTAAGAGGCGCATGGGACGACAGGCAAACGGCCATCAGTCTAATGCGACGCAATAACAAGATCATCAAAAGCAACCTGCGATGTATCCGATGTCCCACCCGGTCTGTAGATCCCGAACTTGATGTGTGGCTTGGCGCAGATTGCAAAGCCTAGTCGTGCGTCTTTGACCAGTTGGATGTCGTTGGCGAAGAGGCTCATGGTCCCCTGCCCTTGTTCTTTGGTTTCAAACACAATGCGAAACCGGATTGGCTTTCCGTAGTGATCGGCCACTTGGAAATCGCTTGAAACAACATTGCGATGCCTGCCCTGTCGCATCACCCGCTGCGCCGTGGACTTGACCCCGCGCAGGGCCATGACCTGCAAAGCCCCGCGATGGAACTTGAGCATCAAGGGTGGATAAGCATCGCAGCTTTGACCCCAATTGTGGATTTGAAAGAAGCTTTCACGTTTGCCCTGAAATCCGGACTGAAACGTGGCCTCAAACGAGATTGTGTTGACCGCATCTAGCCGCAGGTTTCCATCCTGACGAACCTCGGCCCGTTCCCAATAGGGTGCCCTGTGGCGGGCGGTTGCATCTGTAAAACAGGTGCCGACTTGCCCTTTTTGCAGCGTAAAGCTGAGTTTGCGATCTTGGCCTGTGCGCGACCACTCAACAACCGGCACACCGCCTTTTGAGTTCGGCAACCCGCAATTTGCAAAGACGGCTGTGGTCCAGTCATTATCCTTAAACGACTGCGCTACCGCGGGCCCTGCCAGACCAAACACTGTAAGAAAGCTAAGTGCCTGTATGAACAGTTTCATAGCAGGCTCCAAACCTTGCCGCAGGCATCTCGGACCAGTTTCACCAAATTTTCTCGTAAAGTGCTACAATTTCGGCCTCACTTGGCACTTTGGGATTGTTCTGTGGTGAGCCGGAGGCAAGCGCCTGCTGGGCCATAAGCGTGAAGGTCTCCTTTGAGGCTGAATGTCCCAATGTGCTTGGACTTGGCACCTTTAGATCTGCGTTCAGGAGGCGCAGGTTTTCGACAAGTCGCCCGCAGGCGATGTCATCACTGTCTGTATCACTTGCGAAGTGCATCACACGCGCGCAGTCGGCATAGCGCGATGTGGCAGAGCTTACCGAGAAATCTGTGATCTCGGGCAGCAGCATCGCGTTGGAAAGCCCGTGTGCGACGTGAAAATGCGCGCCAATGGGGCGGCTCATCCCGTGGACCAAGGCGACAGAGGCATTTGAAAAAGCCATGCCCGCTTGGGCCGCTGCCAGCATCAACGCGTTGCGTGCTTCGCCGTTCTCAGGCTCCGCACAGGCGTTGCGTACATGGGACGCGATTGCGGGCATGGCGGCCAAGGCGAAGGCATCCGTGTAGGCGAAGGCTTTGCGGCTGACGTAAGCCTCCATCGCGTGGGTCAGGCTGTCGACGGCAGTATCCGCTGTAATGCGCCACGGTTTGGTTGTTGTGAAGGTCCAGTCGATCAAGGCAACGGTTGCAACGCAGGCCAAGCCTGAAAGGTTGTACTTCTCGGTCTTTTCGGTGTCTGTGATGACGCACCAGCGGGTCAGTTCAGACCCTGTGCCACCGGTCGTGGGGATCAAAATCACAGGTGGGCCGCATTTGTCGATTTGGCGCGGGGCTTTGTAATCGCGCACATGGCCTGCGTTGACGCTCATAAAGCTGATCGCCTTGGCCGTGTCCATCGGACTGCCCCCGCCCAGACCGATGATGCAGTCGAAATCACCACCACGGAAGGCTGTAAGACCTGCATCAACACAGGTATCCGTCGGGTCTTCGACAACCCCATCGAAGATCGCCCAAGCGATGTTGGAGCCATCCAGAACATCCGTGACGGTTGAGACATGCCCGAGTTCCACAAGATTTGTATCAGTCACGATCAAAGGCCGCGACAGGCCAAGCTGTTCCAGTACTTCGGCGACCTCTTTGGCCACACCGCCGCCAATCCGGATCACTTTCGGGGATTGCACACGGCCAATCCCGTCGGTCTGCAAGTCTATCGGCAAGAACTGTCCTTTCGTACTCCGAGCGGCAAATCGCCGGATATGTGCATCATCCGCCGCGTGGCGCGTCTGTCAAACCCTAGCTTGGGCCAAACCGGAACACCATCATCCCCTTCGCAGATGACAAACACCGCCAATCAGGGCATCGTTATCTGAAGGCGTCACACCATTGAAAACCGGAGTTCGGATGTATCAAGCTGAAAAACCTGTCACGTCTATCGCGCAGCTGCAGGACCATCTGGGGGACATGCACCCCAGTCAGGTCAACAAAGTGATCGACCACATTGATACACATATCGCTGCGTGGATCGCGAAAACGACCTTTGTCACCATCGCAAGCTGCAATGGACAGGGTCAAATGGATGTGTCGCCGAAAGGCGATCCGGCCGGATTCATTAAAGTGCTGGACCGCAAAACGCTCGCGATACCGGACAGGATCGGCAACCACAGGGCTGACACTTTCATGAATGTGCTGGAAAACCCGAATGTGGGGATGATGTGCGTTGTCCCCAAGCGCAAAGAGGTGGTTCGGATCAACGGCACGGCGCAGATTGTCAGGGATGACGCGCTGCGTGATCTGACACGCGCAAAAGGGCATCGGCCTGATTTTGTGTTGCTGGTGCGGGTCGAAGAGGCCTTTTATCACTGCGGCAAAGCAATGATCCGATCTTCCATGTGGCAACCTGATCACTGGGGGTCGACGGACGGACTGCCGAGCTACGCGACCGCATTGAAAGACCACGGCGAGATGGAGATGTCGCTGGACGAAATCGAAGCCCGCATGGCGTTTAACGAAACGGATCGGCTGTATTGAGGGGTGCTTTGCCACGCGAAGATGGCCGAAAGGGCTTGTGTTTTGTTTTTTGCTGAAATGGTGCCCCCACACGGACTCGAACCGCGGACCTATTGATTACAAATCAATT
>CAZWSE010000068.1:11552-17934 GCA_964636575.1 uncultured Sulfitobacter sp. | reverse complement strand
ACTGGACCGGCAACCGCATCACCTGCCGCGACTGGTTCCAGCTGTGCCTCAAAGAAGGGCTGACGGTCTACCGCGACAGCCAGTTCACCTCTGACATGCGCGCAGCTGCGGTCAAACGGATCAGCGATGTGATCGACCTGCGCGGGCGCCAATTCCCCGAAGACCAAGGCCCCCTCGCCCATCCGGTCCGGCCAGAGAGCTTCCAAGAAATCAACAATTTCTACACCGCCACCGTCTACGAAAAAGGGGCCGAACTCATCGGCATGCTCAAGCTGCTCGTGGGCGATGACGACTACTACAAAGCCCTCGCGCTTTATTTTGAACGCCACGACGGTGACGCCGCCACTATAGAAGACTGGTTGCAAGTCTTTGAGGACACAACCGACCGCGATCTATCCCAATTCAAACGCTGGTACGCGCAAGCGGGCACGCCGCATCTCAAGGCGGAAGAAAGCTATGCAGATGGCACATTAACGCTGACCTTCACACAAAACACGCCAGCTTCTGCGGCCACGCCAGACACGGCCCCCGTGGTCATCCCGATTGCGGTCGGGCTTTTGGGACAAGACGGGGCTGAAATACAAGGAACGACCGTCTTGGAAATGACGGATGCCACGCAATCCTTCACCTTCGATGGCCTGACTGAAGCCCCCGTCACCTCCATCCTACGCGGCTTCTCCGCCCCCGTGGTCCTAACCCACGACACAGACAACGCCTTTTTGCTGGCCCATGACACAGACCCCTTCAACCGTTGGGAAGCAGGCCGCACGTTGGCCGTGGACACGCTCACAGCGATGATCACAAAGGACAAAGCCCCATCGGCGGCCTATCTCGATGGCATCCACGCCGTCCTGCGCGATGACAGCCTCGATCCCGCAACCAAGGCGCTGATGATGGGCCTGCCCGGCCAATCGGAACTCGCAGCACATCTGCATGGGCTTGGGATCACACCCGACCCAATGGCGATCTGGCAAGCAACTGAGACACTCAAACAGACCCGCGCGACACAGTACCAAGACACGCTGGAACGGCTTTTTGCCGAATGCCAGGTCACTGAACCCTTCGCACCCTCAGCCGAACAGGCTGGCAAACGCAGCCTTGGCAGTGTGGCGCTATCGCTGCTCACACGGCTTGACGGCGGGGCCAAGGCCAGCGCGCAATACGCCCGCGCCGACAACATGACCCTGCAACTCTCAGCGCTCGGGCAACTCCTGTCCGCAGGCAAAGGCAAGGATGAAACCGCCGCCTTCTACGACCAATGGCAAGACGACCGGCTGGTCATCGACAAATGGTTCGGCCTGCAAATCATCCAAGCCAGCCCCGAAAAAGCCGCCAAAACAGCCGCCAAACTGACCAAGCACGCCGATTTCAACATGAAAAACCCCAACCGCTTCCGCGCGGCCTTGGGCGCACTGTCGATGCATCACGCTGGTTTTCATGCCGAGGACGGGTCGGGCTACAAACTGCTCGCAGATTGGCTGATCAAGCTTGATCCGGTGAACCCGCAAACCACAGCGCGGATGTGCTCGGCCTTCCAGACATGGAAACGCTATGATGCGACACGGCAGGGTCATATAAAAACCCAACTCGCGCGTATCATGGACAGCCCCACATTATCTGGGGACACGTCTGAAATGATAAGCCGAATCCAATCGGCTTAAGCGCTAAAGGAGCCTCACCCATGCCATTCCTCCTTGGACTTTTAGGGATCATCGCCGCCGCCTATTTCTGGGCCCAACGGGCGAAGGGGGCGGCTGATATGGCAGGCGACATGATGGACATGGCCCGCGACGTCAAAGCAGCCGCACGGCGGTTCGGGTTCACACGAAAGCACAACATGCACCCCGTCGACAGCATCGACGACGTGAACCTCGCCATCGGGTCACTGGCAACGGCCTTTCACGAACTCGAAGACCTGCCCACAGCGGAATCGCGGGCAGCGTTGGACGTGCAACTGCGCAAACACCTGAAGCTCAGTGCGGAAGAGGCGCAGGAAATCACCATTCTGGGCCATTGGTTCGTCAACGAATGTGGTGGCGCAGACCCGGCAGTGACACGGCTTTCGAAAAAGCTCTTCAAGCTGGACGGCGCGGGCAGCTTCCCCACGCTCATGGGCATCCTGAACGACACGGTCGCGGCCACCACAGGCAGCCTGGGGCGCAAACAATCCGAAGCTCTGGACGATATCAAACGCGCCTTCCACATCAGCTGATGGATGACTTCAGGCACGTCCACACTGGGCGAAACCGCAAAACACTAACCGTGCTGATCTGCATCTATGCCCTGCTCGTGTTTCTGACAGTTCAGTTCGACGCAGCGCTCTGGATCATGGGGATCATCGCCGCCTTCACCCTGCCCGCCCTTTGGGATCTCTACACAAACCGCAGCGCAGGGATCACGCTGACCGACCAACAGCTCAAATGGCACTCCGGCACTCGGGGCAGCGAGATTGACCTCGACGACATAAACAAAGTCCGGCTCGACACACGGCTGGATCTGTCCGTGAAAGCAACCATCATCCCGCACGAGGGCCGCAAAATCAGACTACCCTATGAGGCCACACCCCCGCACAAACTGCTAGAATCCGAACTCAACGCGCGGCAGATCAAAACCGAGCGGCATCACTTCAGCCTTTTCTCTTAAAGCTTCATTTTTCCCGAAAATACT
This sequence comes from uncultured Sulfitobacter sp., assembly GCA_964636575.1. Taxonomy (GTDB): domain Bacteria; phylum Pseudomonadota; class Alphaproteobacteria; order Rhodobacterales; family Rhodobacteraceae; genus CAZWSE01. Next base: position 15,267 of record CAZWSE010000068.1, on the reverse strand, counting down.
CAAACAAACGCGGATCAACGGGTGCAATAGTCCTGTTGACGGACCCAACCGCTGATCTCTTCACGCTTTGAGGCCACACGCATCGGACCCCAATCCGCACTGACACCCCGCCACTTGCTGTCACGGGCATGAACAACACCATCGCGGGGCACGGTGGTCGCCAGAATACGAATAGCGCAGCTTAAATTGGCAGGACCATCGGTCAAAGCAGCACCACTGCCCGCCACACAGCCATATCCACGGGCGGTGGCAGGGGATATCTGCAACAAACCAAACCACTTGCCATTGGGGTTCACAGCCTCAGGCTTAAAAGTGCTCTCATAACGGGACAAAGCAGACAACAAACCCACCCAAAACGCAGACCGACCAGCAAAATCAGACTGGGCAAAGGCAGGACACCAAGCCTCAATATCGCGGGGAACCAAAGTCACCAAAGGCTGGCCATGGGTCTGCAAAGCAACCAACGCAGCATCGGTCCAAGCGCCGGATTGGGGAACATGATCCCAACGGGCAGCAGGACGAACAGCCTCAACAGGGTCCGCTTCGGTGGCCTCCAAGGCAGCACAGGCACCAATCGACATCACAGCCACCAGCGCGGCACACTTCACAAAACGATACATCTTCATACCCTGCACCAACACCAAGCCAATGAGGCAATCAAGCCTTTTTTCTTAACAAAACCGAGCGTTCAAGGACAAAAAGCGCCCCAAATTTGAGCACGGCCCTGTCAAATCCCCGATATGACCGCGCAAGCGCCATGTTTGCGCCCAAAACCGAGACTAATCATTGCCCCACCACACTGATTGACGAGCATTACCTTACTATGAAGAAACTCACAGACCTTTTTGTGCGCAAATTGACGCCACTGATCGGGCATTCCAGCGATGCCGGGACAGATCAGAGCGTCGAACATGCACCACTTGTGCCCCTGCGCGACCTGCGCAGACCGAAAAAGGCACCGCTCTCAATCGAAATCCCGCTTGAGACCTGTGAAGAAACCGAACGGGCCCAGCATCACGAACGGGGACAGTATCTGGCACGTCAGGAAGACTGGGTGGCGCTGTCCGCAGCGATCCGTCGAGCCGATCACAAACGCCTCACAACCAGCTCGGGAATGCCAGTGGCCGATTTGCTCAGCTACGGGGCACGGGCCGATGTTGTGGCAGCGGCAGAACACGCGCTGTTCGACGGCAAACCAGAAGCCGAGGCACCGGTGATCGAAGGCATCACAGCCCTCGAAGAAGTGCTGCAAGAATACCCGATGGATTACACAATCGCATTGATCGTGGCGCAAACACATATGGATCTGGGCTGGGCATGGCGCGGCACAGGCTGGGAAGCAGAAGTCTGCAACCAGAACCTTTACGCGTTCCACGCACATTTCGACCGCGCCGCAGAAATCCTCGACGATCTGTCGGGGATCGAACTCAACGCTCCGTCTGTAGCGGCAGCCAACTGCGCACTATTGGCAGGACGGCTCGATTCACGGGCGCGGGTTGCGGATGACTACGAAGACCTGATTGATCTGGCCCCACGCAACCAACACCCGATGCGGGCAATGGGGTACCACTTGCTGCCACGCTGGTACGGGTCTTACCAATCGCTCGAACTCGAAGCACGGCGCACAGCATCGCGCACCCAAGATATCTGGGGCGCAGGGGCCTATACATGGGTCTACCTCGACGCGATCACCATTGATGAACACGCCTGCGCACAGCTTGACGTGGACTTCTTCATCGACGGGATGAAAGACATCCTGAACATGCGCGGCACGCAACACAATGCGAACCTGCTCGCGGCCTATTGCGCGGTCACGCTGCGCTCATTGGCGACCACCAATGACGAAGCGGCACTGGTACGCGACAAACTGATCGACTGCGCCGACTGGATTGTAAAAGACCATATCACCGAACTGCACCCGCTCATTTGGGCACATGCCTCCGAAGGCTTTGACAACGCGGCACGGGTCGCCTCTGTCACGCGGTTCGCGGAAAAAGGCAAAGCAGCGGCCATGGCCGTCCTGCGCGATCTCTTCGTTGATGATTTTGAAAAGGGCAACACAGTCGTTTTCGGACCACAAGGCGTGGACGTAAAACCGGCCTAACCGCCCCTACAGACGCACAACGGCACTGTGACGAATTGATAAGCTGCACGACGTCGATGACATCCTGCGTCAACTGCCAAAGCGGAATTAACAAACCACACCCACATGTGTTTGCGGGCCTCCAACCGATCACCCATCGTGCCCAACCCGACTGACACCGCGCACAGGTACTCCGGCTAGCCCGCAGACCACCAAAAGCACTTTCTGTTTGCAAAAATACAACATTTACGGCACCCTCCGGTCATACACTTTTTTAAATTCTGATTTTTATGAAAACGATTTCCACCACGAGCACGCATTCCGTGCAAGCTTCGCACAAAAACCTGGGCTTTGTTCTTGTCCCGTTTTGCCTGATTGCGCTCTGCGCCATCGGCGTGATCATCGCCAAAACCAACTTCGACATCAGACCCCATCTCGTCTTGCGCGACCCTGCTGCGGTTTATGATATTCCGCCCTATGCAGGGGCCGTGTCTATCATCGGCGTTTGGGTTTTGATCTGCACCAGCGCCGTTACAGCCTTCACAGCAATCCTCAGCCCCGCGCGGCGGTTCTTGTTGGTCAATGTCGCCTTGTTCAGCATGCTTCTCGCCTTGGATGACGCCTTCATGTTTCATGAATACGTCTTGGGCGTGCTTGTCGGAATCCCTGAAGTGATCACCTATATCGCCTATGGCTGCATCTTCGCGCTCATTCTGATCAGCGCGCGAAAGCTGATATCAGGAACGGCCTTGGTGCTGCTTGTCCTCTGCGCACTCAGCTTTGCGCTCTCCATTGCCGCAGATCTGATCTTCCCAACCGGCGGCATCCTGACAGCGGGCGAAGACATTGCCAAATTCGCAGGCTTTCTGTTCTGGTGCAGCCTATGGAGCTTTATCTCCCTGCAAAGCCTCAAACACACAGCATAACCGCATAGATCACCGCTGTGTCAGCCGACCCCAAGCTGCGTCTCGCTGCACCCACTTGCCCCCCCCAACGCACTGGCCTAAAACCCTGTGAAACACCGCAGCAAAAGGCCGCTCCATGCTTGATCTCACATATGACACCCCCAAACCACGCGTCATCGCGGGCGCCCAGCATGACTGGGAACTGGTCATCGGGATGGAAGTCCACGCGCAGGTGCTGTCAAACTCCAAACTGTTTTCAGGGGCATCGACGCTCTTTGGGGCCGAACCCAATGCAAACGTGGCCTTCGTGGACGCCGCAATGCCCGGCATGCTGCCCGTCATCAACGAATTCTGCGTCGAACAGGCCGTGCGCACAGGGCTGGGCCTCAACGCTGAGATTAACCTGATGTCCGCCTTTGACCGCAAAAACTACTTCTATCCGGACCTGCCGCAGGGCTACCAGATCAGCCAGCTTTACCACCCCATCGTGGGCGAAGGCGAAGTGCTTGTGGAACTCGGCGATGGCACCGCGCGCACCGTTCGGATTGAGCGGATCCATCTGGAACAAGACGCGGGCAAGTCCATTCATGACATGGACCCCAACATGTCCTTCGTGGACCTGAACCGCACAGGCGTCGCCCTGATGGAGATCGTGTCCAAACCCGACATCCGCGGCCCCGAAGAGGCCGCCGCCTATCTGACCAAACTGCGCCAGATCCTGCGCTAC
>CAZWSE010000068.1:0-11452 GCA_964636575.1 uncultured Sulfitobacter sp. | reverse complement strand
ACGTGAACGTCTCTGTCTGTCGCGTCGGCCAGTATGAAAAGTACCAAGCCAGCCAAGACTTTTCACACCTCGGCACCCGCTGCGAGATTAAGAACATGAACTCCATGCGGTTCATCCAGCAAGCCATCGAGGTTGAGGCCAAACGCCAAATCGCAATCGTTGAGGCTGGCGGCGAGGTCGACCAAGAAACACGGCTCTATGATCCCGACAAGGGCGAAACACGGTCCATGCGGTCCAAAGAAGAAGCACATGACTACCGCTACTTCCCCGACCCCGACCTGCTGCCCTTGGAGATCGAGCAATCCTGGGTCGACGGCATCAAAGCCACCCTGCCCGAACTGCCCGACCAAAAGAAAGCCCGCTTCATAAGCGATTTCGGCCTGTCGGACTATGACGCAAGCGTGCTGACCGCAGACGTGGATTCAGCCGCCTACTTCGAACGCGTTGCCGCGAAATCCGACGGCAAACTGGCAGCCAACTGGGTGATCAACGAACTCTTCGGGCGGCTCAAGAAAGACGACCGCGAGATTGAGGACAGCCCCGTCAGCCCCGACCAACTGGCAGGCGTCATCAAGCTGATCAAAGACGGGGACATCTCCGGCAAGATCGCCAAGGACGTGTTTGAAATCAGCTACACCACAGGCCGCGACCCCGCAGAGATCGTGGAAACCGAAGGCATGAAGCAGGTCACCGACACCGGCGCGATTGAGGCCGCCGTGGATCAGGTCATCGCGGACAATCCGGCGCAAGTGGAAAAGGCGCAAGCCAACCCCAAACTGGCAGGCTGGTTCGTGGGCCAAGTGATGAAAGCGACGGGCGGCAAAGCCAACCCAGCGGCGGTCAACCAGATCGTCAGCGCCAAGCTCGGACTGTAAGCGGCAATGACGGTCAAACGCATCGTCAGCAACATCAAGTGCGAAACGCCGCAAGCGGTCGCCGATTTCTACGCGGACCTCTTCGATCTGAACGTGGTCATGGACCAAGGCTGGATCATCACACTGGCCTCGGGCGACACAGCCAACGTGCAAGTCAGCATGGCCTCGGAAGGCGGGTCCGGAACAGACGTGCCTGACATGTCAATCGAAGTGACAGACATCGACGACACCTACGCGCGGGCCAAAGCGGCGGGGCACACAATCGCTTACGAGATCAGGGATGAGCCTTGGGGGGTACGCCGCTTCTACGTGGTCGATCCAGCAGGCAAAGTGCTCAACGTACTGGCGCATCTCTAGGCCCGGCCACAGCTTGGGCCACACGCCAGCAACCATTCACGTCAGCGGCAGCATCACATGCGTGCGATACGCCGGACGGTCCGCCAAACGCGCCCACCAAGCCTTCAAGTTCGGCAAATCAGGGCGGTCAAACGCCAAGGAATGCCAGCGATAGGCAGAACAGCCCAACGGAATATCGGCCATAGAGGGGCTACCGCCGACGACAAAATCGCGTGTGGCAAGATGCGCGTCCAACATCCCCCAGAACGTGGTGCAACTCTCAATGGCAGCAGCAATCTTCGCAGCATCACGCTCAGCAGGATCAGTTCGGATCAACTGCCAAAACAAAGTGGTCATCGGGGGATGGAGCGAAGTCAAATACCAATCCATCCACTGACCCGCCAAAGCCACGTCCTGTACGGTCGACGGGGTCCAAGGGGCAGCACCATAAGCACCACACAGATAACGGACAATGGCATTGGATTCCCAAAGGACAAAATCACCATCAACCATCACAGGCACACGGCCATTCGGGTTCATGGCACGAAAGGCGTCCGTCTCATTGCCACCATAAGCACCCCCCACATCAGAGCGCACAACATCAACGCCAAGCTCGGCAGCACACCACATGACCTTTTGCACATTGACGGAGTTAGGGCGGCCAAGAACGTTGAGCATATTTGTAATCCAATCACCAACAACGCTAACGCGGGCAACGCCTCAGGTTCAACCTGTCGGTTATGGCAAGCTTTGGGTTTTTATGGGTGCGCGATAGGCGCGAAGCCTGCCAAGCACGCAGCAGCTTCAACAGATGTACTTCGCAATAGTATAGCAGTGCCGAATGAATGGGGCGGCGCTTCCCCTCGGGCAGCCGCTGGACAGGTTGAAGGATGGCAGCTATGCGGACCAAGCCGCCTTTTGCGCACGCCGCTTTCGCTAACGCAGAAACCTCTCGCAGGCGCGGCACGCTTTTTGTTGCATCGCAGAGGTTTTCCCGATTGCGGTCATTCACGTGCACCGCGTTCGATTTATCAGCCGAGGGCTTCCAAACTGTGAAAAATTTCCGTTAAATCCGTGAAAAGATGAACCCAGCGACGTTCGACCATCGCTCTTACAGCTTGTGTTTCTTGTCACAACCTTTGCAGAGACGCGCGCATCTCAATAGATACATCCAGCTGATGAGACACTCTTTCCACTTGATTTTCGATCAAGTCCATCAAACTTTCAGCGGCAACGCGACCCATTTGGCGGTGCGGAACATGCACTGTGGTGAGGGCTGGAAAGACATGCTTGGCCAGCTCAATATCGTCAAATCCGGTGACTGAAATATCATTTGGAACATTGAAACCCAAGTCGCGTGCCTTTGAGATCACCCCAGCAGCAAGAACATCGTTTCCGCACATAATGACTGTCGATTTCACGTCAGCCTGAACCAGCTGTTCAAAGGCTGTAGCGCCGTTTTCAATTTCATAAGGCGTTTGAATGATGGGGAGGTCATCTAGATGAAAGCCATGTGCCTGCCAGCTGTCCTGAATGCCAGCAAGTCGTTCCGCGGCGCGATCATTGCCGTCAACAATGCCAGAAATGACCGCAATACGTCTGTGCCCCATCTCGATGACTTTGTCCGCCAACAGCCGCATCGCCGCGCGGTTGTCGAATCCCACAGAGGCGTGTTCCGAATCTGGTATCGAGGCCCATGCCAACACTGTTGGAATCCCACGTCGGGCCAGATACTCATACACAGCCTCGTCACGTTCATAGCCGATCAACAGCAGGCCATCTGCGCCACGCGCCACAAGTTCGCGAATTTGCTGGGCTTCCAGTTTGGGCTGATAGGCGCTGCTTGAGACCAGCAGATTGTATCCTTGTTCAAGAAGTTTTTCCTGGAATGCCTGCAAGCCGCGCGCAAAAATCGCGTTCTCCATCGTGGGAATAATCGCGCCGATTGTATGGGATTGTTTGGCCGCCATCGCCCGCGCGTTGAAGTTTGGCGTATAGCCTAGTGATTCTACCGCTTCCATCACCTTTGTGAGCGTTTTAGGCGACACTTTTTGCTTTTCGTTCAGGCAACGCGACACCGTTGCCGTCGAAACACCTGCAGCGTTTGCGACATCATCCAATGTAGGAATGCGAGGTGAAACATGCATTTACGGGCAGATCCTTGGCCATTCTTTGTCCGTTTAAAGTAGGATAACAAATCTGCAGTTAAAAGATGTAAGCGCTTGCAATTTGGATTTGCAAGCGCTTACACTGGCCCTTGAACCAGACAGCGGGGAGGCTCGTCATGTTTCTCATCGGCGCAGTTATTGTATTTTCGGCGTTCTTTTTGAACGTAGCGTTGGGTGCTTTTGCCGATGCTGCATTCCTTGGGGATGTCGGAGAAATGTTGGTTCTTTCGTGTGCGACGGTGTTGTTTGTCGTCGCCATTTTGAAAAGAGAAGCTGATCGCTCGAACAACGACGACAGCAGATAAGCACAAAGGGAGGAGATCCAGATGGATCATCAAGATCTTAAAGAGATTGCGTCAGTTGAACGCCGCAATTTTCTGAAAGTTGCATCAAGCGCAGGCTTCACGGCCGCGCTGGTCGCAGGTGCCGCAGGAACGCTTTGGTCAACCGAGGCCGCTGCCCAATCGGCAAACGAAGAACGTGAACGTGAGGCTGCTGCCGAGCATACGATGACGATTGCGACGGCCTATGTATTGGGTGCATCACGCAGCTATCCGATCATGCAGCTTGACCTCAAAGAGAACATTCAGAACGCGACAAACGGCAAAGTCTACGTCAAGCTGGCACCGGGTGGTCAGTTGGGTGCGGGCGGTGCGTTGGTGCAGGCCGTCCAGGGCGGCACCATTCAGGCCGCGCAGCATTCGCTGTCCAACTTCGCCCCCTTCGCGTCCACTGTTGACCTGATCAACATGCCGTATCTGTGTGGCTCGAACCAGCGTTTCACCAACCTTGTGAATTCTGACTTCTGGAACAGCAATGTAACGCCCAAGATCGAGGAGAACGGGTTCAAACCGCTGTTCTATGTCAACATTGATCCGCGTGTTGTCGCGGTACGCAAGGGCGGCAACGGCGCTGTTCTCACGCCTGGCGATCTGGACGGGGTCAAATTCCGCGTGCCGGGTTCCGCGATGTTGCAGCAGTACTACCGCATGGTTGGCGCGAACCCGACGCCGGTTGCTTGGGGCGAAACACCCTCCGCGATCCAGCAAGGTGTGGCTGATGCGCTCGACCCATCTGTCGGCGCGCTGTTCGTGTTCGGCTTCAAGGACATGCTGTCCCATGTGACCTTCACGCAGGCTGTGCCGGATTCACAGGTTTATTCTTGTAATCTTGAGTGGTTCAATTCCATGCCTGCCGACGTGCAGGAAGGTATCATGTGGGGCTCTGAGATGACCGCGCATCAGAACCTTGCCAAAGTGCCATCCGCACGGTCCTACGCAATGGCCGAGTTGGCCAAAGCGGGCGTTGAATTCCATAGCCTGTCCGAGGATCAACTGGCCGAGTGGAAAGACGCAGGCGGCTATCAGCGTTCCGAGTGGGACGAGTTCAAAGTCGAGCTTGCCGGTTCCATGGATGCCTTTGCGCAGATGGAAGAAGCTGCGGGCACGCAGGGCAGATACTACGTGCACGACGCATAAATGAACCCGTCGGGCGCCTCCACGGCGTCCGACACCCTTTCTCTTCGACATGCAAAACGGTTCGCGCACGGGATGCGCCGTCGTTTTGTGTTACAACCGAACAGGCCGATCATGGAACTCTTGCGAAAATTTGATCAAAACGCGGAACGCTGGCTGCTTTTGACCTTCTATGTGATGTTGGTCATCACCATGGCCGTCGAAGTGCTGCGCCGCGAGATCTTTGCCTATTCGTCCATCTGGGGCGAAGAAATCGTGCGCTATTCTTTCATCTATCTGGCGTGGATCGGTGCGTCGGCGGCTGTCAAAGAACGCGCGCATATCCGCATTGACGTGGTCATGCATTACCTCGGTCAACGCCCCAAGGCGCTGCTGTATATGTTTGGCGACATCGTAATGATGGTTGTCGCGGTGATCGCGCTCTACTGGTCGTTTGAATCCGTGCATGTGTCATGGAAATTCGGTTCTGTGACCGATGGCCTGCGCATTTCAAAGGTTTGGTTTTTGATGGCCGTCCCAACGGGCTTTGCCCTGATGATCTGGCGCCTGCTGCAATCGCTGCGCCGCGATTTCATTTCCCTCAAGACTGGCAAGCCGGTCTATGAGGGCGACACCCTATTTGATTAAGGACCTGCGCGATGCTGTGGAATACGCTTGAGCAGACGGTAGAGCTTGGTTGGGATTTCTATGTTCCGGTCATCATCTTTGTGGCGCTGATCGCCATGGCGGTTCCGGTTTGGGCGGCCATCGGCAGCTCTGCGATCCTGATGCTGCTGATGTCCGGCGACCTGCCGCTGAGCCTTGTGGGCGAGCGGTTGTTCACGGGCATTGATGCCTTCGCGCTGACGGCGATCCCGCTGTTCATCCTGACTGGTGACGTGCTGGTCCGCACCGGCCTCAGTCGGAAATTTCTTGATGTCGCCGAGGCCCTCACCTGCTTTACCAAAGGTGGGTTTGGCTCTGCCACGGTGCTGGTGTGCGGCATGTTCGCTGCGATCTCTGGCTCTGACGCTGCGGGGGCTGCTGCGGTGGGCCGCATGACCATCGCGCGACTGGTGGAGGCCGGATATCCGCGTCCCTATGCTTGCGCACTGGTGGCAGCGGGGGCCTGTACCGGCATCCTGATACCGCCCTCCATCGCTTATATCATCATCGGCCTTGTGCTGGGTGTTTCCGCATCGACGCTGTTTCTCGCGGCCTTGATCCCCGGTTTGTGCATCTTGTTCGCGATCCTGATCACCAACCTCATGGTGAACCGTATCTACGCCTACGAAGGTGGTGGCAATCTGACGTTTATGGAATGGCTCGGCAACCTTGGCCGTTCGCTCAAATCAGGCTGGTATGCATTCATCGTGCCTGGCATCATTTTTTACGGGATCTTCTCGGGCCGTCTGACGCCAACAGAAGCCGGTGCAACGGCGGTCGTGGTTACAATCTTGATGGGTTTCCTCCTTAGAACGCTGAGCTTTGCTGATTTTCCCGCGATGCTGGTCAGCTCGGCCAAGGTCAACGGCGTGATCCTTCCTATCATCGCCTTTTCTGCCCCACTGGCCGAAGCCCTCGCGATCATGGGTGTGCCACAAGGCTTTGTCACCTCAGCCACGAGCCTTACGAATGAGCCGTGGATCCTGATCCTGTTGATGATCGGCATCCTGATCGCGGCAGGTTGTGTGATGGAAACCACGCCAAATATCGTTATCCTGGCCCCAATCCTTCAGCCTTTGGCGGAGAACATCGGCATGAATGAAATCCAGTTTTGCATCATGATGATCACCGCCCTTGGTGTGGGATTCATCACGCCACCGCTGGGCCTTAATCTCTTTGTTGTCTCGGGCATCACGGGTGAATCGATCCTGAAGATCGCCGCGCGCGCCGTGCCTTTTGTATTGTGCATGTTTGTCGTGGTCTTGTTCATCGCCTATGTGCCTGCCGTTTCAACAACTTTGCTTCCTGATATCTACAAGTAGGACCCCAAAACAATGACACGTGAATACCTCAAGAAAGCGACCCTCACATCGGCGTCCGGCGCATCGGACGTGCACGATACGGTTGTCTCTATTCTGGACGACATCAAGGCAGGCGGCGACGCTAAAGCGATGGAATATGCTGCCAAGTTTGACCAGTACGACGGCAATGTCCTGTTGACCCAGGCCGAGATCGAAGCCGCAAGCGCCTTGGTCCCCGACAAGCTCAAAGCCGATATTCAATTCGCCCATGACAACGTGAAACGCTTTGCCGAGTTGCAAAAGAGCACGGTTGCGGACGTCGAGATGGAGATCAAGCCGGGGTATGTGGCTGGACAAAAGTCAATCCCTGTAGATGCCGCAGGCTGCTATGTGCCCGGTGGGCGCTATAGCCACATCGCAAGCGCCATCATGACCGTCACAACCGCCAAAGTCGCGGGTTGCAAACACATCACCGCCTGCTCACCGCCACGGCCTGACGTCGGCGTCGCCCCCGCCATCATCTATGCTGCGCATATCTGCGGCGCTGACAAGATTTTAGCAATGGGCGGCGTGCAGGGCGTTGCGGCCATGACCTATGGTCTGTTTGGCCTGCCCAAAGCCAACATCCTAGTCGGGCCCGGCAACCAGTTTGTGGCAGAGGCCAAACGCATCTTGTTCGGGAGCGTTGGCATCGACATGATCGCGGGCCCCACTGACAGCTTGATCCTTGCCGATAAAACCGCAGATCCACATATAGTCGCGACCGATTTGGTGTCGCAGGCCGAGCACGGCTATAACTCGCCCGTCTGGCTGGTGACGGATGACAAAGCACTCGCCGAAGATGTCATGGCGCGCGTGCCTGCGTTGATCGAGGACCTGCCACAGCTAAACCGCGACAACGCCTTTGCTGCATGGCGCGATTATGCCGAAGTCATCGTATGCGGCGACCGCGTTGATATGGCCAAATGCAGCGACGAATACGCACCGGAGCATTTGACCGTGATGGCCGAAGACCTCGATTGGTGGCTGGGAAACCTGACCTGCTACGGGTCGCTGTTCTTGGGCGAAGAAACGACAGTTTCTTACGGTGACAAAGCGTCAGGCACAAACCACGTTCTGCCGACCTCTGGTGCGGCAGGCTACACGGGTGGTCTGTCGGTGCACAAGTACATGAAGATCGTCACATGGCAGCGCGCAACGCAGGAAGCCTCCAAAGATGTGGCGATTGCAACGGCCCGTATTAGCCGCCTTGAGGGAATGGAAGGGCACGCCCGCGCCGCAGATGTGCGTTTGGCAAAGTATTTCCCCGGCGAGAACTTTGACCTGACGGCTGAAGGTTAAACACGTGACCCACATCGCTCCCCTTTTTGACCTCTCTGGCAAGGTAGCTTGTATCACAGGTGCCAGTTCCGGCCTTGGACGTCGCGCAGCGATCGCGCTGGCCGCAGCGGGGGCGTCGGTTGTGGGGATTGCACGACGCGCAGAGGCTTTGGACAGCCTCTGTGCTGAAATCGGCCCAAACGCTGCGCGTATCGTGGCGGATGTGGCGGATCGGGACGGCTTGGCGCAACTGGTTCGCGATGTTTCTGCCCCGTTTGGTGACCCAGACATTTTGGTGCATGCAGCAGGCGTCAACACGCGGCAAGCGGCAGATGACGTCACGCGGGAAGGTTGGGATCAAACGATTGCCCTGAACCTTAATGCGCCGTTCTTTTTGTCTCAGGCCTTTGTGCCTGCCATGCGTGACAAGGGCTGGGGACGCATCGTGAACTTTGCCTCGTTGCAAAGCACGCGGGCCTTTCCGGGTGGCATTGCCTACGGCGCGACCAAGGGCGCCATCAGCCAATTAACCCGCGCAATGGCCGAGGCGTGGTCTCCTCACGGGATCACCGCAAATGCGATTGGGCCGGGGTTCTTCCCGACGGAACTGACGGCCGCAGTTTTTGATGATCCGGCACGCGCAGAGCGCAATGCGGCGCAAACCTGTGTGGGTCGCAATGGCACATTGGAGGATGTCGACGGCCCGATCCTGTTCTTGTCCTCGGATGCGTCTGCATTTGTCACAGGTCAGGTTCTGATGGTTGACGGGGGGTTCACTGCAAAATGAAAGCACTGGTTTATCAGGGTGTTGAAACTTTGGGTTTCACCGATGTGCCGAATGCGATCCCGCAAGCGGGAGAGCACCTGATCAAGGTGGAAGCCGTTGGCATCTGCGGATCCGATATGCATGCCTATCTGGGTCACGATGCACGCCGTCCTGCGCCGCTTATTCTGGGTCACGAGGCGGCTGGAACGATCAAAGGCGGCACACATGATGGGATGCGCGTCACTGTGAATCCACTGGTGACATGCGGTGTCTGCCCTGCTTGCAAGGCAGGCCGCGAGAACCTGTGCCCTGAGAGGCAGATCATCTCAATGATGCCACGCGAAGGCGCATTTGCGCAATATGTGGCAATGCCGATGTCCAATCTGGTCGAAGTGCCGGATCATGTGCCGCTGGAAAAGGCCGCGCTTGCTGAACCATTGGCCGTCAGCTGGCACGCTTCCCGTTTGGCGCTGGACGCCCTGCATCCTGCGATGGACCAGCGCGCGCTGGTTATCGGTGGGGGCGCCATCGGTTTGGCCGCGTCCCTTGCGCTGAAGGCCATGGGCTTGGACGATGTGACCGTGGTTGAACCTGATCCCGCCAGATGCGCGTTTTTGTGTGAACAGGCGGGTCAAACTGCGGTTGCTTCAACCGATCAAAGTTATCCCATTGTGATCGACGCGGTTGGCTTCGGGGTCACACGTGCCTCTGCATCCAGCCTTGTACAGCCGGGCGGCGTGATCGCGCATGTGGGCTTGGGTGATGACAATCCCGGGTTCGATGTGCGTCGCGCCACTTTGCAAGAGATCACGTTTATTGGGACTTATACATACACTGCCGCCGATTTCCGCGACACCGCTGCGGCCCTTTTCGACGGACATCTCGGCCCGTTGGACTGGACACAAACACGCCCCTTGGCAGAGGGGACATCGGCCTTTGCAGATCTGCACGCCGGCAAAGTTGCGACGCCAAAAATCATTCTTGCCCCTTGGCCATAGCAACACCGCTGAATTGGAGATCGACCCGTGTATAAGAAAATCCTCGTGCCCATGGCCCTCGACCACGGTGTGTCCAAAGGCACCTTGGAGATTGCTAACGCCTTGACCGGCGGCTCCGGTGAGATCATCGCCCTGCATGTCTATGAGGCGCCTCAAGGATCGGTTCAGGCTTATGTCGATGACGACGTAAAACAAGAAGGGCTTGCGCGGGCGCGGGCCGAATTGCAGGCAAAAACCGAACACTTGAACGGCGTACAAGCCGAGATGGTGGTTGGGCATACCTATCGCTCCATCATTGATTATGCATCCGAACACAGTGTCGATTGCATCGTCATGGGATCACATAAACCAGGGTTCAGCGACTATTTGCTGGGCTCGACTGCTGCGCGTGTTGTGCGGCATGCGCCTTGCGCTGTGCATGTTTATCGCAGCACCTAGCGCAGGCATTTTCAATTCTTCTACCCAATCAGAAAGGCTTTTCTCTCATGAATATCGACAAGAAGATCGTGGACGATCTTGTCGCAAACGACGTCTCATTCGTGACCACCGTGCCGTGCAAACAGTTGGCTGGTGTGATCGAAGAGGTCGAGGCGCGCGACGAGATCTTCCATATCCCCTCAAATAAGGAAGACGAAGGCATGGGGCTGTGTGCCGGTGCCTTTATGGGCGGCAAGCGCCCCGCGATCATCATGCAGAACACGGCCATCGGGGTCACGATCAACACGTTGGCCACGCTCACACAATTCTACCGTATGCCGCTGCCGATGATCATCTCTTACCGTGGTGAGCTGCGCGAGCCTGTCGCCTGTCAGGTCGAAATGGCCGTTCACACCAAAGCGCTGCTGGCGCAGATGAACATCCCGACCTACCACTTCCACTGGCAAAAGGATGTCGAAGAGTTCGACAACATCCTGAAATACACATTCATGTGCAACAAACCTGTGGCGATCCTGACCGACGCCAACTTCTGGGGAGGCTATGGCGACCAATGATCCGTTCAGAAATCTTGAAAGAAATCGCCCCGATCCTTAATCCGCATCTTGTGGTGTGTAACATCGGTTTGCCCAGCCAAGAGCTGCACATGATCGACGACAACGAGCGTAACTTTTACATGCTCGGCACAATGGGTCTGTCGTCCTCCATCGGCTTTGGTCTGGCGCTGGCGCAGGACAAGCCCGTGATCTCCATCGACGGGGACGGATCGGTCCTCACCAACCTTGGCACGCTGCCGACCATCGCCAATAATGCGACGGGCAACTACACGCTGTTGATCATCGACAACGGGTCTTACGGCTCAACCGGGGATCAGCCGACCTACGCAGGCATGAAGACCAACCTGACAGACGTGGCGCGTGCCTGTGGGTGTGACAACGTGATCGAGGTGCAAGACAAAGACCTTGCGCCGGTCTTACAAGAGGCCGTGGACAGCGATCAAATGACCATCATCGTGTGCAAATGTGACAGCGGGAATATCAAGCTGCCCGTCATCACACTGGACCCGGTTGTCATCCGCCACCGCTTTATGGAGGCCGTAAAAGCCTAATGTCTGTCGATGCCATCCACAGTGC
>CAZWSE010000067.1:15891-18365 GCA_964636575.1 uncultured Sulfitobacter sp. | reverse complement strand
ATTTTTGACGCACTGACCCGTGTTATTGAAGGCGGAGCTGCGTCGCGAGGACAGACCTGAAATGACCAGCGAGACGATCACCTATCTGGCTTTGGGCGCGCTTGCGGGCGGGTTTATCAACGGCTTGTCCGGCACCGGAACGGCGCTGTTTGCGCTGGGGTTCTATCTGGTGGTGCTGCCCCCTGTGAACGCGGTTGCGATTGTGGCTTTGATGGCTGTGATCGCAGGGGTGCAGGGGCTTTGGGTTGTGCGGTCCTCAATCATGGCGCGCCCCAAGCGCTTTGCCCGCTTTGCCATTCCGGGCTTGATTGGCGTACCCTTGGGGTTGGCCCTATTGTCGATGATTGATGCCGGTGTCTTGCGCCTTGGTATTGCTGCGTTGCTGATCATCTACGGCGGGTATTTCACCTTTTCGGCGGTACTGCCTGCGTTTTCCAAACCGACCCCGATCATCGACAGTGTCATTGGCTTTGTTGGCGGCGTGTTGGGCGGTGCTGCTGGTGTTTCGGGCGCTTTGCCGACCATATGGCTGTCGTTGCGCCCTTGGCCCAAGGCCGAGGTCCGCGCCGTTTTGCAGCCGTTTAATGTGGTGATCTTGCTGACCACTGTGGTGTTGCTGTTCTTTCGCGGTGCATATGATGCGACTGCGGTGCGCGCTTTGCTGATTACTATTCCCGTTGGCCTTGTTGCGGCTCAGGTCGGGATTTTTGTGTTCAAACGGCTCAGCGATACAGGCTTTCGTCGGCTTTTGATTGGCCTGACCTTGCTGATGGGGATCGGCATTTTGATAAGCGAGATCGCCTGAGCCTGCCCCTTAGATCACCTCATCCGTGCGGTCGTCGCTTTCGCCGTAGCGTTTGAGCACTGCGGGTTTGGTCCCTTCATAGACCCGTTCCACGTTTTCAGCGATCTTGGCGTTTTCACGTTCGAACAGGCAGTCGCCGTTCATGTCGGAGGCCACGATGAAGGGCCCCATCTTGTTGCACTTGAGCACCCACATCGCCTGCGCAAGGCCGAGTTCCTCGTTCCAGTGCACCGCTTCCACGCTTTCGACCCCGCGCCCGAGCAATGCACCCGTGCCGTACCCGACCGTGCTGAGGTAGACCGCGCCGTTGGGTACGAAATACTCTTTGTAGTCCTTTGAGGTCATCCCCCCCTTGCCCACGATCAGCTTGGCGCCCGTTTTGGCCATCCATTCGGGCAGCCATTTCGCAAACCGGAAGGATGCCGTCGCTGTGACCGCCCCCATATCAAAGCTGCCGTCATCGTTGATCCGCGCCGCGGGGGAGCAGTGGAAATTTGCCGCCGACTGGCTGGGCAGTTCCATGGGGATGTTCGCCTGATCCTCAAGCGCGCGCATGTAGACCCCTTCGCGAGCGGTGTACATGAGGCCGGTGAGGTAAACGATATCGCCAAGGCGCAGGTCTGCGATGGCTTCGGGCGTGGGGGTGGTGGAAAGGATGACTTCGCGGAGGCTCATAGGGTGGCTCCTGGTTTGGCGAGGGCGTGGGCTGGTGATCTTCGCTGCGCGATGACACCCTTGCCCACCCGACGATTTATTCGGGGAAAAATCATCGTCATTCGGCTGCCTCCTGTATCGGTTCCCAATCTACGGTTTCGCGCCGTTGGTAGGGCGTGAACCAATCGGGGTCGGTGCGGTATTCCACACGACCGTCAGCATGAATGCGCGCCACGGCACGGCGCGATGACAGGCAGAAGGCGTGTACGGACATGGGCATGCCGCCTGTGTGGCAGTAACCGACTTCGATGTTGCAATCGATCACCATGTTTTTGCCGACGAACCCCATGGCGCCCATGCCGATGGAGTTGCCAAGTTCTTTGAATTCGTCCTCCATCTGCGCGATTTTGGGGTCACTGTTGCGGCTGCCCACGACCCGCAATGTCGATGCCCGTTTGCCAAGCGTCATGCAGGTGTCTTTTGATCCGCCCAAGCCGATCCCGATGATTGCGGGTTGGCAGGCGAGGCCGCGTTTGCCGAAGGCCATGAGGCTGTCGAGGTAGAACCGCTTGATCCCTTGGATCCCGTCAGAGGGGAAAAGCATCCGGTAGTCTGTGCCGAACAGCCCACCTTTGTGGACGGTGATCAGATCGATCCATTCGCCTTCCGGCTCAAATCCGTATTCGATTTCCGGCGCGCCGATGCCGACGTTGTTGTCGTGGTCTGTTCTCCACAGGGGATGCACACGGTTGGGGCGCAGCGGCACCCCGTTTGTTGCATTGGCGGTGGCGCGTCTGAGTGCGCCTTCGAGCGCTGTCATCCCGCCTTCGACGCGGGCATCGTTGCCCATTTTCACAAACCATCGTGGCACGCCTGTGTCCCCGCACATCGCGCGGCGGTCCTCTTTGGCGGCTTCATAGTTGTCCAGCATCGCTTTGAGGACGAAAGACGATAGGTCACCGTCTTCGGTCTTTGCCGCCTGTTGCAGCCCGTCGAGATAGTCTTGCGGGATTTC
>CAZWSE010000067.1:0-15791 GCA_964636575.1 uncultured Sulfitobacter sp. | reverse complement strand
AGATTGGAGCTGTCGACGCCTATGTCCATCAACGCGTCCGAGACCTGCGCGATCCCAGTTAGCCCGCGTTTCATGCCAGCCTCGGTGCGCATCACGCCGACCTCTTCCCACATCAAGTCTTGCAACTGTTTGCGCAGGGGCAGTACCAGATCGGGGGTGCGAGTCAGGGGGTAAATCGCGCGTTCAAGCTCGGCCGCCAGCACGGTTTCATCGGGGTCGCGCAGGCTCATGTTGCCCACGTCCGCGCCCATCGTATCGCCCGCGATCCCGCCGTAGACGGTTGAATTGGCAACCCCGTTGCCGCCCAAGCGGTTGGACCCGTGCGCGCCGCCTGCGTCTTCGCCCGCCACGTAAAGCCCTTCCATTGCGGTGCGTGTGTCCACATCGACCACGACCCCGCCCATGAAGTAATGCGCTGTTGGCACGACCTCGACCTTGCCTGCGGCCAGATCAAAACCGCTGTCTGCGCAGCGTGTGACCATGCCTTTGAATTTCTCGCGCACAAAGTCCGGCCCGAGATGCGACATAGAGATGAACACGCCCTCTTGCTGCGGGTTGTTGTTCTTGCGCATTTCCGCGTAGATACCGCGGCTGACAACATCACGGGTGGCCCGTTCGCCTTTGCCGTCATAGTCGAACATGAACCGCTGACCCGAATGGCTGATAAGCTGCCCGCCTGCCCCGCGAAGGCCTTCTTCCAGCACTGTTCCGGTCATGCGGGTATGGTCGCCCGCCAACAGTCCTGTGGGGTGGAATTGCACCATTTCCATGTCGCGCAGTTTGAGGCCCGCGCGCAGCGCCATGGCCAGCCCGTCCATTGTCTTGTCGCCGGAGGGCGTGTGGTATTTGTACATGGTCGGCCCGCCGCCGGTGCCCATCAGCACCGTTTTGGCCCGCACCAGCCGGAACCGCCCCGTCCGCATGTCGATCATCAGAACGCCCGCCAGAGCCGACCCGTCTTTCGTCGGAATAAGCCCTACTGCGCGGTGCTCTTGCAGTTTTTCGACCCCGCTTGCGAGCACCTTTTCCATCAACCGGTTGATGATTTCGATGCCTGTCAGATCGCCTTTGTGCACCGTCCGATCTGCGGTTTGTCCTGCGAAGGCTTTCTGGTGCAATGAGCCGTCAGTGTTTCGGTCAAAGAAGCAACCGACCTCGTTTTCAAGCTCTCTGATCCGCACGACCGCCTGTTCGCAGAGCCGCCACGCCATGTCCTGATCGGGCAGCCATTTGCCGCCGTGGATCGTATCCATGAAGTGCCGCTCGACCGTGTCGCCACCGCCCAAGGCCACGTTGTACCCGCCCTGCACCATCCGCGTGCACCCGCATTTGCCGATCAATCCTTTGACCGCGATGGTGATCTTGGTGCCTTCGGGGGCAGATTGTTGCGCGTGAAGGGCTGCAAACAACCCTGCCCCGCCTGTTCCAAGGATCAGGATGTCTGTGTCATGGCGTTCAATGTCGGAAAGTTTCATAGTGGAACCTGTGTTGCCGAGCGCCAGCCCTGACCTAGGGAGGGTGTCGCAAAGATCGCATTGGTGTGTTCGTTGAAGTGTGTCCGCCACGCTTGCTTTGCTGTGTTCGACAAAGCCCCTCCCGTGGGGGAGGTCGGGGCTGGCGCTTGCGCGCCGTATTTGTGGATGGCATCCATTATATCGCTTTCAAGAAAAACAGGATCGCAATCAGGAAGGACAGCGCCACTGCCCCCGCCGCGAGCGTCTTTTGCGAAGGTGACCATGGCAGCCATTCCAAAGCCATCAAGCGCAACCCGCCGAACATGTGGACGGCCAGCAGGAAGACTAACCCAAACTCGGCCAGTTTTACCGCGCCGGCTTCGGTCAATGTCAGAAACCCATCAAGCCGCGCGGGGTCTGTCATTGCCATCGCGAGCACCCAGAAGTGCAAGGGTAGAAACAAGGCCAGACCAAGTCCTGACAAACGGTGCAGGATGTAGGCCAACCATAGCGGATGCGCGCGCGATGTGATCTGGGCTGTTCGGTTCATACCGCCGCCCCGCTTGCGAAGGTGACCGCCCAGACGGCCCGCGCGCCGAGCCACAAAAGCCCTAGTCCGATAACCCACATCGCGGCCTCTAAGCTTTTGCCTTTCAGCCCGCCCCATTCATGCAGGACTGTGCGCAACCCGATGGCGCCGTGGATTGAGACCGCCACGACGAAGAGACCGTAGAACAAGAACCACAGGACTGAGCCTTGGGTCCGGCCCAGAATTTCAGCAGCCGATAGCCCGCCTTGGATGGCGTAGATCATCACGGCCAGATGCCCCACGACCAAGGGCGCCATGAGCAGTGCCGTGATCCGTTGCAGCATGTAAAGGCGCAGGGTCAGCATCAGCGGCCTCGTTTGAAGAAGTTGCGGGCGGTTTCGCGCTTCAGACCTGCGATGGCGGACATTGGATCCAGATCGTTGGGGCAGTATGTCGTGCAGGACCCCATGGAGTGACAGTTGTGGCAGCCCCCTGAGCCTGAGACCGCATCCAAGATTGCGGCCCGTCCTTCGTCTTTGGCGTCGTTGAGAAGGGTCCATGCCCGTTGCAGCGCGGCGGGGCCGAGGTAGTCGTCGTTGCCTGCAACCGTATCGCAGGCCGCGTAGCAGACGGAGCAGTTGATACACTCGATCCCTGCGTTGGCTTCGACCCGTGTGGCGCTGGTTTCATCTATTGGCGCGATCGGATCGTGCCGCGTGAGTTGCCCGTGGTGTACCCCTTCTGCGGCGACCCATTTGTCAAAGAAGGGGTCCATATCAACGGCCAGATCCTTGATCACGGGCAGGTTGCGCAGCGGGCCTATGCTGACTTCGTTGTCGTCCAGCACTTTTGAGATATGGGTCCGGCAAGTCCAGCGCGGCACCCCGTTCACCATCATCGCGCAGCTGCCGCACATGCCCACCCGACAGGCGAACCTGTAGCTGAGCGTCGGGTCCGCGTTTTGCTGCACCCATGACACCACATCCAGCACAGTCTGGTTTTCGTAGGCGGGCACCTCAAATGTCTCTCGGCCCTGCCCGTTGCGGTCTATTGTGACTTTGAGTGTTTCTTGCGTCATAAAGTTGAGCGGGCTTTCAAGGCTGGCTTTTCGCCCTGACTATAATCGAAAGCGTGGCTTCATAAATATGAAATTCTCTATAGATTTTTGTAAGTATTACTTACCGATTGGCAAGTCGATCGTTCGACCAACCACACGAAATTACGCCGCCCCGTTTGGCCTTTCAGTAGCCTCGGTCGGGGTTCACGATATTGACCAGTTCTGCCCCTGTTTCCCAGCGTTTCAGGTTTTGCAAGAACAGATCAAACGATGCGCGTTCCCAGCCGTCATAGACAGATGAGCAATGCGGTGAGATAATCACGTTTGGAAGGCTCCACAGCGGGCTGCTTTGCGGCAAGGGTTCCGTTTCAAACACATCGAGTGCTGCGCCTGCGATGTGGCCTGACGTGAGTGCTGCATGAAGCGCGGTTTGGTCCACCACCCCGCCGCGTGACACATCTGCGAAGATAACCCCTTGTTTCATAGCTTTGATTTGTTCAGCCCCGATCAGCCCTTGGGTTGCTGGGATCAGCGGTGTTGAAACTGCGATGAAGTCTGCCCGTGGCACAAGGCTGTTGAGGTCTTGGGCCGCATGCACCTCATCCACGTTGTCCATAGGTTCTGGCCGTGCGCGTGTGCCCAGAACGGTCATCCCGAAGGCTTTTGCCCGTGCCGCTATGGCCTTCCCTGTGTTGCCAAGCCCTACGATCAGGATCGTCTTGCCAGACAGCGGCGCGACTGTGCGGCTGGCCCAGTGCTTTGCCGTTTTGTCTGCGTGCAGCCCGTCTATGTCCAAGGTGAAGTGCAAGAACCCGCCAAAGACGTATTCCGCCATCATATCCGCAGCGACACCTGCGGCATTGGTGACGGTTGTTCTTCCCTTGTCCCAGTGCCCGAAATGATCTGTTCCTGCCCCGCCGTTTGCGATCCACTGCGGCCCGTTTGGCCCGAACAATGCGTCACGCGGGAACCCCGGGGTGCCTGCGAAGCGCACTGTGTAGACGACCTGCGGTTGGAAGCTTTGGATCATGTCCGGCAGCCCGTCATAGGAATTGCAAGCCTGCACCTGCGCGTCGGGACGGGTGGCTTGCAGTTTGGCCACCAGATCATCGGTTTGATCGTTGTGGATGAGGATGCGTGTGGCGTCAGGCATGCGCGGTTTCCTGTGCAGTTCCAAGCCGTTCGAACAAGCCCCCGTAGCCTTGCAAAGGGTCGTTCAATCCGGCCAGTTGCATCGCTTGAAAGACCATTGCCTGATTGGAAGTGATGACCGGTTTGCCAAGTTTGGATTCGAGCGTTTCGATGGTTTCCACACTGCGCATGTCCGTGCAGGACAGGACAACCGCCTGCGCATCTTTGTGGTCGGCCGCGAGGCCCAGCGCGTAGACGGCATCAGGGGACATCTCGCCCTGACCGTAGTTGTCGAGCGTTTCTTGCACTTCGGATCGTGCGACGGTTTCAACGCCCACCTGTTCCAGAAAGTCGATGGCCATGTTGTTGATCGCGGGCACATACGGCGACGCAAACCCTATTTTTGTGATGCCCATCGATTGCAGCGCGTGGACCAAGGCGCCTGCTGCGGTGACCGTATGTGCGCCGCTTGAGGCCTTGATCTGGCTGGCCAGAGCGCGGTCAAAGCTTGGCCCATGCGTCAGCGTTGCTGAGGTGCATCCGTAGAAAATCACATCCGGGTTCACCCCTTCGAGAAGGCCGAGAGGTTCCGTCAGATCCGCGGCCCCAAGCCCGTTCATCTGATCTGAATCCGGGATTTCATCGCGGTCGTATCCGCCCAATCGTGCGAAGTGCAAAGACACGCCTTCGGGGCGCAGCAATGTCATGTCCGGTTCCAGATTGGTGTTTGTGAAGGGCACCAAGACCCCGAAGCGTGCGCGCCCGCGTGAGGTGCTCATGGGTGGTTCTCCTTGATCCAAGTTTCTAGCAATGTGGCTGCGGTTTCCATGTCTTCGTTTGATCCTACGGTCACGCGCAGGCAGTGTGGCAGGCCAGCCCCGCCTTGCCCGCGCAGGAAGACCCCTTCGGCGCGGAGCGCTTTGTCCGCGATGGCGGCTTGTTTTGCAGATGCAAACTGGATCAGCGCGAAGTTGGTGAAACTGTCTTCGACTGTGAAGCCTGCTGCCTTAAGCCGTTGGATAAAGCTGTCTCTGCGCTTGGCTGTGGTTGCGCATGTGGCTTGCATATGCGTCTGATCCTTGATCGCGGCTGTAGCGGCGGCTTGGCCTGCGACCGAGACGTTGTTGGGGTTCATCACCTTACGGACCTCTTGTGCGATGTGCGGTGGAAACAGCCCCCAGCCGACGCGCATCCCCGCCAGACCGTAGGCTTTGGAGAGAGTCCGCAGCACGACCGTGTCGCCGCGCTCGACCAGATCAAACATCGGTTCATTCAAGTGATCTGCGAATTCGGCGTAGGCTTCGTCGATCACCAGCAGGATGTCGGGGCGTAGTTCATTCCTGAGCCGGACAATCTCTGATCGTGGTATCCGCGTGCCTGTCGGGTTGCCCGGATTGGCGATGAAGACGATGCCTGTGTCCGGCTGCACAGCGTCCAGAAGTTTGTCGATCGAAACGGTGGTTGTGTCCTCGGGCGCGGTGTCAAAGCGGGCCTGCGCCAGTTGCGCGACTGTTTTGAAGAACGGGTAGGCGTGGGCAGGTGCGAGGATAGCATTATGCGGGTCCGCGTAGGCATGGGCGAGGCTTGCGATAAGCTCCATTGAGCCGTTGCCGCAAAGAACGTTGGCTGTCGGAATCCTGTGCAGGTCTGCCAAGGCCATGCGCAGGTCGGTCCAATCGGGGTCGGGGTAAAGCTGTCCTTGCCCGATGGCTTCTGCCGCTGCTTTGATCGCCTTCGGGCTGGGCGGCAGCGCGCTTTCGTTTTGCGACAGGGAGATGAGCCGCTTGCCCTTTGGCGCGCTTAGGTCTGCAAGGGCATAAGCCGACATGGCCGCGATATGAGGGGTCGGTTTGATCATGCCTTGCCCCTGTAGGCCGCCGCGCCAGTCTGGCTGATCAACCCGTCCTTAAGGTCGCGCTGAAGGTTGTCTGCACTGCGGTCTTGCGGTGGTCCGAACCCGCCCCCGCCCGGTGTTTCAAAGAACAGGGTTTCGCCAGCTTTGACCCGAACCTCGCCTTTGCTTGGCAGGTCGTCCCCGTCTTTGCCTATCCGAATGCGGCCTGCGGCACCGGCTTGCCCGCCATGACGTCCTTTGGCCGGGTTCAAAACACGCTCGACTGACAGAAATACCAAGAAGTCCTCATCCACTGCGGATTGGAGTTCGATGAATTGCCCCAAGCCGCCACGATACTGACCTGCGCCACCGCTGTCTTGGCGCAGCTCGCGGCGCGAGAACAACACGGGGGCCACGGCTTCGGTCGTTTCAATCTGGGACCCCCAGACCCCCGATGGGAAGGCGGTTGCCGACAACCCGTCCCGCTGCGGGCGCGCGCCTGTGCCGCCATTGAAGACCAGTTCCAGCGCAAATTGCGTGCCACCTTGGTGGACCGTTTCGGGCACATGGCGCAGGGGCAGATCGTACATGCACGATGCGCCCTCGGCTGGCACTTTGTCAGGGGCGGCTTGTGACAGGCAGCCATAGACCAGATCGGGCGTCATCTGCCCGATGGTATGGCGCATGGCCACGGGTGCGGGGGCCTGTGCGTTCAGAATGCAATCGGTTGGCGCTGTCACCCGAAACGCTGAAAGCGAGCCTGCGTTGTTTGGAATGTCCGGCCCGATGATGCAGCGCAGGGCAAAGACCGAGTAGGCGGTCGCGTAGTTGAGCGGTACGTTGATGCCCTTCTTTGACAGTCCAGAGGTGCCTGTGAAATCAAGATGCACTTCTGTTTCGGCTAGGGTCAGCGTTGCATGCAGATCAACGGGATGTTCGTAGCCGTCAACTGTGAGCGTGCTGTGCCATGTGCCTTTGGGCAAGTCTGCGATGGCCTTGAGCGTTCCTTGGTAGGACGTGTCGATGATGTAGTCCGCAAGGCCCGTCAGATCGTCGATCCCAAATTCGTCCATCATCCCGGACAGCCGCGCCGCACCCGCTTCGCAACAGGCGATCAGCGCGTAGATGTCGCCTTCGTTGGCAATGGGTTCGCGGGAATTGGCTTTGACGACATCCATCAAAAAAGCGTTGAGCGTGCCTGCGTCCATCAGCTTGCAGGGCGGGATCAAAAGCCCTTCGTCGTAGATATCGGATCCTTCCGGCCCCATCCCAAGCCCGCCGAGATCCACCAGATGAGACGTGCAGGATGTGAACCCGATGACTTCGCCATCATGGAAAACAGGCATCATCAGCAGGAAGTCATTCAAGTGCCCCGACGCGATCCACGGGTCGTTGGTCATGTAGATGTCGCCCGGCTTCATATCGGCGTGGTTGAACTGCGCGCATAGGGTTTTGACGGCTTCGGCCATTGTGTTGATGTGCCCCGGCGTGCCTGTCACGGCCTGCGCCAGCATCCGGCCCTGCACATCAAAAATGCCTGCTGAGATATCCCCGCATTCGCGCACGATAGGGCTGAAGGCTGCACGGATAAGCGCTTGGCCTTGCTCTTCGACCACGGCCAGAAGCCGGTTCCACATGACTTGCAATCGGGTGTTGGTTTCGGTCATTTCAGCCGTCCTTCCGTCGATCTAGCCAGATATTGCCGCCGCCGTCTATGCGGGCTGAAAAGTCGGCGCTGACGAATGTGGTTGTTTGCGGCTCGATGATGAGGGCTGGCCCGTCAAAGTGGTCTCCTGCGGCGAGCGTTGTCCTGTCATAAATCGCGGCTGCGCACCAATCGCCTGTTACGTCACAAAGGATTTGGCGACTGCCCATGGGTTCGGGCTTGGTCCGTTTTGGTGTGTCGTTGTCGTAGCGGCGCAGTGGTGTAGGCTCAGATGAAACCTCAACCGCCCAATTGAGCACCTCAACCGTCATGCCCGGTACGGCGCGGCTGAACTGGTGGCTGTAGGCGGTTTCAAACGCGGCGAGCAACGCCGGGATATCACCTGCTGTCAACCTGCGGTCCGGCAGCGCGACTTCGATTTCGTGGCCTTGTCCATGATACCGCATGAAGCCAACCCGTCTTTGGGTCAGTGGGCCGTTTGGCACCCCTGCGCGCACGACGGTTTCGGCCTCGGTGATCATGTCATCCAAAAAGCGGTTCAGCCCCTCAAGATCGAGTGTATCCAGTGTGCAGTATTTTGAGCGTACGATCTCAAAGGACACTGGCGCGAACAGGAACCCTACTGCGGACCCGACGCCCGGATCATTGGGGATGAGGATGCGCTGTACCTGCGCGCGGCGCGCGACCCGTGTTGCATGCAAAGGGCCATTGCCGCCAAAAGCAATCATCAACCGCGCGTTCAGGTCTTTGCCAGATTCAACCGCGTGCATCCGGCCTGCCGCGGCCATGTTTTCATCAACGATTTCACTGATCCCGAAGGCGGCCTCTGCGGGGCCCAATCCCAAAGGCGCGCCCACGTCTTTCGTCACGGCAGCTTCTGCCGCTTGCGTGTCGATTTCCAATCTGCCTTCGGCGAACAATGAGGGGTCAATCAAGCCTTGGGTCACATCCGCATCCGTCACAGTAGGCTGGGTCCCGCCTTTGGCGAAAGCAGCCGGCCCTGGTTCGGATCCTGCGCTGTCTGGTCCGATCTGTAACCGCCCGAGCCTGTCCACATGCGCGATGGATCCCCCGCCTGCCCCGATTTCGATCATCTCAACCACTGGGATGCGCACGGGCATGCCTGAGCCTTTGATGAACCGCTCGGCACGTGCGATTTCAAAGCGGCGGGTGGTTTGCGGGCGGAACTTATCGATCAGGCAAAGCTTGGCCGTGGTGCCGCCCATATCAAAGCTGAGCACTTCGGGTTCATTTGTTTCGGCCGCGATCCTTGCTGCCAGAATAGCGCCCCCCGCAGGGCCGCTTTCGACCAGCCGGATCGGCAGACGCGCCGCAGTGTCAATCGTGGTCATCCCGCCCCCTGCCGTCATCATCAGGATCGGACAAGTCAAACCCTGTGCTGCAAACCTGTCTTGGAAGTCGGTCAGATAACGCGCCATCAGGGGCTGGATATAGGCGTTGGCAATGGTCGTGCAGAGCCTGTCAAATTCACGCGCTTCGGGGCTGACCTCATGCGACAGAGAGATGACCAGATCGGGCAAAGCCGATTGCAACAGATCACGCAGCTTCAGCTCATGTGCGGGGTTGGCGTAGCTGTGCATCAGACAGATGGCGACGGCGGTGGCGCCGCTTTCGGTGAGGTCTTGGGCCAAGCCTTCCACAGCGGCTTCATCAAGCGCTTGGAGTTCATCGCCGCTGGCGTTCATGCGCCCTGCAATGGTGAAAGCCCGTTTGCGCGGTACGATCAGATCGGGCTTTTCGAGGTTGATGTCATATTGGCTGTAGCGGCGTTCGTAGGCGATTTCGAGGATGTCGCGGAAGCCTGCTGTCGTCACCGTCGCCACGACCGCCCCGCGCCGTTCGATCAGTGCATTGGTGGCCAGCGTCGTGCCGTGAATGAAGCCCGTGATCTGGGACCAGTTGCCGCCTGCGTCAGCCAACACCCGTTCCGCCCCTGCAAGCGCGCCGAGTGTCGGGTTTGCGGGGGTCGTTGGCGTTTTGGTGGTGGCCAGAATGGTGTCTTCAGCACTGACCAAAACAGTGTCGGTGAAGGTGCCACCGATATCGATGGCAAGGCGAAGCCCGTCGGATTTGAGCATTGAAATATGACCGCGAAAGAATGGGAAGTTTGGATGACCGT
This sequence comes from uncultured Sulfitobacter sp., assembly GCA_964636575.1. Taxonomy (GTDB): domain Bacteria; phylum Pseudomonadota; class Alphaproteobacteria; order Rhodobacterales; family Rhodobacteraceae; genus CAZWSE01. The sequence goes on along the minus strand of CAZWSE010000067.1, from coordinate 5,980 downwards.
TGATCGGTCAGGTTTGGGTTAGCCGCTTTGCTTCCCAGCGGGACTGACAACAAGATCGCAACCGGTTGCGCGTCGTCCCGTATCCATCTTTTCGCTGCGTCCCAGCATGTGCTGACCCTTGTGCTTGTCCTACCCCTGACGCTGCACGTGTGCGGGGCGACGTGTCAACACAAATGATCTGGTCAGGACTGCCAAATACCCCCCGCGGTCAGGCGACTGCCATTGCCATGGGTTGGATTTGGCCGGGTATCATGACGCGTTCTACGTCATCACCCATCGCAAAGCTCAGGATCGCGCGGTTCTTGATATTTGCGTCCCGCAGGCAGTCGACCAACCCGTCGCCTTGGCAGGTTTCGATCTGTTGGTCGGGTTGCTGTGCATTGGCGATGATCTGGACGGTGACCTGCGAGGCGATGCCTTCCTTGCGCAGGTCGGTCTCGATGTCGGCGGCGGCTCCGACGCCCATGTAGACCACAACGCGGCACTGGTTTTTAAGCATTTGCAACCAGTTGGAACGGTCCCCGGGATCAGCCTTTGTGCCTGTGGTTAGAACAAGCGTATCAGTCTTGCCGCGCTCGGTTAGAACCCCCCCTGCCGCAGCCGCTGCCCCGCTTGCTGCTGTCACGCCGGGGACGATTTCGAATTCGAGACCTTCTGCTTTGAGGGCTTCGGCCTCTTCTGCGCCGCGTGCGGTAGAGATCAGACCGCATGCAGGCGGCGCCGGCGTTCACGACATCCTCGGCGTTAAGATCATGAAACCGCGCAACCCGCGCCCCGATCCAAGCGCATTGGCTGCGCCACGGGAAGGTCGCCGCTTGGGCGTGGAACTTGAGGAAATTCGGTACTTTCCAAGGCGCCGCACCCGATTGCGGCACAATGAGCCCCGACAGCGCAGGGTCAATGGCGTGATCTGGCAGGTTCAGATGTTCCGACTTGCCCAGCAGCTCACCCGCGAGCGGTTTGTTTTCTGCCTGATCCAACCAGTGACAGGACCGGTACACCGCCCGCAGCAACGCGCCCAGTGTATCGGGGTTTTGTTCCGCCCAGTCTCGACGTGTGCCCAGCACCTTTTCAGGGGCATGCGCCCAGATTGCGGAGCCGGGCAAGATCAGCTCGGCCACCCCTGACGTGACCGCAACTGTGCCCCAAGGTTCGCCCACGCAGAATAGGTCAAGTTCTCCCGCTGCTACGGCGGCAGCCATCAAGGGGGGCGGCGTTGTTACAAAGGTTAGCGCTTTGGATACATCCGGTGCGTCGTCTTCGATCAGGTAGTCCAACAACAGCCGGTGCATGGAATAAGGAAACGGCACCCCGACCCGCAGCGGCGTGTCAGAAACGGCAGCTATGGCCTTAGCGACGGCTTTGGGATTGAGATCTTGCGGGGTCCAGCCGTGTTCGCGCATTTTCGCCGCGACCGCGTTTGATGCCCCAAGGATCGTTCCGTTGGTCGACAAAACCATCGCCGTGTCGATGTGCACCGCCGTCCCGCTAAGCCCCAGCGACATGGCCAAAGGCATAGGTGCCAACATATGCGCCGCATCCAGATGCCCTAGCGCCAGCAAATCCCGAAGCGCCGCCCATGAGGGCTGCCGCAATAGGTTGAGCGTCAAACCTTCATCCGCAGCAAAGCCGAGTTCGCGCGCGATGATAAGCGGGGCTGAATCCACCAGCGGCACATATCCGCATTTGAGAACACGGCCCGTCATCCCAGAATATCCGAGGCCGTCAGCAGCGCATGGGCCACGTCGATGACTTTCCGGTTCTGCGACATCGCGGTTTTGCGCAGCAGGCTATAGGCCTCTTCTTCGGAGACCCCTTTGACCCGCATGATCATCCCCTTTGCGCGATCAAGAGTTTTGCGATCTACAAGCGCTTGTTTGGCGGTTTCAAGTTCTCTGCGCATCTGGCTCATCATCTGGAACCGCGCAATCGCGGTCTTGAGCACAGATCGCACGCGGTCGGGTTCGGGTGCGCCGACCACATAGGCGCCAAGCCCTGCATTGATCGCGAGTTGGGTCATTTCTTCGTCGGATTGGTCAACGAACATCGCCACGGGGCGGGTCTGAGCCTGCGATGCGATGCTGATCTGTTCCAGCGCGTCGCGGGTGGGATTGGTCAGGTCGATTAAGACTAGATCGGGCTGTAGGTCGGCCGGCTTTCAGGCTAAGCTGGACGCATCCCCAAAGACGTTGATGTTGTCCCAGCCTTCCGCCTTGAGCGCATCAACGATGGACAATGCGCGATCTCTGTCCGCTTCCACGACGGCGATATTCAGGTTCTTTTCCACAAAGTGTGTTTTGGAACAGCCGCGCAGGATTGCGAATAAGGACGCAGGCTTGCCTGTAGTGCAGGCTCAGAAAATTCGCCCGATGCCCAATATGCAGACGTTTAGGGCGAATTTGACCAGTATTCATGCAGTCGCGGATTGCCGGAGCTTATTGAACCAAGGCTTTGATCGTATCCATCACCTGCTGCACATCTGCGCCAGCAGGGATCGCTGCGAACCCGCCTGCGTCGTTGTCCCAATACTTGCCCGTCTCGCTTGCGAGGCTGTCTTCTAGGGCCAGTTTGCACAAGATATCCGCCCCGATTTGCAAGTCATTGCCCGCAATCCCGAAGCCTTCTTTGACCATCTTGGACGCCAGCAGCGACCCTGGATTGACCGGAAAGACGGCAGGGCCTTGCGGCAGCTCTTTGGCAAGTTCCTGCGACCAAATGGTGATCGCGCGTTTGCTTTGCGCATAGGCCCCCATGTCGTCCAGTCTGATCTCGCCTTTCATGGCCTCTGCGCTGACGGGGGCCTGTGCTGCCGAAGACAGATTGAGGATGCGACCGTCTTTTGGGATCACAGGCAGCAGCGCCTGTGTCAGCACATAAGGGGCGAGCGTGTTCACCACGAACCGGATGTCCTGTCCGTTTGGCAAAATTGGATCGCCTGCTTTGAGAACGCCAGCGTTGTTGATGAGCACATCGATGTGGTCGTGTTTATCAAGCACCGCACGGGCAAGATCGACCGTTTCGGTCAACGAGGACAAATCAGCCTGAAACGTCGATGGTGTCCCGCCGATGTCGCGTGCTGCTGCGTCCAGCTTTGCAGCGCTGCGCCCGTGCAGGATGACCTTGTGCCCCTGATCCGAGAGCGTCTTTGCGGTCAAAAGTCCGATGCCATCGGTGGAGCCGGTGATGAATACTGTTTTGCTCATTGCGGTCGTCCTTGTGATGGAAAGTCCGGCAGAAGGGTGTCGGCCAAACGGTTGAGGGTGTCCTCGATATCTGCGTGGTTGAAACGCAGGTTTAGCGCCACGTGGTTGATACCGTTGCTTTGCAGCTCGTTCAGGTAGGATTTCAGGAAGGTCACGCCCGACCGAAAGCCGAGATGGATCGGGGTTGGCTCAGCGTCGGGCTCGGCGACAAGATCAACGTAAAGCGATTGCATGACGGGCTTGGGCACACCGCCTGCCTGCACTGTGTTGTCGCGGTATTGCGACACCAACTGCGATTGCGCGCCTGCACTGCGGGGATAAGTCATCCACCCGTCGCCATGCTGCGCGATCCAATCGGGGGCTTGCTGCGACCCGCCGGTGATCAGCATTGGTATGCGCCCCGCCGCTGGTTTGGGCAGCATGTCCATTGTGCCGTTTAAGGTGCCATGGCTGCCCGCATAGCTTGGGGTGTCCATCGCCATCGCGCGGATGTAGTCAAAGCTGTCCCGAAAGCGGGCGCCGCGGTCGGGGAAAGTCATGCCCAGCGCCGGATACTCTTCGGGCCGATCACCAGAGGCCACCCCGAGCAAAAGCCGCCCACCAGACAGTTGATCCGCAGAAGCTGCCGCCTTTGCCACATGTGCCGGATGCCGCAGGGGAAGAATGATGCTGGCCACCCCAAGGGCGATGTCTTGGGTTACCCCTGCCAAAAGCCCGAGGTAGACAAATGGGTCAAACATCTGCCCCGCGTCGCCAAAGCTTGGCACATTGAACGGCACATCTCGCAGCCAAAGCGCGGCAAAACCAAGGTCGTCTGCCAGTTTTGCCCGTTCTATATGGCGCGACATATCCGGCACCGCGCTGTGTTGATGCGCATCAATCGGCACAACCAATCCAAGTGTAAGTGCATCAGGTCGAAACACGGTGTTGTAGGCGCGGTTCAGCTTGGGGAACCCGGGGCTGTCATGTCCATCTGGCAAGGTGGCGTTCCTTTGTGCGCGGGTTCGCGTCGTTTGTTGTGGCGTAACCTAGATCAAATATTTTGGCGGTAGATAGGTATCGCTTGCAACACTACAAGCCTTCGCAAGCTATGCCGACATTGGGCCAGCGATCAAACCTTATTGAAACAATCCAGATTAGGCGATTGACTCCTCCTCTCTATGGCACGTTCTCGTGGTGTCGGAATAGGGAGACCACCGCGTATGATACGGCTCGCAACGATTTTGCTGTCAGGACTTCTGGTGACAGCTGCACAGTCTCAGGACCTTCGGCTCTTTGATGCGCATATTCACTACAGCCATGATGCTGTTCAGCAGGTGCCGCCTGAACAAGTGGTCAAGATTTTGCGCGATGCCGGTGTCCGTAAGGCGCTGGTGTCCAGTTCAGACGACAATGGAACGCAATTGCTTGTCGCGGCCGCGCCCGACATAATTGTGCCTGCCCTACGGCCCTATCGCCGTCGCGGTGCCATCAGCACTTGGATGCACGACAGTTCCGTCATCGACTATCTGGAAAAGAACCTTGCCGAAAATACCTATGAGGCGATTGGCGAATTTCACGCCTATGGGGATGACATCAAAACCCCCGTTATCCAGCGGCTGATCGAGCTTGCCAAAGAACGTGATCTTCTGCTGCACCATCATGGAGACCGCGAAGCGCTTGATCTGATCTTTGAAAGCTGGCCAGAGGCGCGCGTTCTGTGGGCGCATTCCGGCTTTGATGAACCTGCCAATGTGGTTGATGCCTTGGACACCTACCCTGCCCTTTGGGCCGATTTGGCGTTTCGGTCGGATATGGTCGCACGCGGCAAACTGGACCCTGACTGGCGTGCTGCGTTTCTGGCGCATCCCGACCGGTTTATGGTTGGAACCGATACCTTTGCCCCTGAACGCTGGTACTATGTTGGTCCGCATGCCGAGTTTTCCCGCAAATGGTTGGCGCTTTTGCCTGCGGACGTTGCCAAGAACATCGCCTTCGCCAATGCAGAGCGGATGCTGGAGCAATAATGATCAAGGCTGGCGTTTTGGTTTTGGCATCCTGCGGGACTGCGCTTGCCTGTGACACGCAAGGCTCGCGTTTGATCTCAGATGATGTGGATGCCCAGAAGGCCTATGTTTCCATAGCCGATATTCCTTTGGCGCAGCCGTTTTCAATGCAGGTTAAGGTCTGCGACCCAGCCGTGGCGAAACGTGTGCGCGTCGATGCGATTATGCCTGCCCATCAGCATGGCATGAACTATCGGCCTGAGGTGACTGGGATGGGCGATGGTCTGTTCGCTGTGGACGGAATGCTGTTTCATATGCCCGGCATGTGGGAAGTTCGGGTCACCATAGATTTTGACGATAAATCCGTCGCCTACACCCATGCGGTCTCAGTACAATGATGCGCGGGCTTTTTTGGATGTTCTATCTTATTTCAAGCGTGGCGCAGGCTGACATTCTGCTGACGAAGGATGAAATCGCGCAGACCCTTTCGTTCGGGCCTTGGCCGCCATCCGTCGCTCTGGACCCGAGCAATCGTGTCTCTGGTGACGCAGACGCAATTGCGCTTGGGAAGGTTTTGTTTGAAGCCACAGAGTTGTCGATCGATGGCACGATGTCCTGTTCCACCTGCCATGATCGCGACCGATCCTACACCACACCAGACCCCAAAGCGATTGGGCGGATCGTTTTAACGCGCAATAGCCCAACGGTTGAAAATCTTGCAGGTTTGCGCTGGTACGGATGGGCTGGCAAAAGCGACAGTCTTTGGGCGGCAAGCATTCATCCGATCATCGC
>CAZWSE010000066.1:0-18737 GCA_964636575.1 uncultured Sulfitobacter sp. | reverse complement strand
AAGGGGTGGCCTGACGGCCACGTACCATTTTTTGGGCCTCCGGCGGAGGTATTTGGACCAAGAAGAAAGTGGGGCTGGCGTTAGAGTTTCACGTATTGTGCGGCCTGCTTGGTTGTCCATTTCACGGTGATTTCGAACCCTGTGTCGGTTTGGCTTTCGGATTGCACAACGTCTTGATCGAACAGCCATGCCCGTGCCTTGCCTGCCGCAAATGGCAGGGTGAGGGTTTCTGTTGTTAGCTCCCCTTCCAGCAGGGTTGTGACCCGTTTTTGGAAGTCTTCCAAACCCCGTCCGGTGAGCGCTGAAACCGCAATGATGTCTTCATCTCTGCTGGCGCGCTGTGCCATCGCTTCTGCGTCGGCGGGATCAAGGAGGTCGACCTTGTTCCAGACCTCGATCACGGGCCGGCTGTCATCCACGCCGAGATCGCCTAGGATTGTGCGCACATCTGCCGCCTGGTTTTCCGTCTCCGGGTGGGAGATATCGCGGACATGGCAGATGACGTCTGCGGCAAGTACCTCTTCGAGGGTCGCGCGGAAGGCGGCGACAAGCTGTGTCGGCAGATCGCTGATGAAGCCCACGGTGTCGGAGAGGATGATCTCCGGCCCGTCCTCAAGTTCCAATGATCGCATGGTTGGATCGAGCGTTGCAAAGAGCATGTCCTTGGCCATGACTTCGGCCCCTGTGAGCCGGTTGAAGAGTGTGGATTTGCCTGCGTTTGTATAGCCCACAAGTGCGACGATCGGATAAGGCACTTTGGCCCGTGCTGCCCTGTGCAGAGTGCGGGTTTTGACGACCTTTTCGAGCTGCCGTTTGAGGCTGAGCAATTGTTCGTCGATGGCGCGGCGGTCAGCCTCGATCTGGGTTTCACCGGGACCGCCGACGAAGCCAAGCCCGCCGCGTTGCCGTTCTAGGTGGGTCCAGGCCCGTACCAGCCGTGTGCGTTGGTATGTGAGAGCCGCCATTTCGACCTGTAGCACCCCTTCGCGGGTGGCGGCGCGGTCGCTGAAAATTTCCAAGATCAGGCTGGTCCGATCCAGCAGTTTGACCTTCCACTTTTTCTCAAGGTTGCGCTGTTGGACGGGGGTGACGGGGCCATCGATGAGGACCAGATCGATCTCGGCGGCTTTGAACTGTGCTGCGAGTTCTTCGATCTTGCCTGATCCGAACAAAGCGGAGGCATGAGGTTTGGGCAGAGGCACGACATCTGCGTTGACCACTTCGAGATCAGGCAGCGCTTCGGCCAGCGATACGGCTTCAGAAAGCGCATCGGCAGCGTTGCGTCTGTTGCGGTCGGATTTGATATCAGGATGGAGCACCCACGCCCGTGTGACAACAGGTGCGTGATCCATCACTCGGCGTCTTCGCCCTCATAAAGGCTGATCGGCTGGGACGGCATGATTGTCGAAATCGCGTGCTTATAGACCAGCTGAGACTGGCCATCGCGGCGCAGCAACACGCAGAAGTTGTCAAACCAAGTGATGACGCCTTGCAGTTTTACCCCGTTGATCAAGAAGATTGTCACCGGAACTTTGGTTTTGCGGACGTGATTAAGGAATGCGTCTTGAAGGTTTTGTCTATCCGAAGCCATTACGCTTTATACCTTTTTTATTGTTGCGCAGCGGATGTGCCCCCGCGTTTCTTGGCGTACTTATGAAATGACGTTTCTCAAGATTCTAGTCTAAAATGCTTAAGTGCCTTGTCACAAAGTAAAAACGGTTCAATTTCGCCACAATTCTGGGCTGATCATTGCGATAATCGCCAGTGTTTCCAACCTCCCCACGACCATAGCGGCACAGAGGACCACTTTTGTAGCCCCCGAAAGCTCGGCCAGTACAATCGGCACTTCACCTGCGACTTGGGTTAACGGGCCTGTTGTGGTCAGCATTGAGACCCCCAAAACAATCGCATCTTCAAAGCTGACCCCCATAAAGGCCAGCAACACCGTGATGAAGGCAAGCGTGACCGCGAACATCATGAAAAAGATCCATGCCGAAAAAGCGCCTTGGCGATGGACCCGACCGCCGAGTTCCTTGGACCCAGATACAGATGAAGGGTGTACCAGCCGCTCCATTTCCCGCCGTCCGTTTTGGTAAAGCGCGAAGACCCGTAGAAGTTTGACCCCGCCAGCGGTTGTGGCCACACCGCCACCGATCAAGGCCAGCCCCATCAGCACCATGCCCGGTGTTCCAAGCCCCGACCATGCCTGTGCTTCGTCCCAACTGGTGCTTTCAAAGCCGGTTGTTGTCAGGAAGGACATCACTGTGAAAAGTGTGCCCCAATAGGCCTCTAACCCGCCGATCAAGCTGTCTGATTGCTCAAAGTCCCATGCGCCGATCCAGTGTCTTGAGAACAAGACTAAGGGCACCATCACTGCGATGATCAATCCGATTTTGAATTCCGGATCGCGGCGTAGGACCCGTCCTGTGTCAGAGGCAATGTCATTGGCAAAGGTCAGTCGAGACACTGCAAAGACGAGGAAAAACAGCATCATAGCTTCCCCGATCCAGCTTGATCCGGCCTCGGCCAGCCCACCGACGGGCGAGATGCCAGAGGTCGCCATAATCGCCATCGCATGACAAAGCGCGACCAGTGGTGTGTCGCCTGCGATGAACAGCAGAACCCATAGGCTGATGGTCAGCACCGAATAGATTGGCAGCATCACCATCACCGTTCTAAACAGCCGTTTGCGCGGGTCTGCCCGTACGATCTGGGACAATCTGCTATCGAGCTGCCCCGGTTCGGCTTGGGTGGTGATTTCAAACCCGCCCAAGTTCAAAGGGGCCAGAATAGCAGAGGCCGCGATCCACATGATCAACCCGCCGAGCCAGCCGACCTGCGCCCGCCACAGGTGCAAGGATGAGGCCAGCCTTTCAGGGTCATCGAAGATTGTGGCCCCTGTCGTAGTGATCGCGCTGGTCATTTCAAAATAGGCGTTCATGAAAGACGTCGTTTGCACCCCTTCAAAGAACGGGACTGCCAGCCCGAAGGGCAGCACTGCAAAGCAGGCAAATAGCGACACCAATGGCGTGAGCGCACTGTCGTTGAACCGCCGTCCGTTGACCGCGATGGAGATCAGAATGACCACGATCAGGCCGAGCGTGCCTGCATAGAAGAAAGTGCGTGCAATGTGATCTTGGTCTGCCACCCGTGCCACGACGGCGGGCACATACATGGACAATGCAAAGACCCCGCAGATGAGCAAAAACAGCGGAAGTTCCGCGATTTTGTCCCAAAATGTGCGCCCGGACTGCATGGATTAGAAGAAATCGATGGTGACTTGCATCAGGCGTTCGACCTCTGGCACGTCTTTGGCCATGGCGAAAATAGCAATCACGTCGCCTTCTTCGATGCGTGTACTGCCTTCGGGGCGGATGACTTCATCGCCTTTTTGGATTGCACCGACAAGCACGCCTTCAGGGAAGTCGATATTGCGCAGTTTTTGGCCGGCCATTGGAGATGTGGAGAGCACTTCGGCCTCGATCACCTCGGCTTCGGCGTCGCCTATGGAATAGACCGCGCGCACACGTCCGTGTCGGATGTGGCGCAAGATGCTGGAAACGGTTGTGGCACGCGGGTTGATATAGGCGTCAATGCCAAGCGGGCCCATCAGCGGCACCAGTGTCGGGTCGTTGATGAGCGCGATGGCATAGGGGCAGCCTTCGGCCTTGGCGCGCACAGCGGCCAGCATGTTGGTTTTGTCGTCGTCGGTCACGGCCAGCATGGCATCGGCACGGGCAATGCCAGCCTCGGCCAGCAACGCGCTGTCCAGCCCGTCCCCGTTGAGCACAATCGTTCGTTCAAGAGCCGCTGCCGCGCGTTCGGCGCATTTGCGGTTCTTCTCAATCACTTTTGCGCGGATACGGTCGGGTAGGTTTTCAACGGCATGGGCCACGGTCAGCCCGACGTTGCCACCACCGACGATCACGATGCGCTCTTGCTTGTTCATGGCCTTGCCGAAGACTTCCATGGTGCGCTGGATGTCATCCACATGGGCAAAAACGTAGCAATCATCGCCTTTGAACAGCTGATCGCCGGATTCAGGGGCAAAAAGCGTGCCTTCACGGCGCACCCCTACCACGATGACCCGCAACGTCGAGAAAAGATCGGTCAACTGGCGAAGCGGAGTGTTTATGACGGGGCAATCGTCTTCGATGGTGATGCCGAGAAGCTGGGCTTTGCCTTCCATGAAGGTTTCGGTGTCAAAGGCGGCTGTGGCAGACAGACGCTGCATGGCGGCGGCGGCGACTTCTTTTTCGGGCGAGATCACCACATCAATCGGCATGTGATCGCGGCGGTAGAGATCGGAATAGATCACATCAAGGTAAGACTGGCTGCGCAGCCGTGCGATCTTGCGGTTGATCCCGAAAACCGAGTGCGCGACCTGACAGGTCACCATGTTGACCTCATCGGAATGGGTGGCGGCGATGATCATTTCCGCATCCCGCGCCCCTGCCCGATCCAGAATGTCCGGATAGCTCGCAAAGCCTGCGATCCCCTGCACATCAAGCGTATCGGTGGCGCGGCGTACAAGATCGGGGTTGCTGTCGACGACGGTAACGTCATTTTGCTCGCCTGACAGATGCCTTGCGATCTGCCATCCGACCTGTCCTGCACCGCAAATGATGACCTTCATATGGGTCCTCGTGTCCCTTAGGGCTTATTGGTTCATTGGAATGACAGAGAGGCCCAAAGGGGTCAATTCAATTGTCATGGGGCCTGACATGCCCCACACTTGGGTTATGCGACTCAGATTGATCTTTGCGGCTGTGGTTTTAACCCTTTCGGGCTGTTTGCCCCTGTCCACCTATTACAAAACGGGCGTGCCAGTGGCGCGGCTGCAGTCTGACACAACAGCCTGTGAAATCAGGGCCTTGCGGGACGTTCCTGTTGCAACCCAGATCCGCACCACCCCGCCCCGATATGTCCCACCGCGCAAGTTTTGCAAACCAGATGGCTCTTGCATCACCAAAGGCGGATATTGGATCGAGGGTGAGGTTTATAGCTATGATGCAAATAAGTCCCTGCGCGCGCGTGCCAATGCTCAATGCATGGCTGCCAAGGGCTACCGGCCGGTTGAGATTCCACCCTGTCCCGACCGCATCGCCCGCAGTGTTCAGCCTGCGGCCACCAAAACTCTGCCTGCCTTGACCCCAAATTCCTGCGTGATCCGCAACAAAGGTGGTTCGTGGCAGATCGTGACCTCCACCCCATAAGAAGAAGCAAAGACCATGACAGACCTTCAAGCCGCAAAAGCGGTTGCTCTTGCCTATAACGCAGCCCTTGTCCATGCAGATGTAGCTGACACAGCCCGCGTGATTGAGGCGCATACTGCTGACGCCTATGGATGGCGCGGTGTGCATCCATTTAATGAGCTGTCTGGCGCGAAGGCCGTCGCTGAGACTGTATGGATGCCCTTAAAAACCGCCCTGACCCGTCTGCAGCGGCGTGAGGACGTGTTTCTGGCCGGCGTTGATACCACAGACGGCAAAACCGGCACATGGGTCATGTCGATGGGCCATCTGATGGGGCTGTTTGATCAAACTTTCCTTGGCATTCCGCCGACGGGCAAGATTGCGATGCTCCGCTATGCCGAGTTTCACCGCGTTGAAGACGGCAAGATCGCTGAAACAGCGTTTTTCTGCGATATTTTGCATCTGATGCTGCAAGCCGGTTTAACCCCTCTGCCGCCCCAAACAGGTGCCCATTTGGTACAACCTGGCCCGATGACCCATGACGGGCTTTTGCGCGACGCATCTGACCCTGCCGAGGGCCAAACAACGCTTGATCTGATCAACCGCATGATTGGCGACATTGATGCGGCCAATGCGGGCAAGCCTTTGACCCCACAGGAAGAACTGAAGCAATGCTGGTCGGATGATATGTTGTGGTGGGGCCCTGCGGGCATAGGGGCGACCTATACCATTGACCGCTATATCGAGCAGCACCAGCAACCGTTTCGCCGCCACACGGGCGAGCGAATTTTCAACGGGCATGTCTGCCGGATGGCCGAGGGCAATTACGGGTGTTTCTTTGGTTGGCCCAATCTAACGCTGCATCCTGTCGGCGGATATATGGGGCTGCCTGGCAATGCGGCCCAACCTGCGGATATGCGTGTGGTGGATGTATATCGCCGTGACGGGGATAAGCTGGCCGAGAACTGGGTGTTTATCGACATTCTGCACTACCTTAAAATGCAGGGCCTTGATGTTCTGGCGCGGATGGAGGGCGGGCTTACAAACTGAAGCCCGCCCTCTCCAAAGTTATTCGGCGGCTTGGACTTGCTCTTCTTCGTCCACATGCGCGACCCGTGCGCCGGATTTGGACGAGGTCACAACACCAAGCGATTTGAGCTTGCGGTGCAGTGCCGAGCGTTCCATGCCGACAAAGTTCGCTGTCCGGCTGATGTTGCCGCCAAAGCGGTTGATCTGGGTGAGCAGGTATTCACGCTCGAACGCTTCGCGGGCTTCGCGCAGGGGCAAGGTCGCCAAGGCACCTGACAGCACCACGCGACCCTCTTCGCCAGCCACGTCTTCTTCGGACGGCAATTCGCGTGCCTCAATAGGGCCGGAGCCGTCTCCAAGGATCAGCACCCGTTCGATCAGGTTCTTCAATTGCCGCACGTTGCCCGGCCAGACCATTGTTTGCATCAAAGCTGACGCGTCATCGCTAAGTGTTCGCAGTGGCAAGCCTTGGCTAGTGTTGAACCCTTCGATGAAGTGTTCGGCCAGCACCGGAATGTCTTCGCGGCGCTCTTCTAAGGATGGCACCGCAATCGGCACGACGTTCAAGCGGTGATAAAGTTCCTGCCGAAAGCGTTCTTCTTTGATCTCGACGTCCAAGTCTTTGTTCGTGCTGGAAATCACCCGCAGATCGACCCGCACTTTGTCATTGCCGCCGACCCGTTGGAACTGTTGATCCACCAGCACCCGCAAGATCTTGGATTGGGTGCCAAGGGGCATGTCCGCGACTTCGTCAAAGTAGATGACCCCGCCGTGGGCTTCTTCAAGTAAGCCAGGCTCAACCCCGCGGTCCGCTGTTTCACGACCAAACAGAACCTCTTCCATGCGATCAGGTTCGACCCCTGCACAATTGACTGTCACGAAGGGCGCATTGGCGCGATTGGAATGGGCATGCACGTAGCGCGCAGCGACCTCTTTACCGGCGCCTGCTGGCCCTGAAAGCATGACCCGCCCGTTGGACTTGGTGACCTTATCAAGCTGCCCGACCAATGCTTTGAACGACGCGGATGATCCGATCATTTCAGCTGTTGTCACATCGCGACGCTTCAGCGACTGGTTTTCGCGGCGCAGGCGGCTGGTTTCCATTGCGCGGCGGATCACGACCATCAGCTGGTCAATGTTGAATGGCTTTTCGATGAAGTCGTAGGCGCCCTGTTTGATCGCAGCCACCGCGATTTCGATGTTGCCGTGACCAGAGATGATCACCACTGGCACATCAGGGTTGTCGCGCTTGACCGATTTGAGGATGTCGATGCCATCCATCCGGCTGTCCTTGAGCCAGATGTCGAGGATCAAAAGCGCCGGTGGCTCTTCGTTGATCTCTTTCATGGCATCATCGGAATTGCCTGCAAGCCGTGTTGTGAACCCTTCATCTTTCAGGATGTCGGAGATCAATTCACGGATATCGCGTTCATCATCTACTATCAGAATATCATTCATGGCTCACTCTGCCGCCTCTTTGCTATTGTTACTGATTAGGGTGGAAAGCGGAGCAGTTGGCAGCGTGACCACTGCCATTGCTCCGAAACGGGTATTGTCGTCGAACACAGGCGCATCTTCGAGCGTTAGGGTGCCGCCGTGTTCTTCGATGATCTTCTTCACGATGGGCAGGCCAAGGCCGGTCCCTTCGCTTCGTGTGGTAACGTAGGGCTCAAACAGCCGTGCGCGGTCCTCAGGCAGGCCGATGCCGTTGTCTGCAATTGTGATCGTTGTGACAGCCTCGGCTTGGGTCATCTGCACTTGGATTTGCGGGGCAAAGTCGGCTGGCGCGCCGTCTTGTTGGAAACTGACAATCGCTTCGCCTGCGTTCTTGATCAGGTTGGTCAGCGCTTGGTTGATCATGGTCGCGTCAATCTCGGCCGCGATGGTGTCTTGCGGGATCTCGGCATTCAGTACCACATCCGGTTGCCCAGTTTGCTGCAATAGCACTGCATCGCGCACAAGTTGCGTCAGGTCTTCGGGCCGGCGCACAGGTTCAGGCATGCGGGCAAATTTTGAAAACTCATCAACAATGCGCCGCAAGTCGTTGGTTTGACGCACAATAACGTCGGTCATTTGTTCCAGAAGTTCGCTGTCTTCGTCCAGCTTGGGGGCAAATTTGCGTTTGATCCGTTCGGCTGACAGTTGGATCGGGGTTAGCGGGTTTTTGATTTCATGCGCAATGCGTCGCGCCACATCGCCCCAAGCCGCCATGCGCTGCGCGCTGACCAGATCGGTCACATCGTCAAAGGCGACCACATAACCTTCGAGCCGCCCGTCCTCACTACGCCGTGTTGCCATGCGCACCAGCAGATTTTCCAGCGTCCCTTGCCGTATGACTTTTACTTCGCCCTGTACGACCTCTTTGCGACTGTTCACCAGTTGATCGAACATTGGGTCAAATTCGGGAATGGATTCGCCCAAGACGATGCTTTGTTGGTCTTCACCCCAGTTGAGCAAGCGTTCAGCCGAGCGGTTCACGAAGGACACCCGTCCTTCTGCATCAAGCCCCACAACACCAGAGGTGACAGAGCTAAGCACACTGTCGAACATCCGGCGCCTGCGTTCGATCTGGCGCGTGTTGTCCAGCAATGTATCGCGCTGGCCTTTCAACTGCCGAGTCATTTGGTTGAAGTACCGGCCCAACATGGCAATTTCATCATCACCGTCTTCTTCCAGCACTTGCACATCCAAGTCACCCGCCCCGACCCGTTGCGCAGCCCCTGTGAGCCGCCCCACAGGCCGCGACAACCGTTCTGCGAACCAAAGGCCCAGCCAGATCGCTGCCAGAATAAGGATCACCGCAAAGCCGAGGTAGAGCAGACCGAACTCAAACAGCACCCGCCCGCGGTCGCTTTCAAGCTGTTGGTACAGGCGCACGGTTTCTTGGGTTTCATCCAGCAGGCTGAGAATTTCACCGTCCACGTCGCGGCTGACGTAGAGATAGCGGTCGACAAACCCTGACAAGCGCACCAGCGCACGGAATTCGTTGTTGTCCCAGTCTTGAATAACGGCCAATCCGTTGGCGGCGGCCTCTGACACCTGCGCGTCGGTCGGTTTGTCGAAGTCAAAGAGATACGATCTATCGCCCCGCGCCCTGATTTCGCCCGTGCCATCAATGACATAGGCTTCACGCAGGCCCCGTTGGATCTGGCCCTGCCCTTGGGTCAGAACCTGCCGTGTTTCGGCGTCATCAAGCACGCCTGCCGCCAGCCGCGACCGCTCAATCAGAACAGATAGCGCTCGTGCGTCTTCCGCGATGTCATCGCGTTGTTCTTGCTCGTAGGCTTCGGCAGCGGCGAGTGAATTGCCAACCACATTGCTGACCCGATCTGAAAACCAGCCTTCAAGGCCGACGTTCACGGTCAGAACCGCGAAGATCGCAACAGTTACGGTTGGGATAAGAGCCAAAAGCGCGAAGACGCCGGTCAGCCGCAGGTGCAGCCGCGACCCCGCCGATTTGGCCCGCCGCGCTGCGATCAAGCGTGCCACCTGGCCCAAGACCAGCGTTGCAACAACCATGACGTAGACGAAATCTGCCAGCAGCACCAAACGCAGCCCGAGCGCGTTTGATCCTTGGTCGAGCGGTCCGAGCACAAGGAACGTGGCCAGCACCAAGACAGGTGCCAGAAGAACCAGACCCAGCGTCGCTGCGTTTTGCACGCGTTTTACGCGGCGCAAACGCCCTAGCCTAGCCCAACGAGAATTGCGTGACCGGGTTACCACCCGCTGCCCTCACATTGATGTGTCGCCTGCACGACGTACCGCTATATTTTGTGGTCCTGACCCGGTCGAAAACCGAATGGCCACGGTTATGTGGCTCTTTTACATCAATTTGCGGCGGCGTGTCACCTCTATATCGAGGTCTGTGATCTTCTTTCGCAAAGTATTTCGGTTAATTCCCAGTAAATCCGCGCATTTCGCCTGATTTCCGCCTGTCGCAGAGAGCGCAATTTCAATCATTGGCGCCTCAACTTCGTGCAAAATGCGGGTGTAGAGCCCTGCGGGCGGCAACATATTGCCATGCAAATCGAAATATCTGCGTAAATGACGCGCCACGGAATCGGATAGCTTTTCCGTATCGCCCCCATGCAGGATAGGCGCTGTTTCGGGTTGATTGCCAAGCGCGTTTTCGACCTCAGAACGGCTGATTTCATCGGCAGAGCTGGTCAACCCAAGCCGTCTGACAACGTGTTCGAGCTGTCGCACATTGCCGGGCCAAGAATAGCTGCGCATAACCTCGGCTGCGTCCTCTGACAGCCAGCGTTTTGATCCGCTTGTTGTCTCTACCCGCGACAGGAAATGATCGACCAACAGCGGGATGTCATCGACCCGTTCGCGCAGGGATGGCACGGTCACGATGGCTCCGCTGAGGCGGTAATAGAGATCTTGGCGGACTTTACCTGCCTCCATCGCCGCTGACAGGTCCGTTTGGCTGGCGGCCAAGAATCGCGGCGCATATTCACCGGAAGCGTCCATCATGCGCACGATGCGTGCCTGTACCTCATCCGAGATGTCCGAAATTTCGTCTATCATCAGAGTGCCGCCTTTGACCTTTGAAAGCACCCGCGCTGGGCCTTCTATGTCTTGCAGATCGGCGGTTGTGACGGTCACGAAAGGCAAGGTGCGACGGTCGGAAAAGTCATGGATCGCGCGCCCAATCAGGGATTTACCCGTCCCGCTTTCACCAGAGATCAGCACCGGCAAGTCACTATTCATCACCCGCGCAATCAAACGGTAAAGTGCTTGCATCGCAGCCGTGCGTCCAACCAATGGCAGATCTTCGGGGCGTTCATCGCGGGCCGCACTTGGGGCGGGCTTGGCGCGACGGGCCTCTAACGCGCGCGCGGTGCGTTTCATCAGGTCTGGCAGATCGAACGGCTTTGGCAGATAATCATAGGCCTCGGCCTCTGCGGCCTGAATTGCCGTCATGATCGTGTTCTGCGCAGAGATAACAATGACAGGTAGTTCAGGACGGTCTGCCGAGATCTTGGGCAGCATTTCCAGCCCGTTCCCGTCTGGCATCATTACGTCTGAAATCACCACATCGCCTTTACCCTCACCGACCCAGCGCATCAGCGTGGTCAGACTGGACGTCGCGTGGACCTTGCACCCTGCCCGCGTCAGGGCTTGGGTCAAAACGGTGCGAATGGTGCGGTCGTCATCTGCGACCAGTACGGTTCCATCCATAGCTTAGATCTCCTTTTCAGCGGGTGCGGGCGCATCTGTGGGCGCGCGTGCAAGGGACAATCGGAACACAGTGCGCCCCGGAACAGAGGTCACCGAAATCCATCCATCATGGTCGGCGACGATTTTATTGACCAATGCCAGCCCCAGTCCGGTTCCGTTTTCACGCCCCGATACAAAGGGTTCGAAAACGTCGCCCTTGATGGCGTCAGGCAGACCAGGGCCGTCGTCGATAATTTCGATCTGTAGCGGCAGCGAGTGACCCGTGCCATCGTTGCGGCGCAGCCGGAACGAGTGTTCGTAGTAAGTGCGCAATGTGATCTTGCCGCCCATTTGATCCGCCGCCTCGGATGCGTTTTTGAGCAAATTCAGGATGATCTGCAAAAGCTGGTCCGGATCGCCGTAGGCAAAGGGCAAGGACGGATCGTAGCTTTCGATCACGGTCATATGTGCTGCAAACCCAAGCACCGCAGACCGCCGCGCCCGATCCAGCACATCATGGATGTTCACGGGCTTGAAGTCCGGCTGGCTGAGGTTTCCAAATTGTTCGACCTGTTCCAGCAGTTTCACGATCCGCCGCGTTTCTTCAACGATCAGATCGGTCAGTTCCTGATCCTCTGCCGAGATGCTCATAGACAACAGCTGTGCGGCCCCTGTGATCCCTGCGAGCGGGTTCTTGATTTCATGGGCCAGCATTTCGGCCATCCCAATTGCCGATTTGGCCGCTGACTTGACACTATGGCTTTGCGTCATGCGCCCTGCCAGTTCGCGCGGGGTAATCAGCAAAATCATATCGCCCGGCCGGTCCACAACGGGCGCGATTTGGAGCGCACATTGCAGCGGCGCGCGTTGGCCGCTGCCCACATCGACGTCATTTACAAACAGTGGCGTGCCATTAGCGCGGGCGCGGGCAAAAGCGTCTTCCAGCGGTGCATCTATTGCAATTGTGTCCCAGATCGGATCGCCGATGACGGACTTGGCGGAAACATTGATGAACCCTTCGGCAGCCGAATTGGCGTCTAGAATGTTGTTGCTTTCGTCGATCATAAACGCAGGGATCGGCAGAGAGGCCCAGATGGAAGGATCAGTGCTCATGCGGCCACCCCGTGTTCTTGGCCGTTCAAGGCTTCGGGCAGCAACGCCTGCACCGTGTCTGGGCTTGTGGCCGTCAAAACCTCTTTGCGCAGCGCACCCGGTGTGCCTGCATAGTCCATGTACCAGCCGAGATGTTTGCGTGCGACTTTCGCGCCAAGCATTTTGCCGTAGAAAGACAAGCTCGCTTCAAAGTGGCTTTGCACCAAATCAGTCAAAGCAGTACCTGATGGCACGTCCGGTGCGCTGTGTCCGTAAAGATCATGCGCGACCTCGGCCAGTTTCCACGGCTGCCCTTGGGCGCCACGTCCGATCATGATGCCATCAGCGCCCGATGCTTTAAGCGCTGCGCGCGCGGTATCTGTGTCAATGATATCCCCATTGGCGATGACGGGGATGTTCACGGCCTCTTTCACACGCGCAATCGCGGCCCAATCGGCGCGGCCTTTGTAGAACTGACAACGGGTGCGTCCGTGGATGGTGACCAATTGAATACCGGCCTCTTCGGCGCGTTTGGCGATGTCGGGGGCGTTGAGAAGTGCGTCGTCCCACCCAAGCCGTGTTTTGAGCGTTACGGGAATGGACACAGCGTTCACGACGGCCTCTATCAGGCTCAGCGCATGATCTGGTGTTTTCAACAATGCTGACCCCGAATAGCCGCTTGTGACTTTCTTGGCGGGGCAGCCCATGTTGATGTCGATCAGGGCGGCACCGTTGGCTTCTACAAAGCGCGCGGCCTCAGCCATCCAATAGGCTTCACGGCCGGCGAGTTGGACAGAGGTGTTGACTGTGCCCAGCCCAAGTTCCGCTTTTTCGCGCACGCCCGGTTTGGCTTGGATCATTTCCTGACTTGCGATCATTTCGCTGACCACCAGCCCCGCGCCGAAGCGTGAGACGAGATTTCGAAACGGCACATCTGTAATTCCGGCCAGCGGGGCCAGAAAAACAGGAGGGTCTAACGTGAGGTTTCCGATTTGAAGCGGCAACGCCTAATCCTTGTGCAGATGCACCTTTGCTATCGAAAACCCTTTGGGGCCACAATAAAACCCGATCTATTTGCCGTGCCGTCAAAGCTATTTGCCTAAAAATTAGGCACAGCTATCGGCCTGATTGCGCAGCGTGGCTGCAAAGTCTAGACAGTGCTCAACACGGAACGGAGCCACTTGCATGTCAATTTCAGCCCTTATCGTTGCTGCCGGACGCGGGGTACGGGCGGGTGGTGATGTGCCAAAGCAGTGGCAAGCGCTTGCAGGGCGTCGTGTGGCGGATCACACGATTGCGGCGTTTGATCGGCACCCTGACATTGACCGCGTTATTTTGGTCTTGCACCCCGATGACGTGCAAGCCCAAGCCGAGTTCACCGCCGCAGGCTATAGTATAGCGCTTGGCGGTGCGACACGGGCCGTATCGGTGCACAACGGATTGAAGGCCTTGGAAGACACTGGAACGACCAAAGTCCTGATCCATGACGTCGCACGGCCTTGTGTATCGCAAGCTGTGATCTCTGACGTGATTGCTGCCCTTGAGACGCATCCTGCCGCCGCCCCTGCATTGCCCGTGACAGATGCGCTTTGGACGGGTCAGGATGGTTTGGTAACAGGCACAAACGACCGCACAGGGCTTTACCGCGCACAGACCCCGCAGGGGTTCGACTATGACACCATTCTCGCAGCCCATGCCGCAAGCACTGGCGAGCCTGCCGATGATGTCGAAGTTGCACGCGCCTTTGGTGTGCCGGTGCAGATCACCCAAGGTGACGCCAATAACATCAAAATCACCACCCCCGCAGATTTCGCGCAGGCGGAACAGATATTAGGACGCTCTATGGATATTCGTGTTGGCAATGGCTTTGACGTGCACCGGTTCGGCGAAGGCGATCACGTGATGCTGTGCGGTGTGTCCATTCCGTTTTCGCGCGGGCTGCAGGGGCATTCAGATGCGGATGTGGGGCTTCATACGATCACCGATGCGGTCTATGGCGCGCTCGCGATGGGCGATATAGGCCGGCATTTTCCGCCTTCTGACCCACAGTGGAAAGGCGCTGAAAGCCATATCTTCTTACGCCATGCAACTGACTTGGCGGCTGAAATGGGGTTCACCATAAACAACGTCGATTGCACATTGATCTGTGAGGAACCCAAAATCGGCCCCCATGCAGATGCGATGATTGCTGCTGTGGCAGACATTATGGGGATGGAGCCATCGCGGGTGTCGATCAAGGCCACAACCTCTGAAAAGCTCGGTTTTACGGGGCGCGGCGAAGGGATTGCGGCTCAGGCCACTGTGACGCTGGTGAAGCCATGAAAACGCTTGCTCAGATCATCGGGACCGTCATGGGTGTTGGATACTTGAAACCCGCACCCGGCACGTGGGGGTCGCTTGTCGCCCTGCCCTGGGCCTGGCTTTTGCATGTGATCGGCGGCTTTCCATTGTTGTTGTTGGGCTGCGTTGTCGGCTTTTTCAAAGGGTGGTGGGCCACGAAGGTCATGATCGAAGGGCAAGAGGATCACGACCCGTCCGAAATCGTCGTGGACGAGCTGGTCGGCCAATGGATCGCCATTTTGCCGCTGTCCCTGTCCGCGTGGAACATGGGGTTGCCGATTACGACCTTTTGGCCCGGCTGGATTGCGGCTTTTGCGCTGTTCCGGCTGTTCGACATTACCAAGATCGGCCCGATTGGTTGGGCAGACCGGCGCGGTGATGCGCTTGGGGTCATGCTTGACGATGTCATCGCGGGTGTTTTTGCGGCCATTGGTGTGCTGGCTTTGGCGGCCCTTGCACATGGTGTGATGGGGCTATGAGCGTTGCAGCTGACATTGTCCGCTTGGCGGTTGATCGCGGCCTGCGTGTCACCACCGCTGAAAGCTGCACCGGCGGGATGATTGCTGCGGCGATTACGGACATCGCGGGATCCTCTGCCATATTCGAACGTGGGGTTGTGACCTATTCCAACGGCGCAAAGGTTGATTTGCTAGATGTATCGCCCGCGACGCTTGAGGCTGTCGGCGCCGTGTCAGAAGAGGTCGCACGGGAAATGGCCATGGGTGCGCGCGCGAACGCTGGGGCGGACATTGCGGTATCGGTGACGGGCATCGCGGGGCCCGGCGGATCGGAGTTCAAACCAGAGGGGCGCGTGTGCTTCGGACTATCAAGCGCTGCGGGACTTACGGTTGAAACGGTCGAGTTTGGAGCTTTGGGGCGCGAACAGGTGCGCGAAGCTGCCTGTGCCCATGCTTTGAATTTGGTCTTGGATGCGCTGCGGGACGTCTAATTCTCAATCCGCCCGTTTTTTAATCGCCCTACCGGAATCACTGCCCTAAAAACCAGCAGTTTCAGAATTGCACGTCTTTTACGCGACCAAATTGCACTTTGCCTCTTTTTCTAGCGGCTTTGCTTCTGTTCAACGCCCGCACCATTGGGACTGAGGGAGAATTGCTATGGTCGCTGCCGATACAGCGTGGATTATTGTTGCCACTGCACTTGTACTATTCATGACATTGCCAGGGCTTGCCCTGTTTTACGGCGGCCTTGTACGGTCGCGCAATGTATTGAGCGTTTTCATGCACTGCTACGCCATCGCCTGTTTGATGAGCGTGTTGTGGTTTGCTTTTGGCTATTCCATCGCATTTGGCGGCGGGACGAGCGGATATTGGGGCGGCTTGGACAAGATGTTCCTTACTGGCATTGATGCAGACACCCTGTCTGGCACCCTGCCCGAAGTTCTGTTCTTCGCGTTTCAAATGACCTTTGCCATCATTACCCCTGCGCTGATTGTTGGCGCTTATGTGGAACGGGTCGGCTTTGGCTTCGTTCTGGTGTTTTCGGCCCTGTGGATGCTGCTGTGCTATGCGCCTGTGGTCCACTGGATCTGGGGCGGCGGCATGATGGCTGACGGCGGCATCTTCGGTGAGACCGGTGTCAAAGACTTCGCGGGCGGCATTGTCGTACACGAAACCGCTGGCTTGGCTGCTTTGATGATCGCAGTCTTCCTTGGCCCACGCAAAAACCAAACGACACCGCCGCACAATCCGGGCTTTGTTATGATCGGCGCTGCGATGCTGTGGGTCGGCTGGTTCGGCTTTAACGGCGGATCGCAACTGGCCGCAGATGGCGGCGCTGCGATGGCTTTGACGGTCACACATATCTCGGCGGCAACTGCATCTTTGACATGGGCTTTGTGGGAAAAGATCAAATTTGGTCGCGCATCGCTTGTTGGCATGGTCACCGGCACAATCGCAGGTCTGGCCAGCATCACGCCAGCGTCCGGCTTTGTTGGTCCGGTTGAGGCTTTGGTGATTGGCGCGGTTGCAGGCATCTTGTGTCAGGAAGCGGTGAACGTGATCCGCAATGCTTTGAAGATCGACGATACCTTGGACGTCTTTGCGGTCCACGGTGTTGGCGGGATCTTCGGGACAATCATGATCGCTGTCTTTGTTGCCGATGCCTCTTGGACGGCGCAACTGGGTGGTTTGGCAGTGGTGGGTGTATTCACCCTTGTCGTGACCTTCGTGCTGATCAAATTGGTTGGCCTGATCACCCCGTTGCGGGTCGATGAAGAAACCGAAACCAACGGGCTTGATCTGGCAGTCCACGGTGAACGTGCCTACGACATGACCAGCTAAGCGATTGTTTTGGGGCTGTTACAAGCAGCCCCAAAGCGCATCAGCATCTTGAGCGGTTTCAATCGCGGCCCAAACATTGTGAGCGGTGTCTTTGCCCAGCAGAGACGCCGCTTTTGCTTTGATACGGGCCTCACGTTGGTCGAGCGGCATGGGCGCATCAAGATCAAACTGCGCATGTAGCGTGGCACCCGCCTGTTCGACGGTCAGCTCGGCCTGCGTTTCGGACAAATGATCGGCAGCTTCGACGTGCACCTTATCGCGCAGCGCCTGAACCTTGGGATCAGCACATAGATCATCGCGGTATGTGTCGAGCTTGGCCGTATCATACCCCAAAGCTGCCAGCGCCAAGACAGCACGGTAGCTGAACTTGGCCTCAAGCCCTGTCAAAGGAGTTTGCTGGTTGCACACCGTCATCCATCTTGGATGGGTTTTGACGTCGATGCGGGTTATGGCATCAGGGTTAACCTTGAGCGTCGCAAATGCCTCAAGGGCAGCGTGCAGCCCGTGGCAACAGGCATGGAACTTGTGACTGACGGTTTCAAACATCCAGTCTGTGCCCAGCCCATCCAAAGCCGCCATGTCAGCCTGTCCATGATGGGTCGCCCCAAAGCCATGCGGGCCGTCCATTGCGTCCGGGTTTGACACGAAGCCACGCGACACCAACAGGGCCGCCTCGACACCCGATTGCGCCGCGATGCCAGCGTTGAAGGGTTTGCCCATTGTTCCGAACTGGGCCTTAAGCCCCGCCGCACGGGTCGCTGCTAGCCCGAGGGAATGTTCGACTTGATCTGCGGTTTGGTTCAACAACGCCGCACTAGCAAGCGCGGCCCCAAAGGTGCCCGCTGTTGCCGTTTGATGGTATCCGGTCTGATAGTGGGCGCGGCCTAGCCAGACCCCGATCCTGACAGAGGCTTCAACCCCGATAAGACAGGCGCGCTGAAGCGCTGCCCCGGTTGCACCCTGCGCTTGCGCCACAGCCAAACCCGCTGGAATGATCGCAACAGAAGGGTGACCGATATGTGCAAAATGGGTGTCGTCATAGTCAAGCGCATGGGACGTCGTGCCATTGACCAAGGCGGCTGCACGCACGGGCAGACGTGTGTCGGTGCCAAAGATGGTCGCAACGGACGCACCACCATCAGCAAGCGCCATGTCACGGGTAAGACAGGCGACAGGTTCCGTGCGGCCGGTGTGCCCGACGGCGAACCAGTCGAGCAAGGACAGTTGCAGCACACGGTGGGCCGATTGGTCCGGGTGGGCGGTCGAGGTTACAAAGCGTGCAAGGGCGCGTGTGAGGTCAGCCATAAAGATCCTGTGCGCGGCGCTCAAAGGCACGCACAATGCGCTGCATGGCCTCATTGAAGACGAGGCCGATGATGCCTTGAAGAACCGCGTTTTTGAATTCGAAATCCACGTGGAAGGACACATCGCAACCAGTTTCTGTGTCTTCAAAAGACCAAGTCGAGTTCATGTATTTGAAAGGCCCGTCAATATAACGGGTGTCGAGCTTGTGCGCTTGGGGCCACAGCTTGACCTCGCTGCCGAACTTTTCACGGAACACTTTGAAGCTGATCACAAGATCCGCCTGCATGACATCATGGTCTCCGGCGGGTGT
>CAZWSE010000065.1:0-19351 GCA_964636575.1 uncultured Sulfitobacter sp. | reverse complement strand
TTGGGGTCTTTGAACATCACCGTCATCGCCCAGAACTGAACGGCGAGAACAGCGGCAACGCCAAGCGCATGCAGCGGACGGTCCCAATAGGCGAGAAGTCCAATAACCGCGACCTGAGGCACCGTCATCACCAAGCACGCAACCTTAGCCGCCTTTTCAGGGCCAAGCGTGACAGGCAGCGAATTCACACCCATCTGCGCATCACCCTCTAAGGCTTTGAAATCATTCAGCGTCATAATGCCATGCGCACCGATCCCGTACAGCACAGCAACGATCAGAACCGGCAGCGCAGGCGCACCCGCCGACAGCACAGCAGCGCCCGTAATCCACGGCAGGGTCTCATAAGACAGCCCCACAAGGCCCGGCCCCCACCAACCAGATCGCTTCAACCGGATCGGCTCGACCGAGTAGACCCAAGCCGCAATGACCCCCAAAATGGTAGCCGCAAAGCCCCAAGGGCCAAGAAACCAGCCGACGATCAGCGACAGCAAAGACATGGCCAAAGCAATCCACAAACCCCAGCGGCCCGGAATACGACCCGAAGGGATCGGGCGGTCAGGCTCATTGATGGCATCCACATGGCGGTCGCACCAATCGTTCGCAGCTTGCGACATACCGCAGACAACGGGACCGGCCAGAATGACGCCCAAAATCACATAAAACCACTGCCCGCTCGGGGAAACACCGCTGGAAATAGCGCCGCACAGATAGGCCCACATCGGGGGAAACCACGTAACAGGCTTGATCAAACGCAGCATGGCTTTTGGCTCAGGCCACTTGCGGATCTGGGGCGCTTGTATGGTTTCGCTGACAGTCATGTGTCAACTATGGCTGACACTTTGAGTCGGTGCAAGTCTGACGGGCAGTGTTACAGCCGCAAAAGCGCGCGCAAAGGGTCAGTCCTTTGCCAGCAACCCGTATTTACGCAGCTTAACGTACAAAGACTGGCGGGACAGGCCCAACATCTCGGCAGCAGCGACACGGTTGTTCTTGGTCAGGCTGACGGCGGTCTCAATACACATCTTCTCAACCACATCGGTGGTCTCGGCGACGATTTCCTTCAACGTGGCAGAGCCAACCAGCTCCATGACAGACTGACTGGATTCCTCGGTCGGCATCTGGGTGGTTGTCGGCTGGCGCATCGCCTCGGCACGACTGGAATCGCGCAACACAAAGCCAATGGCAGGCTGGGTCAAATCATCGAGATAGGTCGCGGAAATCTCAACAGGGATACGACCGCCCAAGTCATTGACCAGCTTGGTGGTATAGACACCCATCTGACCGCGCTGCTTTGAATTATCGACCAAAACGCCCAGATCAATCTGACCACGAGACAGGAACTCAGCCAATGAACGACCCTTCACATCGCCAACATGGGCAGCGTCGAGCAAATCAAGGAAACTGTCATTGGTGGCGACAATGCTGCCCTTGGCATCGGTGAACAGCATAGCGTCACTGCCCTCTCGGAACAGGGACAACAAATTGGGACCCATCAATTCAGGGGCAACCTGAGACGGAACATCACTGCTCAAACGGCAAATCAACATGCGCTGACCGGCGGCGCGGAACACAGACGGGGTGACAGTAACGTCCTTACGGCCAGATTTCGATTGCAAGGCAACGGCAGCAGCGGCCTCAGCCATGGCAGCATTCATCAGGCTTTCGGTCAGCTCTTCGGTGGATCGGTCCTTGAACGACTGGGACAAGGCAGAGCCGATCAAAGCATCCTTGGACAGACCAAGCATGGCAGCAGCAGCACTGTTGGCGTCTTTGACACGGCCATCACTGACAGACACAAACAGCATCGCGTCAGTGGTGCTGGACAGCAAAACACGGTAGCGCACGTCATATTCACGGCGGGCCTCATAGCCCTTTTCCAAAGCGATCTGGGCCTGAACCAACTGTTGCTGGGTCTCGGCAATCGGCTTTAAATCACGGCCCAACAGCAAAACGGTGTCGTTGTGGGCCATCTTGTGAAAGGTGTATTTGATGGGAAAATCCGACACCTTTTCATCGCTGTGGTTCAACTCGGTCAACCGCTTGGACGGAAGGCCCTTCGTGAAATCAGCCATCGCGGCGACGAACTTGGGATAGCTTTCATCGGTCAGGACATCCTTGACGGATTTGCCTTCCCAATGCTCAAGGGAGCCGTGGGCGTCGTTGTGCTCGGATATCAGAACCGACAGGATCTTCTCATCTGATGACACCACCAAAGCAATGTCAGACGCAGCCGCAATTATGCTGCTCAGAAACTCCGGCTCGATCAGCGGAACGGATCCACTGCTCCAAAAGCTGCTGCTCCCTGAGTTCATCTACTTTTTCGCTGCCGGCGGTTGTGCCGACTTCTTATCAAAGCGTGAAATGATCTGACTGATGTCATTCGTTACAACGTCCACATGGTTGTCCGCAGCTGCAACACTTGTCAGTTTGACAATCAGGCCGCCCAACGCAAGCGTTGGTATCCGGATTTCAGAGTTGCGCACCTTTAGTGCAATTTCTCGAACAGATGCAAGCGCGTGTTCGCTGGAACACGAAAACATGACGACATCAAAGTCATCCGAATGAATGGCATCAACGATCCCATCAACCGTTTCAGCGCATAGAACGTCTACAAATGCGCCCTGTCGGCGCAGTTGCGCGGCCGCGACAAAGCCACCAAGAGTGTGCTGCTCTGTCTCGGGCATAACCATCAACACGCCAAAGCTATGCGTTGCAAAGGCACTTGGAACGGGGCCTGTATCCGCGGCCTCGTTCAAAAGACACTGCAACCTCAGCGACGCGATGGTGACAGCGGCAAAATCCATTTCGTCACTGACCCAATCGGCACCGATCCGTTCAGCACTGTCGGGAATATAGTCATCAATCACAGCGTCGTTGCTAATATTCAGCGCCTGAAGCTCTTCGAGAACCACCATAGGGTCAAAAGAATAAGGGCTGGTGATACGTCTGTGCAGCAGATCCCGCACATAATCTTTGGGCGAGGTGTCTTTGGAAACCTGCCGCGCGTTCAGAACCGACAACACCCGCACAGCCAAATCACCAACGGCTTCGGTCCCGCCGGGAACCGAAATTCTACCATGTGTGAGATCGTCGTGGGCCACGTGTGTTCCTTCAGACTTGCTTGGATCCCGTTCGGGTTAGGCTCCGCCCTTCTTGCTGGGTGGACTCACTTTGGCGGTCAGTGTCCTCTTAGAATGCCAGAATGTCAAAGAATATTGACAGTTTCTGGATGGACGCAGCGCTTCAATCCTCTCCAAAGACCCAAAAATAGACTTAAAGTATTGTTATTGTTATGCTTTGCATCATTGAAAAACTGCAAATACAGCCTGACAGCCCTACAGGCCCTTAGTGTAAGTTTTGATTGACACTTTCTTGGCCTGACCCTTACTTTGGAGCCAATACAAGGGACGGGAGACCCAAATAATGTCACGCCAAAACGGCACACCAATCGGTCAGGGCGGCCTCTATACGCCTGATCAACGCGCGCGCCGTGACGCCACCATTTGGACCCCGATCCAAGGCATTCTGGCCCCTCTCCAATTTATAGCCTTTGCCGTGTCTTTGGTGCTGGTCGTGCGCTACCTGATGTCCGGCGACGGCTACATGGCCGCGACATGGTCCATCCTGATCAAAACGGCCTTCCTTTACATCATTATGATCACTGGCGCGATTTGGGAAAAAATCGTTTTCGGTCAATACCTTTTCGCGCCCGCCTTCTTTTGGGAAGACGTATTTTCCTTCGTCGTGATCGCCCTGCATACGCTCTATCTTTACGGGCTTTTCACGGGCTCGATCGCGCCCGTTTCGCTCATGTGGATCGCGCTCGCCGCCTATGCCGCATACGTCGTGAATGCGGGCCAATTTATCCTCAAACTGCGCGCCGCTAGATTGCAAGCTGCGGGCCAACCTCAAGGGGCCACAGCGTGAAAGATTTACCCTCCACCGGATGCTCCAATACGCCGATTCTGAAACAGCGCGGACAGCGCGAAGTTTTCTGCGGTTTGACGGGAATCATCTGGCTGCACCGCAAGATGCAGGACGCATTTTTCCTCGTAATCGGCTCTCGAACCTGCGCGCACCTGCTCCAATCCGCCGCTGGCGTGATGATTTTTGCAGAACCCCGCTTTGGCACCGCGATCCTTGAAGAAACCGATCTCGCAGGTCTCGCCGACGCCCAGGACGAGATCGACCGCGAAGTCGCCAAGCTCCTTGCCCGCCGCACAGATATCAAACAACTGTTCCTCGTCGGCTCCTGCCCGTCCGAGGTCATCAAGCTTGATCTCGAAAAAGCGGCAGAGCGTCTGACCAAGACCTACGCGCCTTCCGTCCGCGTGCTGAACTACTCTGGCTCCGGCATTGAAACGACCTTCACCCAAGGCGAAGATGCCTGCCTTGCCTCAATGGTCCCCGTCCTGCCCAAAACGGACGCCCGCGAACTGATGCTCGTCGGTGCCCTGCCTGATGTGGTCGAAGAACAGGCCGTCAGCCTGCTGGAACAAATGGGCATCGGCCCAATCCGCGTGCTTCCCGCCCCGCGCGCCGATACAGAACTGTCCGTCGGGCCAAACACCGTCTTCGCCCTGACACAACCTTTCCTCGGCGACACCCACGCCGCCCTTGAACGCCGCGGCGCACGGCATATCCAAGCCCCCTTCCCCTTCGGCGAAGAAGGCACAACCGCATGGCTCCGCGCCGTCGCAGACGAATTTGGCGTCGATGATGAAACCTTTGAGCGCGTCACCGCAGCACCCCGCGCCCGCGCCGCCAAAGCCATCGCACAAGCCTCTGAGCACCTGCGCGGCAAATCCATCTTCTTCTTCCCCGACAGCCAGCTCGAAATCCCGCTCGCCCGTTTCTTGACCCGCGAATGTGGCATGACCGCCATCGAGGTCGGCGCGCCCTTCATCCACAAATCGCTCGTCGGACCTGATCTGGACTTGCTCGAAGAAGGCCCAACGCTCTCCGAAGGCCAAGACGTCGACCTGCAACTCGACCGTTGCCGCGCAGCACGGCCCGACCTGACCGTCTGCGGACTGGGTCTCGCCAATCCGCTCGAAGCAGACGGCTTGGCCACCAAATGGGCCATCGAGTTGGTGTTCACCCCCGTGCACTTCTACGAACAAGCAGGCGATCTCGCAGGGCTCTTCTCCCGCCCCGTCCGCCGCCACGACATGCTCAAGCTGGAGAAAACAGCATGAAATTGACTGTCTGGACATACGAAGGCCCACCCCACGTCGGCGCCATGCGCGTCGCCACCGGCAT
Organism: uncultured Sulfitobacter sp.; assembly: GCA_964636575.1. Taxonomy (GTDB): domain Bacteria; phylum Pseudomonadota; class Alphaproteobacteria; order Rhodobacterales; family Rhodobacteraceae; genus CAZWSE01. The sequence continues at coordinate 14,089 of CAZWSE010000065.1, read as the reverse complement.
GACCGGCCTGCACTACGTTTTGCACGCACCGCAAGGCGACACCTACGCGGATCTGCTCTTCACGATGATCGAACGACGCAACCACCGCCCGCCGGTCACCTACACAACCTTCCAAGCGCGGGATTTGGGCAGCGACACGGCGAACCTCTTTAAAACAGCCTGCCAAGACGCCTACGACCGGTTCCGGCCTGAGGCGATCATCGTCGGCGCGTCCTGCACGGCAGAACTGATCCAGGATGACCCCGGCGGCATGGCCGAAACCATGAACATGCCCGTGCCGGTCATCGCGCTCGAATTGCCAAGCTACCAGCGCAAGGAAAACTACGGCGCGGATGAAACCTTCTTCCAGATCGTACGCGCGCTCGCCAAACCGATGGACCGCACCAAGCGCATCACATGCAACCTGATCGGGCCAACAGCGCTCGGGTTCCGGCACCGCGACGACATCGAAGAACTGACCGGCCTGCTGTCGGAAATGGGCATCGACGTGAACGTAACCGCGCCCATGACATCAACGCCCACAGACATCCAAAACCTCGGGGCCGCGCATTTCAACGTGCTGATGTACCCCGAAACCGGCGAAAGCGCCTGCCGCTGGATGGAACGGGAACTGAACCAGCCTTACACAAAAACAGTGCCCATCGGGGTCGGTGCCACCCGTGATTTCATCGCAGAAGTGGCCGAACTGACGGGCCTGACACCAAACATCGACGAAAGCCGCCTGCGCCTGCCATGGTACTCGGCCTCGGTCGACAGCACATACCTGACAGGCAAACGGGTGTTCCTCTTCGGGGACGGCACACACGTCAAAGCCGCCGCACGCATCGCCCGTGATGAAATGGGGTTCGAAGTGGTAGGGATGGGTTGCTACAACCGCGAAATGGCGCGCGATATCCGCAGCCTCGCCAAGGAATTTGGCCTCACAGCGCTGATCACCGACGACTATCTCGAAGTCGAACAAGCCATTGAGACCCTGCAACCCGAAATGATCCTCGGCACGCAGATGGAACGGCACATCGGCAAGCGGCTCGGCATCCCATGCGCAGTCATTTCAGCGCCCGTGCACGTACAAGACTTCCCCGCGCGGTATTCGCCTCAAATGGGGTTCGAAGGCGCCAATGTGATCTTTGACACATGGGTCCACCCGCTGGTCATGGGGCTGGAAGAACACCTGCTGCACATGTTCCGCGACGATTTTGAATTCCACGACGATGCAGGGGCCAGCCACCACGGCGGTCAGGCCAAAGCCAAGGTCGAAGCGCCAGAGCCCGCGCAAACCCAAACCACAGGCAGCGATGTCATGGTCTGGCTGGCAGATGCGGAAAAAGAGCTGAAGAAGATCCCGTTTTTCGTCCGTGGCAAGGCCCGCCGGAACACAGAGGCCTTCGCGCAAGATCGTGGCATGTCGGAAATCTCAATCGACACACTCTATGAAGCAAAGGCCCACTATGCGCGATGAAACGGGCATAAACGGCGGCCAGTACCGCTTCGTCATCGTGACGCTGGACAGCCGTGCGGCGGGTCCGGTGACGCGTGCGATGGACCAACTGGCGCTCGATTATCCCGGCCTGCATGTTTCGGTACATGCGGCGGCAGAATGGGGTGAAAACCCCGATGCCTTCCAAGCCTGCGTTGAAGACATCGAACGCGCCAATATGATCGTGGTGAACTTGTTGTTCCTCGAAGAACAAGTCATGCGCATCCTACCCCATCTAGAGGCCCGCCGCGACGCTTGCGATGCGATGATCAACCTGATCGCGGACGCCTCAATCGTGAAGCTGACCAAGATGGGCAGCCTTGATATGATGGCCCCGACCTCGGGTGCTATGAAGATGATGAAAAAGCTGCGCGGGTCTTCCAAGCCGTCTACGCAGTCGGGCGAAAAGAAGATGGCGATGCTGCGCCGCCTGCCCCGCATCCTCAAGTTTATTCCCGGCAAATCCCAAGACCTGCGGGCGTGGTTTTTGTCGATGCAATACTGGCTCGGCGGGTCGGATGAAAACATCGATGCGATGGTCCGGTTCTTGCTCAACAAATACAGCACCGTCGAAGGCTGGCCCGACCAACCTGCCGCCGCTGATCCCATCGATTATCCCGAAACGGGGCTTTATCACCCCGATCTGCCGCAGCGCATGACGACCGACGCCACAGAAATCAAAGGCCCGGACGGCTATCACGCCACGGTGGGTCTGTTGATGATGCGGTCCTATGTATTGTCCGCAGATACGGCGCATTACGATCACGTCATTCGCGCCTTTGAGGCCAAAGGCATCCGTGTGCTGCCCGCATTCGCAGGCGGTCTCGACAGCCGCCCCGCGATCAACGGGTTCTTCAACACAGACGACGGCGTGCAAATCGATGCGCTTGTGTCTTTGACAGGTTTCTCGCTTGTCGGTGGCCCTGCCTATAACGACAACGACGCTGCCGTGGATATGCTGGCCAAGCTTGATGTGCCCTATGTGGCCGCGCACCCGCTCGAATTTCAAACCCTTGGCCAATGGGCCGCGTCAGGCTCGGGGCTTGGCCCGATTGAGACAACGATGCTCGTGGCATTGCCCGAACTCGATGGTGCCGCCACGCCAACTGTCTTTGCAGGCCGTCATGGCGCATCTGGATGCGACGGGTGCAAATTGCGCTGCGTGGCGTCCGATGCCACCGCCAAAGCAATGGCCCCCTGCCCCGAACGCATCGAACATCTGGTCAACCGCGCCGCGAACCTCGCCGAACTGCGCCGCTCGCGCGTGGCGGACCGCAAAGTGGGCATCGTTCTGTTCGGCTTCCCGCCCAACGCAGGCGCTGCGGGTACGGCGGCCTATCTGTCCGTCTTTGAAAGCCTCTTCAACACGCTGCACGCGATGAAGCGCGAAGGCTACGATCTGACCCCGCCTGCGACAGTGGAAGAGTTGCGCGAAACGGTCCTGCAAGGATCCGCCGCAACCTACGGGCAAGAGGCCAACGTCGCCGCCCACGTCAGCGCGGATGATATAGTATCAGGCACCCCATGGCTTGACGAAATCGAAGATGTTTGGGGGCCCGCCCCCGGCCGCATCCAGTCCGATGGACGCGGCGTATTCATACTAGGCGCACAGTACGGTAATGTTTTCATCGGGTTACAGCCCACCTTCGGTTACGAAGGCGACCCGATGAGACTTCTGTTTGAAACAGGTTTCGCGCCCACGCATGCCTTCGCGACCTTCTATCTGTGGCTCAAGAACAGCTTTAAGGCCGACGCATTGCTGCACTTCGGCATGCACGGCGCACTCGAATTTATGCCGGGCAAGCAATCGGGTCCTTCAGGGCAAGACTGGCCGGACCGGCTGATCGGGGACATGCCAAACGTCTACCTCTACGCGTCAAACAACCCGTCCGAGGCAACGCTGGCCAAACGCCGCAGCAACGCAGTCACGATCACACATCTGACCCCGCCACTGGCAGCCTCTGGGCTTTACAAAGGCTTGGCAGAACTCAAAGACAGCCTCACCCGCTGGCGTTCGATGGACCCCGACGCAGACGACCGCGCGGACCTCGAAGCACTGATCGCAGACCAATCCGAAGCCGTGGACATGGGCGGCACGGCGCCCGAAACGCTTTGGCTGAAACTGCTGGAAACAGAAGACGCGCTGATCCCCGACGGGCTGCATGTGGTGGGGCAAACGCTCTCCGATGCGGCGCGGGCGGAATATATCAGCATCATGGCCGACACCGACGCGGACACACGCGCACGGATCGACACGCTGCTGCAACAAGAAACCGAAATCCCTGCGATCCTGAACGCACTGCAAGGGCACTTCACCAAACCCGTTCCGGGCGGCGACCTCATCCGGTCCACAGACATACTCCCCACAGGCCGCAACATCCACGCCTTTGACCCCTTCCGCATGCCAACCGAATTCGCGTGCCGCGACGGGGCAAAGCAGGCCAAACTTCTGCTCGAAACACACCCCACACTGCCACGGTCCGTGGCGCTCGTGCTTTGGGGCAGCGACAACATCAAATCAGACGGCGGACCCATCGGGCAAGCACTGGCGCTGATGGGATGCAAACCACGGTTCGACAGCTTCGGGCGGCTGGCAGGGGCAGACCTGATCCCGCTGGAAGACCTCGGGCGACCACGGGTCGATGTGATCATGACGCTCTCGGGCATCTTCCGGGATCTACTGCCACTGCAAACGCGGATGTTGGCCGAAGCAGCGCTCAAATGCGCACAAGCAGACGAGCCGCTGGAACAGAACTTCATCCGCGCCCACGCGCTCGACTACAGCATCAAGATGTGCTGCGATCTGGAAACGGCAGCGATGCGGGTCTTCTCAAACGCGGAAGGGGCCTACGGGTCGAACGTGAACCAGTTGGTCGACAGCTCTGCATTCGGGGACGAAGACGAACTGGCGGATGCCTACCAGACACGCAAATCCTTTGCATACGGGGTCGACGGCAAAGCCAGCGCCAACGGGGACCTGTTGCAAAACGCATTGGGCGACGTGGAACTGGCCTATCAAAACCTTGAATCTGTGGAACTGGGGGTCACAACGGTTGACCACTACTTCGATACGCTCGGCGGGATCGCACGGGCGGTGAAACGGGCGCGGGGCGGACAGGAAACATCCGTCTACATCGGCGACCAAACACGCGGCAACGCAAAAGTACGGACCTTGAAAGATCAGGTTGCACTGGAAACACGCAGCCGCCAGTTGAACCCTAAATTCTACGAAGGCCTGCTGAAACACGGGGCGGAAGGCGTGCGCCAGATCGAAGCGCAGGTGACCAATACGCTGGGCTGGTCGGCGACCACGGGCCAAGTGGATGACTGGGTCTACCAGCGCATATCAGAGACCTTTGTGCTGGACGAAGAGATGCGCAAACGGCTGGCCGAATTGAACCCGACAGCATCGAGCCGGATGGCCAACCGCCTGCTTGAAGCCTCTGACAGCAACTATTGGGCCCCGGATTCTGAAACGCTGGCCGCATTGCAAGATGCAGCCGATGCGCTTGAAGACCAGCTTGAAGGGATACCCGCAGAATGACCGACGCAACGATACAGACTGTAGCCAAGAGTATTTTTGGAAAAATGAAGGTGGGCGCAGCCCGCCAGTTGAAAGGAACGCGCTCATGAGCCCGCTCGATAGAACACCCCCGAACCTGAAAGGCCAAGACGGCGAAGGATCGGTTCAGGTCCATCAGGACGACAGTGCTAAAATCGAAGGGGCCAAGGTCTTTTCGGTCTACGGCAAAGGCGGGATCGGGAAATCGACCACCTCGTCCAACCTCTCTGCGGCCTTCTCGAAACTCGGCAAGCGGGTTTTGCAAATCGGCTGTGACCCGAAACATGACAGCACCTTTACGCTGACAGGCACATTGCAGCCCACCGTTATCGACATCCTGAAAGAGGTCGATTTCCACCCTGAAGAGCTGCGCGCAGAAGACTTCGTCTTTGAGGGCTACAACGGTGTGAAATGCGTTGAGGCCGGCGGCCCGCCAGCAGGCACAGGTTGCGGCGGATATGTGGTTGGCCAGACGGTCAAACTGCTCAAACAGCATCACTTGCTGGAAGACACCGATGTGGTGATCTTTGACGTGCTTGGCGATGTGGTCTGTGGTGGCTTTGCGGCCCCCTTGCAGCATGCGGATCGCGCCTTGATCGTCACCGCCAATGACTTTGACAGCATCTACGCCATGAACCGGATCATTGCCGCCGTTCAGGCCAAATCTGCCAACTACAAGGTCCGCCTTGCAGGCTGCGTCGCCAACCGGTCGCGCGAAACCGATGAGGTCGATCGTTATTGCGATACCGTCGGGTTCAACCGCATCGCCCATATGCCCGATCTTGATGCCATCCGCCGATCGCGCCTGAAGAAGAAGACCCTGTTTGAAATGCCCGATGACGAAGAAATCGTGCAGGTTCGCAAGGAATATATTCGTCTGGCCGAAACCCTTTGGAACGGGACAGAGCCTTTGGCCCCTGCCCCCTTGCCCGACCGCGATATCTTTGAACTGCTTGGATTTGATTGATGCCAAACGACTACGGTCAAACCCTGTCGCGCGTTGAAACCTATTTCGACAAGACCGCGACCAAGACATGGGAGGCGCTGACCTCAGACGCCCCTGTGTCGCGCGTGCGTGCAACCGTGCGTGCGGGCCGTGACCGTATGCGTGATGTCTTGCTGGACGCCTTGCCCGCCGATTTGCGCGGTGCCCGTGTCTTGGATGCAGGCTGTGGCGCGGGTCAAATGACCATTGAGCTCGCCGCCCGCGGTGCCGATGTGGTGGCTTGCGATATCTCGCCGTCTTTGGTGGACATTGCCCGCCAACGCCTGCCCGCCAAGTTGGAGCGCCGCGTGCAATTCGTATCCGGCGATATGCTGGATGCCAAGCTGGGCCTCTTTGATAACGTCGTCGCCATGGACAGCCTTATTTACTATTCCGGCGCCGATATTGGCCTGTCCTTGGCCAAGCTGACCCCGCGTGTGCAGGGCAGCATCCTGTTCACCGTCGCTCCCCGCACCAAGCTGTTGATGGGCATGTGGTACGCGGGCAAGATTTTCCCGAAATCCGATCGCAGCCCGACTATGATCCCCCATGCGCCTGCCCGTTTGGCCAGCGACATCAAATCTGTCGGCGTCACCCGCACACTGCGTGCGGTAGAGAAGGTTTCATCCGGTTTCTACATCTCTCAGGCGATGGAGCTTTTGCCATGAAGCCCGTCGGCCTTCCTTCCGTGAAAACCATGTCCATGAAGTACATGCCTTTCGCTGATGCGGCCAGCGACAGCCTGCCTATGGCGCAGCTGTTGCGTTTGTCCTTGTTTCAGGTCTCCGTCGGGATGGCCGCTGTTATGCTACTGGGCACCCTCAACCGCGTGATGATTGTTGAGCTCTCTGTGCCTGCAATGATCGTCGCTTTCATGATCGCTTTGCCGGTTCTGATTGCCCCGTTTCGTGCCTTGTTGGGCTTTCGCTCTGATACCTACCGGTCTGCTATTGGGTGGAAGCGTATTCCCTACATCTGGTTCGGGTCCCTGTGGCAAATGGGCGGTCTCGCGGTCATGCCGTTTGCTTTGCTGGTGCTCGGTGGCGATGTTGTCCATGACGTCCCTTTTGCGGGCGAAGTTCTGGCGGCCCTCGCCTTTCTTATGACCGGTTTGGGCATGCATATGACCCAGACTGCGGGGCTCGCCCTTGCCTCTGACCGCGCAACCGATGAAACACGGCCGCGCGTGGTGGCGCTCTTGTATGTGATGTTCCTTCTGGGGATGGGACTGTCATCAATCGTCGTGGGTTGGCTGCTGCGGGATTTCACAGCACTTATGCTGATCCGGGTCGTGCAAGGGGCAGCCGTGGTAGGCATCGTGCTCAACATGATCGCATTGTGGAAGCAAGAAAGCGTGCGGCCCATGACCCGCGCAGAACGCGAGGCCCCGCGCCCGAAGTTCGCAGACGCTTGGGCGGATTTCATGGCAGGCGGCTCCGCTGGGCGGCTCTTGGTGACGGTCTTTCTGGGGACGATGGCGTTCAACATGCAAGACGTGCTGCTGGAACCCTACGGGGGGGAAATCCTCGGGCTCTCAGTCTCCTCAACCACGCTGCTGACAGCGATGTGGGCAGCAGGCGCGCTGCTCGGGTTCGCATGGGCAGGATCACGGCTGAACAAAGGGTCCAACGCATACAGACTGGCAGGCTTGGGGGTCTTGGGAGGCATCTGGGCCTTCACAGTCGTTATCTTCGCAGCACCGCTGAACAGCTCGGTCCTCTTCTTCACAGGGGCAGGACTGATCGGGTTCGGGGGCGGGCTCTTTGCAGTGGCAACGCTGACAGCGGCCATGACCATGCCGGCAACTGGCACCGCAGGACGGGGACTGGCCTTAGGCGCATGGGGGGCGGCACAGGCGACAGCGGCAGGGCTTTCCATCGCGATAGGAGGGGCCGGACGGGACTGGGTGAACGCATTGGCCACACAGGGACATCTGGGGGAAGCACTGAACACTCCGGCAACAGGGTATTCAGTCATCTACCACGCGGAAATCGGATTACTTTTCATCACACTTGTCGTGCTGGGGCCACTGGTCCGCACGGCACCAACAGCAACGACGCAACCGGACAGCAGCACAAGACTTGGGCTTGCTGACTTTCCGGCCTGAACACTGCGGTCCAAGGAGGACACTTAAATGACGGAAACATTCTTCGGAGAATTCGACCTGGCGAGCCTCTCGCTCTGGCTGTTCTACATCTTCTTCGCGGGGCTGATCATCTACATCCAACGGGAAAACATGCGCGAAGGGTACCCGATGGAAGACGACGAAGGAAACAAGTCGTCGAACCCAAGCATGTGGCCCCTGCCCTCTGACAAAACCTTCAAACTGCCGCACGGGCGGGGGGAAGTGACAGTGCCATCAGGACAGGCACCAGAACGGGCAAACATCCCATTGAAACGGGTTGGGCCAGGCAACGGATACCCGCTGGAACCAACGGGTGATCCAATGCTCGACGGGGTAGGACCAGCCAGCTGGGCACCACGGCGGGACGCACCGGAACTGGACGGACACGGGAAACCCAAGATCATCCCAATGGCGTCCAAAGACATCTTCCACGTCTCGGCAGGGACAGACCCGCGCGGGCTGCCAGTGATGTCGGCAGACGGGGAAGTGGTCGGCAAAATCACAGACATGTGGATAGATGAGCCGGAACAAATGGTGCGCTATCTGGAAATGGAACTCGATGCGAAATGGGGGAAAGGCAACCGACTGATCCCGATCACATTCGCACGGATCAAATCCAGCAAAGTGGCGATCCACGCGCTTTATGGAAAACACTTCGCAACGATCCCGACAGCGTCGTCCAACCGGCAGGTGACACTGCTCGAAGAAGACAAAATCAGCGGGTACTTCGGCGGGGGCAAGCTTTATGCAGACCCGTCGCGTCAGGAACCGCAACTGTAAAACGAAACCGAACTGAAAGGGGCACTCGCCATGTCTCATGATGACTTCCAGATCGAGCCCGTTGAGGGGCTACCGGAACTGCCACCGTCAGGGGAACATATCCTCTGGCAGGGGCGGCCGAACACATGGGCTTTAGCGGTTGAATCGCTGAACCTCTATTGGGTGATCGGGTACTTTGCCGTGCTGACGCTTTGGCGGTTCGGATCGGTCGTGGACATGATGCCGATGGGTCAGGCCATCGGGGCATCCGTGCCCTTCGTGATCTTGGGCGGGCTGGTCTGCGGGCTGCTGCTTTTGGTGGCCTTCGTGCAAGCGCGGGCAACCATGTACACAGTGACCAACAAACGGGTCGCCATGCGGATCGGGGCGGCACTGAACGTAACGCTCAACCTGCCCTACACAGAAATCGGCAACGCAATGCTCGACCTGCGCAAGCGGGGGACAGGGACCATTGCAATGCAAACACTGGGCAGCGCAAAACTCTCCTATCTGGTCTGCTGGCCGCATGTCCGGCCATGGCGGATCAATCCGGTTGAACCGGCGCTGCGCTGCATCAATGACGCACAACAGGTCGCAGACATTCTGGCCGAGGCCGCACAGGCGCGCATCAGCACACCGCAAATCTCTCGCAGCGCACCAAGCGCTGTTCCGGCGGAGTAAGCGATATGTCAGATACAACCCAAAACACACGGCACCCCGCCACCAAAATCCACGCGAAACCAGAAGATCTGGTGCCGCGCTTTATGGTCGTGGCGATGTTCGGATTGGTAGCCGCAATCCTGTTGCTGGTCTCACTGGCAACACTGTCCGGCAAGCCGATGGAAAGCACGCCCACCGCAGGGCCGGTTATCAAAGAACGCAGCTTGGTGCTGACCAGCGAAATGACGGGCGCTGCCAAAGTGCTCGATCAACACGGCACATTGATTGCGAACTTTACGGCCGAAAAAGGCGGTTTTGTCGCAGGTATTGAACGGGTGGTAGCCCGTGAACGTCAGAAGGTAGGGGCACCGATCAATGCGCCTGTTCTTCTGCAATTGCGCGAAGGCAACAGGCTTTCGCTTTTCGACCCATCCACAGGATGGACAGCCGAGCTGATGGGCTTTGGCGCAGACAACACCAGAACCTTCGCCAGGTTGCTGGATTAACTTCGATCTAAAGGGAACGAACACATGGGACTATTTACAAAAGAGGTTGAGCAGCACCCCTGCACAGTTGAAATCAGCCACAAGTTTGAAAGCCTTCATGCGCACGTCAAATTCAATGACGGTGCGGTCGTCTATCCGGGCGACGAAGTGATGGTTCAAGGGCCGGAAATCATGGCACCTTTCGGTGAAATCGTAAGCGAAGACCGCATCGCCACCATCTACCGCGCCTCCAAGCTCGAACAGCTTTGGACCCGCATGACCGGTGACTTTGAATTCATGGAACTTTGCGAATTTTCATTCTCCGAAGAGGTGACGCTATGAACATGCAGCCTAAACACACCTCCGACATCACAGACGCCGAAGAAAGCCTCGCGCTTCAACAGGCCCAATCCGTAACAGACAGTGATCAGGCCACAGAACTGGCGATGCAGAACACCCTTCTGACGCCACGGTTCTACACCACAGACTTTGACGAAATGGATGCCATCGACGTCTCCCCTATTCGCGAAGAATGGGATGCCTTGATTGCGCAGATGGTCGCTGATCCGAACAAAGGCCACTTCAAGAAAAACGACGATTGGGGCACCGTCGATTGGGACGGCATGGACCCAGAGCTGAAGAAAGAGTTTTTGGACTTCCTGATCTCGTCTTGCACCGCCGAATTTTCCGGCTGCGTTTTGTACAAGGAAATGAAGCGTCGCGGGAACAACAAAGATATCACTCAGCTGTTCCAACTGATGGCCCGTGACGAAGCCCGCCACGCCGGTTTCATCAACGACGCCCTGCGCGAAGCCGGTGTCGCCGTGAACCTCGGCTTTTTGACCCAGAAGAAGAAGTACACCTACTTCCGGCCCAAGTTCATCTACTACGCGACCTATCTTTCTGAAAAGATCGGCTACGCCCGCTACATCACCATTTTCCGTCACTTGCAGGAAAATCCAGAGTATCGTTTTCATCCCATCTTCAAGTGGTTTGAAGAGTGGTGCAACGACGAGTTTTCGCACGGTGAGGCCTTTGCCTTGTTGATGAAAACCGACCCCAAACTGACCTCCGGGCGCAACGTCCTGTGGATCAAATTTTTCTTAACGGCTGTCTATTCCACCATGTACGTCCGCGATCACCAGCGCCCTGTGTTTCACAAGGCCCTCGGCGTGGACCCTGACTGGTATGCCCATGAAGTCTTTACGAAAACCTCCCATCTGACCCAGCAGATTTTCCCTATTACGCTGGATATCGACCACCCCCGCTGGCAGCGCGGATTGGAGCGTATGCAAAAGGCAAACGCCGATCTCGCGAAGGCAAAATCGGCAACAGGTTTCGCCGCGAAACTGTCCAGCCTGACCGCCCAAGTCCGCGCCGGAGCCGCCTTCGTTTCGCTCCTGACCATCCCCGCCAAAAAGCACGCTGTGCCGGCCATAACCCGGATGGAGCCCGCTTACTAATGACCCCCTGGCTGGCCTCTCTTTTCGCGCTTTTCATCTGGTGGTTCTCCACCGGAGCGATCTTGATCGCTGTGAAAAGTGCTGATCAAAAAGGCCAGCGCGGACGGGGTCTGATGGTGGTCTATGCCATTCCATTGCTGGCCCTTGGGGTCTGGGGATATTTGACATCCCTGCATCTGACGACCCCTGCCGGAGCCTACATCGGGTTCCTCTCGGCGCTGGCTATTTGGGGCTGGATTGAGATGGCATTTCTGACCGGCACCATCGCCGGTCCCAACACCCATCCCTGCCCCGAGGACACCCCCGAATGGGAGCGTTTCATACGGGCTTGGGGGACGATTGCTTACCACGAAATGCTGCTCGTGGCGGTGCTGATCACGATGGTTCTTTACGGGCAAGGCGCCGAAAACCAGTTCGGAATCTGGACCTATGCGGTGCTATTTTTCGCGCGGATTTCGGCCAAGCTGAACCTCTTTTTGGGGGTGCCGAAAATCAACGTGGAGTTCCTGCCCACCGCCCTGTCGCACCTGCCCAGCCACTTCCGGCACGCGCCATTGAATTGGCTGTTTCCGATCTCGGTCACTGGGCTCACTTTCGCTGTGGCCTGCTGGCTCGAACGGCTCGTCACACAGACTTCTGCGCATGACATCATCGGTTTTGCGCTGCTCACTGCCATCACCGCGCTCGCCCTGCTCGAGCACTGGTTCATGGTGCTACCGCTACCCGATGAAAAACTCTGGCGCTGGATGATTCCAGACGCTGGCAAGACAAAACACCAAAGATAAGACACGAGGGACACAATGGATTTTAACGCATTTTTTCAGTCGCAACTGGACACTTTGAAAAGCGAAGGCAACTACCGCGTTTTTGCGGAGCTTGAGCGCAAATCGGGTCAGTTCCCCCGTGCCAAATGCCACAACGAAAACGCGCCGGATCAGGTGACGGTTTGGTGCTCGAACGACTACCTCGGGATGGGTCAACACCCTGTTGTGACGGGCGCCATGAAAGACGCGATTGATGCTTGTGGAGCGGGTGCGGGGGGCACGCGAAACATCTCGGGCACGAACCATGCACATAAGCAGCTCGAAGCGGAGCTTGCGGACCTGCATGGCAAGGAAAGTGCTCTTTTGTTTACGTCTGGATATGTGTCGAACTGGGCTGCGCTATCGACCCTTGGGGCACGCATTCCAGATTGCATTATTTTGTCGGACGAGCTGAACCATGCGTCGATGATCGAAGGGATGCGTCACAGCCGCGCGAAGATCGTTGTCTGGAAACACAACGACCCAGAAGACCTTGATCGCCAGCTGGCGGCCCTTCCGGCAAATGCGCCCAAGATCGTGGCCTTTGAATCCGTTTACTCAATGGATGGTGATATCTGCCCGATGCTGGAAATCGTCGAGGTCGCAGAAAAGCACGGGGCGATGACCTATCTGGATGAGGTGCACGCGGTCGGGCTTTATGGGCCACGCGGCGGCGGCGTTTCCGAGCGTGAAGGGCTGGCCGACCGGATCACCCTGATCGAAGGGACGCTTGGCAAGGCCTACGGGGTCATGGGTGGCTACATCACCGGATCGGAAGCCATGTGTGATTTCATCCGCAGCTTTGCGTCTGGTTTCATCTTTACGACCGCCCTGCCCCCTGCAGTCGCATCAGCGGCGCAGGCGTCGATCAAGTATCTCAAGAACAGCGATACAGAACGGAAATTGCAACAACAGCAAGTGGCGTATCTGCGCAAAAGGCTGGACCAAGAGGGCATTCCACATCTGGAAAACCCCAGCCATATCATTCCGGTGATGATCAAAGACCCCGTGAAATGCCGGATGATCGCAGACTATCTGATGGAGCAATACGGGATTTATGTGCAACCGATTAACTATCCGACCGTTCCAAAAGGCACGGAGCGGTTGCGGTTCACCCCATCCCCTTTGCACAGCACGGATGACATCGAATTGCTGGTCATGGCCCTGAAAGAGCTTTGGAAGCAATGCGCGATATCACACGCAGTCGCATAACAATGGAGTGAGGGCTGTTGACTCTTACCGGTTTGCATTAGGTAATAAGCACAACGTCTTAGCCACGCGTATAATCGACGATGCAAACCCAAGGAGAGTTCACATGTTGAACCGTACATTTGTAACCCTAATTTCACTGGCTTTCGCCGCACCTGCATTCGCGGACGGTCATGCGTCTGGCGACGCCGAAGCAGGCGAAAAAGTCTTCAAGAAGTGCAAGTCCTGCCACATGATCGTGTCGGACACGGATGAAACCATCGTAAAGGGTGGCAAAACCGGCCCGAACCTTTGGGGCGTCGTTGGCCGCACAGCCGGCACAGCTGACTTCAAATATGGCAAAGACCTTGTGGCCACTGGCGAAGCCGGTCTGGTCTGGGACGAAGAGCAGTTTGTATCTTACGTTGCTGATCCAAAAGCATTTCTGAAAGAAACGCTGGACGACAACGGCGCGAAGTCGAAGATGTCGTTCAAGCTGAAAGACGCAGAAGACGCGGCGAATGTTTGGGCCTATCTGGCCAGCGTATCGCCAGCGCCTGAGGCTGCCAGCAACTAAGCTGA
>CAZWSE010000064.1:0-19856 GCA_964636575.1 uncultured Sulfitobacter sp. | reverse complement strand
CCACCAATGAAGAGCTCCACTCGGTCAACGAAGAACTTTACACCGTCAGCACCGAGCACCAGCGCAAAATCGAAGAGCTGATGGAAGCCACAGATGACATGGACCATTTGCTGCGCGCCACCAACATCGGGATCATCTTTCTGGATGAAAAGCTACAGATCCGCCGGTTCACGCCCAGCGCGAAGGATGCCTTTAACATCCTGAACCAAGACGTTGGCCGCCCGATTGACCATGTCACCTATCGCTTCCAAGACTTTGGATTGAATGATGTCATCAAATCGGTCCACCGCGCGGGTCAGGTGCACGAAAGCGAAGTTGTTGTCGATGAAAGAACCTATGTTCTGCGGGTTCTGCCCTATCGATCTTCGCTTGATGAAATCATGGGCTTGGTTATCACCACCGTCGACATCACTGAAATCAAAATGGCGGAACATGCCCGCACCCAAACGACCCGTAGATACGAGGCGATTGTCGGGGATTTGACAGACTTCCTGCTGAGATGGTCACCCAAAGACAACAAGGTCAGCTACGCCAACCAAACCCTTGCGGACGTGCTTGACCAACCGCTTGAAGACATCATCGATCAGGACATTTCCAAAATTGGCGGCCGCGGACGTCAGGTCTCAATCTTTGCAAACTTGAATCACATCACCGAAGACACGACGTTTGAGAACCAAGTGATCCGCTACGACGCATCCGGTAAAGAGGTCTATGTATCCGGCAAGGTGAGGCCGATCTTTGGCGAAGACGGCACGATAGAACGCATGCAAGCCACCGGCAGCGACGTGACCGCACAATTCAACTACCGCAACGCGCTTGAGAAACTGCTGCAACTGCGCGAAACGGCGGTCGTCGGACATGAGATGAGCCTTGTCGATGACCTGCTTGAGGTCGGGCGCGAATATCTGGACATGCCACGCGGCGCTTTGGGTCGGTTCTCCGGTGACACGCTTGAAATTCTGAACCTCCAAGGGCAGCAACCGTTCGAAGTTGGCGATCTGATCCCGATGAGCAGCACAGTGGGTCAACTGATCCATACGCAGAACGAAATTTATGCATACGAGGACTTTGAAAATACGCCAATCGCCGGGACCGTCGCGCAGAAGAAGATGGATGTAAGAGCGTACATCAGCATCACTGTGAACACGGCAAAAGGCGCTTATGGTCGGGTGGCTTTCGCTGATTCAAACCCCAAAGCGCGTCCGTTTTCACCCGAAGAACACATGTTCATTCGACTTCTCGCCAACTCGATTGAGACGTTGATTGAACGCAACGAGTTCCTGCGCGACATCGAGTACCGCAGACAGCACTACGTCAACGTTTACGATCAGGCCCCGATCATGCGCTGCACCCTGGACGATAACGGCGCGATTTTAGAGGCGAACGCAGTATGGCTTGAAACGCTTGGCTACAAAGCCAATGAATGTGTCGGTGTGGACTTTACCAAATTCGTATCTGGTGGAGAGTTAAAGCGCGACTGGCCCGCCTTTCCCAAACTGCTTAAGTCGGACAAAGGCAAGCGGACTGCCACCGTCACGTTCGGGACCAACACCAAAGGCGTTGTGGTGTGTGAACTGACGGCCACCTTGCTGAAAGAACCCAGCAGCGGTGAGGATCACTATCTGATCTCAATGATCGACGTGACCGAAAGGAACCGATCTTTTGAGCGGATCGAAAAGCAGAAACAGGAACTCGAGAAAGCCAACGAGGGGCTCAGCACCTTCGCCTATGTGGCCTCACATGACCTGCAAGAACCTCTTCGCAAAATCCGGCAATATGTTGAGATGTTGGAGATTGATTGCAAAGACGCGCTTGATGAACAGGGCAGTTACTATCTGGATGTCATTACCGGATCGGCGGCCCGCATCAGCTATCTGGTGAAGGACATTCTGGTCTACACGACCGCATCTAATGCCGACATCGAAATCACAGATCTGCATCTGAACGATATCGTTGATGAGGTCATCGAAGAAGTGTCCGATCAGATCACGCATAGCAATGCCGAAATCTCCGTCGGAAAACTGCCTTCAACGCGTGGAGACTGGGGTGCGGTCAGGCTGTTGTTCCAGAACCTTTTGTCCAACGGGATAAAGTACCAAACGAAAGACGCGAAACCCGCGATTTCTGTCAAATCGAGAGCGCTGAAATCAAGTTATGTGATTGATGTGACGGACAACGGGATCGGGATTGACGACATCAAGGGCAAAGATGTGTTTGAACCCTTTGTCCGGCTCCATTCCAAGTTCGAATATGCGGGCACGGGGATTGGTCTTGCCATATGCAAGGCAGTCTGTGACCGGATGAATTGGGACATCGACCACAAGCCCAACCCGAAAGGTGGCACGACGTTTTCAATCGTTATTCCGAAGTAAACTGCTTAACCTGTATACAAGATCGTAGAGAATCGGTGTGAAAACCACCGGTTCCTCATCAACTCGATCGAGTCAGGTAGGTTCCAGCCTCGACCCAGCGCTCTTGTTCACGGCTGCCGACAGCTTCGTCAAAGTAGCGCCTTACGAACCGAACGGCCTGTTTGGCTTCAATCCCCATTTCAGCACAAATCGCAGCCGCCATCATCCCGCTGCGACCCGCACCATAAAGGCAGGCAACCGCAATAGAATGACCGTCAATCAAAAAATCTCTGCGCTGCTCTCTGCCGGCTTTCCAAAGGTCTTCGGCGAATCCGTTCGGGGCACCATAGTCGACCACTGGAATCCACTTAATCAATATATTACAGTCACTTGCCATCTTGGCGATCAAAGTTCGCGCCTCGGCGGGTAGCTCAAAATCTTCCATCAGCAGCACGAGAAGATAAACGTCAGACGCAGCCAAATATGCAAAGGTCTGCTCGGCATATTCGGGGTCAAAATAGGTCAGACCGGCATTGTTAATCCGCAACCCCGGCAACCCGCAAATCAGCAGACTTCCGTTGTCTTTTTGAGGAACAACAGCCCGCACAGACGTCTCATGAACAGGGATTTGGGGCACAGCCACTCTCTCAAATTTGAGACACAATAGCACGTATCTCAAGTTTCTTACTGACAATCGGACCAAAATAGCGACAAGTACACAGGATAAACCGAAAACCGAAGGACTACAGTGCCCCAACGCGGTTCCATCATAAAGTCAGACTTGCGGCGTCGTGTCATTTTGCACAGCGGCGCAGAGGATCTGGTATTCTATGAAGGAAAGCTTGCCGAGGAATTTGGCGTCTCCCGCACCCCGATCCGCCAGGTTCTACAGGCATTGGCCTCGGAATCGCTGGTTGAGGTTCGCTCAGGTGTCGGAACCATCGCACCCCCCTTACTGCCGGAAAGACATGTTCAGGATCTGACCGCCTTTTCGGCTATTTTGACAGCCTGTTCGGCCTGCCCCCAGCAATCCGGTTTCAGCACCGTCGCGATTGAGCTTGCGACCCTGCGTATGCACCTTGAGGCTGCGGGCAATCTGGCCCCCGATGATCTGTTCTTTGACGCGGCCAACCGTTTTGTGGATTCGCTTGGTGCCTTGGTCGACGACAAGATTTTAAAGGACACGCTGGTCGCCTGTTTCTGGCGCTACATCCGCCGCCGCGTAGTCGAACAACGTGGGGACATTCCAGCTGTAATCCAAGAACTCATCAAGACCGTCAAAGACGCAGAATACGGTGCCCAAACCGGTCAGCCCGAACAGGTGTTTCGTATGGTTGCCGCCAATGTGGATGTGATGATCAAACTGCCATCAGGGTCTTAACCCTACCTCACACATCAAACCGCGCTTTCTTTCGTCCAGCCTTTGTGAAACGCTTTTCGTGCGAAACACGGGGGTCGAAGTCATGCAGGTCACAGTTATAGGCAGCGGAATTGTTGGGGTGTCGTGTGCGATATGGCTGCAACGCGATGGGCATGAGGTCACATTGATCGATCGCGCTGGTCCGGCCTCTGGCACGAGCCACGGCAATGCAGGCGTTCTGGCCGCCGGTGCGATCATTCCCGTGACGACACCCCAGATGCTAAAAAGCGCGCCGAAGATGCTGTTGAACCCAAGCTCGCCCTTATTTCTGAAGTGGTCTTACCTGCCAAAGCTGCTCCCCTTTTTGACCCGCTACCTGTCTTATGCCACCACGGCCCATGTCGACCGCTACGGTGCAGCCATGTCCACACTGCTGCATGACACTGTCGATCAACACCGCAGTCTCGCCGCCGGAACAGGCGCGGAAAAGTACATAGGCGACGAGGACTATTGCTTTGGCTACTCCACACAGGCTGCATTTGAAGCAGACAAGGCAGGATGGGACAGACGCGCCGCAGCGGGGTTTAAGTTCGACGTTGTATCCGGCACCGAATACGCAACCGATGATCCGATCTTTGGATCAGCCTTTGAAACCATTGTGCGCTGCAAAAACCATGGGCGCATTTCCGATCCGGGGCGGTACGTCAAAACGCTGGTCGATCATTTCATAGCGCAGGGCGGCACCTTCCAGATTTGCGAAGTGACCGATGTTGAATTGAAAGGCGGGGCGGTCAGTGGCCTTGAGACCAACAAAGGCCCCATGAAAGCCGATCATTTCGTCTTTGCGCTCGGACCTTGGTCTAAGAAAATCGCGCATAAACTGGGCGTCAAAGTCCCTTTTGAAAGCGAACGTGGATATCACATCGAATTGGTGAACCCGTCGCACATGCCAAAAGCACCGATGATGGTGGCCAGCGGAAAATTTGTGCTGACCCCGATGGAAGGACGATTGCGCGCCGCTGGGGTCATCGAATTTGGCGGGTTGGACCACGGCCCAAGCCAAGGCCCCATTGATTTGTTGAAAGAACAGGTCAAAACCCTGCTGCCGGACGTGGAATACGACAACATTGTCGAATGGATGGGGCACCGCCCTGCCCCTGCGGACAGCCTGCCCTTGATTGGGGCAAACGATGCGGAAGGGGCCAGCTACAGCGCCTTCGGTCATCAGCACGTTGGCTTGACAGGTGGACCGAAAACGGGTCGGATCATCGCAGATTTGATCGGGGGGAATAAGCCGAACATAGATTTGGCGCCGTTTGATCCAATGAAACACGCGGACCGATAGGCGGGCGCGTCAGGGAGACGACACATGAAAACACTGCTCAAAACCACATGCGCCACATTCGTGGGTGCGATGATTGCAACGACTGCGGTTGCGGATGGTCATGCCCAAAAATGGGATATGCCTATGGCCTATGCGGCCACCAACTTTCATTCCGAACACGGCGTGATCTTTGCGGACAAGGTGCGTGAATACACCGAAGGTGCGATCGACATCACGGTTCACCCCGGCGGGTCATTGTTTGGTGGCGGCGATATCAAGCGCGCGATCCAGACCGGTCAGGTGCCGATCGGTGAACGGTTCATGTCTGCACATGCGAACGAAGCCCCACTGCTGGGCTGGGACAACCTGCCATTCACCGCGACCACATACGCGGACAACGCGAAACTGTGGGCGGCTGCAAAAGACACTGTGAACGCCCAGCTGGCAGACCTGAACCTGGTTGCCTTGTACACCTGCCCATGGCCCGGCCAAGGCTTCTACTTCAACAAAGAAGTCAAATCCTCTGCGGATACCCAAGGGATCAAATTCCGGTCCTATAACTCTGCCACTGCGACCTTCGCGGAAGAGCTTGGTATGATCCCAGTTCAAATCGAAGCCGCCGAACTGAGCCAAGCTTTGGCGACAGGCGTGGCCTCTGCGTTCATCTCGTCAGGTTCGACCGGATATGACCGCAAGGTTTGGGAGCACCTCAGCCATTACTACAAGGTCAATGCATGGCTGCCGCGCAACTATGTGATGGTGAACACCCAAGCTTGGGACGGTCTAGATGATGCGACCAAAGCGGGCGTTCAAAAGGCGGCTGACGAAACAGCTGCGGCTTGTGCTGCCAAGTCCGAGGAACTGGCCGATTTCTACTTCGCCGAACTTGAAAAGAACGGCATGACCGTTGAAGACGCTGGCCCCGATTTCCTTGCCGAGCTTGAAAAGATTGGTGCCAAAATGACCGAAGAATGGTTGGCCACAGCCGGTCCGGACGGTCAGGCAATCTTGGACGCTTACAAAGCGAACTAAGCCCTTAAAGTACGGGCCAGCCTAACGTATCAGGCTGGCCCGCATTCCCTTACAAGAAAGCCCTACCATGCGCGATTGGTCGCCCGTCATGGGTCTGCCCCTTTGGGCGTGGCTCTTTGTTCTCCCCACTTTGTTCGGCATCATCTGTCTGTTTGCAGGTCCAAGGATCGAACGGCTGCTACGCCCCTTGTGGCGTGTGCTTGACGGGGTCTATGTCGCCAGTGGCGCAATCGCTGCGTTCTTTATGTGCACCATTCTGGGGCTGATTGTGGTTGGAATGGTCGCGCGTTGGACAAGTATCGCGGTGCCAGGAACGACCGAATTTGCAGGCTACGCAATGGCCGCGACCTCGTTCTTCGCTTTGTCTCATGCGATGACCCGTGGCGCACATATCAGAGTATCAATCATCCTGAACTCAACCGATTTTCTGAAGCGCTGGCTTGATGTGTTTGCCGTCTTCGGCGCTGCTATCATTGCCACGTACTTCGCCCGTTTCGCTGTAAAAGCAAACTTCTTCTCGGAAATGCTGAACGATCGCACCCAAGGACAGGACCAAATTCCAGCTTGGATGGTGTCGGTGTTCCAGCTTGATTTCAGCACCGCGTTTCAAGGCAGCACTGAGCTTGTCTACACGCCGGTCTGGATACCACAGCTTGCCATGTCCATCGGGACGATCCTTCTGGCGATTGCACTGTGGGATACGCTGTACCGGATGCTCGTCACTGGCGTGAACCCGATTGTATCGGAGTCCGTCGAATGACCGAAGCCTACGCCACCGTTGTCTTTCTATTCGTTCTCTTTGCCTTGCTCGGGTCTTCCATCTGGATCGGGCTGGCCTTGATGGGGGTCGCTTGGGTCGGGATGGAAATGTTCACCACCCGCCCCGCAGGCGATGCCATGATCACAACCATCTGGACTGGCGCCAGCAGTTGGACCTTAACAGCCCTGCCCTTGTTCATTTGGATGGGCGAAATCCTGTACAGATCACGATTGTCGCAAGACATGTTTCGCGGGCTAGCGCCATGGATGCGCTGGCTGCCCGGTGGGTTGCTGCACACCAACATCGCGGGCTGTACGATCTTCGCGGCCGTGTCAGGGTCATCCGCAGCCACACTGACCACGGTTGGCAAGATGTCTATCCCCGAACTGCGGCAACGGGGGTATCCAGAATACATGATCATCGGGACGCTCGCAGGGGCGGCTACGCTCGGACTGATGATCCCGCCATCGCTGACCCTGATCGTCTATGGCGTATCGATCAACGAAAGCATCATCAAACTGTTCATGGCGGGGATCATTCCAGGCCTCGTGCTTGCCGGGCTGTTCATGTCCTACATCATGGTCTGGCACTTCGTACGGCCCGGCCAACGACCACCCCCCGAACCAAGCATGAGCTTTGGCACTATGATGGCCGAAAGCCGGTTCCTGATCCCTGTCTTGCTGCTCGTCTTCGCAGTGATCGGGTCCATGTACTTCGGCTGGGCCACTGCAACCGAAGCTGCGGCGGTCGGGGTGCTTGGGTCGCTCACGCTCGCCCTGTTCCAAGGGTCCTTGACCTTCAACACCTTCTTCGAAAGCCTGATGGGGGCGACACGAACCTCTGCAATGATCGCGCTAATCCTTATGGGGGCGGCCTTCCTGTCGCTGTCGATGGGCTTTACAGGATTGCCACGCGCACTGGCGGCTTGGATCGACGAAATGAACCTATCCCCGATCACCCTGATCGCGGCGCTGACTGTCTTTTATATCATCCTCGGCATGTTCTTGGATGGCATTTCATCCGTCGTGCTGACCATGGCAATCGTGGAACCGATGATCCGCCAAGCAGGCATCGACGTGATCTGGTTTGGCATCTTCATCGTTGTGGTGGTCGAAATGGCGCAGGTCACACCGCCCATCGGGTTCAACCTGTTCGTCCTGCAAGGCATGACGCGGCACGAGATTGGATATATCTCCAAGGTGGCTCTGCCGATGGTAGCACTTATGCTGCTGATGGTGGTGATCCTAGTGGCCTTCCCCGGCCTTGCGACGTGGTTGCCCAACAACATCCGGCAATAAGGGGGGTGGCGCCCAAGGTCACAGTCCTGCAACTGGACACCCGCTTTCCAAGGGTGCCGGGGGATGTTGCCTGCCCCGCGACCTATAGAGGCGCTTTGGAAATACTAAAGGTCCCAAATGCGTCCGTTAGCCAAGTGGTTTCAAATCGGCCTGACCTGATCGACATCGCCCCCTTTGAAGAGGCGATGGCACAAGCAACCGGCGATGTGATCTTGACCTCTTGCGGGTTCCTGTCGAGCTGGCAGAGCCATCTGGAAGCCCGCACAAGCGTTCCCTTCATCAGTTCTTCCCTGACTGCGCTCAAGGCCTTGAGCCGCCACTACAACCCGCAAGAGCTGATGATCCTCACCTTTGACGCAAACAGCCTGACCGATCTGCATTTCGGGGGTTTCACCGACTACCGCACTAGCGTTGTCGGATTGTCGCCAGATCTGCACCTGCGGCAGGTCATTTCGCAAGACCTGCCCGATTTGGAACAGGAGCAAGCAGAGCAAGAATTGGTTGAGCTGGTGCAAAAAGCCCAGCGCCCGTCGCACAAGCACATCCTTCTCGAATGCACAAACCTGCCGCCCTACAAACCCGCACTGACCGCACAAACCGGGCTTGGGATCACCGATATTCTGACCTGCACCGAAGCCCAATGTGCAGGCGCGGTCCAACCAGCATTTCTGCAAACGAAGGCCATGACATGACGACATCTGACTTTGGCAAGGCAAAGCAAACAGACGCTGCCATGATCCCTGTAGTCGATGTGTCCGGCGCCGTGGATGGGACTGACATCAGAACGGTCGCACAAGCGATCCACGCGGCTGCCACAGACCACGGGTTTTTCTACATCACAGGGCACGGAATAGACCCGGCATTGATGGAACAAGCCTTTGCAGTGTCAAAAGCCTTCTTTGACTTGCCCGTGGCAAAAAAGGAAACCGTGGCGGTCAGCACAGATCAACGCGGATGGATGGCGCAAGGCATGTCGCATCTGCAAGGCGCGAAAACGCATGACCTGAAAGAGGTGTTCTTTTGGGGAAGGCAAACAGAAGCTGATGACCCTGATCTGTTGGCAGGCAAACCGCTGGTCGCAGTCAACCAATGGCCCGCAGCCTTCCCGCGTCTGCAACGGGAACTTGTGCCTTACTACGACGCTGTCTGTGATATGGCGCGCAAGGTTATGGCTGGGGTGGCAGTGGCGCTCGACCAGCCAGCCAACTTCTTCGACGAATGCTACAGCAAGCCATTGGCACGCGGGCAACTGGTGTATTACCCACCCTCAACCCGAAGCGACGAGGCAGACCAAAGGTTTGGCGTCGCCCCGCACACAGACTTCGGCGTTCTGACCCTTTTGCTGCAAGACAACAGCGGCGGGCTACAGGTGCAAAGCAAATCCGGCGACTGGATCGAAGCACCGCCAATTGAAGGAACACTGGTCTGCAACATTGGTGATCTGATGGCGCGGTGGAGCAATGATAGGTTCGCATCGACGCTTCACAGGGTCGTCAACCGGTCTCCCTCGGCGCGGTATTCGATTCCTGTGTTCTTTGACCCGCACACAGATACGATCATCGATCCGGTTGATCTTGGGGTATCGCAAGCAGACAGCCGCTATGATCCCGTGACGGCTGGCGGGCACATATCTGGCCGCAACAAGAAAAGCTTTGCACAATACAAAGGCAAAAGCACCAGCTAGGACAGGCGATCCGCCAAAGCGCCAAGGCCACGCTCGGTTGCATCATAGACGCCTTCGTCTGCCATAAACTCACGGAACTGACGGTTCAAACCACCGGGTGTATTCAGGGCTTCTATCAACTCGGGCAACACGTTTTCCGCAGACATTGGTTTTGCCATCAAGGACCCTCCGACCAACAAACGGAGAA
Source organism: uncultured Sulfitobacter sp. (assembly GCA_964636575.1). Taxonomy (GTDB): domain Bacteria; phylum Pseudomonadota; class Alphaproteobacteria; order Rhodobacterales; family Rhodobacteraceae; genus CAZWSE01. Next base: position 9,860 of record CAZWSE010000064.1, on the reverse strand, counting down.
ACTTCTCTGAACTTTGATAGTCTCCGGTCTTGCGGGCCAACCAGTCCACGCTTGTGCCGAGGACTTTCAGGATCGGAGACAGCACGGCTTGCGCGGCAAGGTAGTCGGCAAGCGCCTCTTCTGAAGGCAACGAAATCACAGTATTGTTCACGCCAAACACTGTCTCGACCACCTCGGATTTAGGGTACGTCAACACAGGTGATCCACCTTCGGCAATCGAAGGAAACGGGATGACAATAGCCTCAAAGCGGGCCGGCGCGATCAGGGCTTTTACGGCGTCGGTCGTGATGTCGGCCATAAAGGAAATCACAATCTGATCTTCGCGGAACCTAAGCTGGCCCAATGCCTTTGGCGCAGCCTCAGCCGTGGTGCCCAGGAACACAATCTCGCTTTGATCAATCACGGATTGATTGTCGGCCACAGAAACGGAAATGAAAGCCTGCGACAGTTGGGTTGAATTCACCTTACTACGTTCGCTCACCCAAATCTGGTGATCATCACCCGCAAGGCCTGTGGCAACCGCACTTGCGATGCTACCCAATCCGATAAACCCAAGCCTCATGTGCAATACCTTTCAAATTCCACGGCAAAACGACACAATACTAGTACCGAATTGCCGGAAGCGATCAATCGGTAAGTCACTTCTGTTGCGAGGCCCCGACAGGTCGGGCTTTGCGCATCATTATCGGTGTCATTATCCCATAAGAGTGCAGATTTCACCGTCACGAAAATGCACACCGCGTAAGTCACTAATTTTACACCCACAATCAGATCTCAAACTTTCCTTGGAGCATAAGCTTGCAGGTTTTGCGCAAAAGCGTGCAGAAAATTGGGTGTTCAACAAGAAAAAGGCCTGCGCAATGCACAGGCCCAGAAGCACCGAAATTTGAAAGCGGTTAGCTCACTCTTTCGACCTGCTCCATAGCTCGATCATCTTCTGGGCGAGAAAGAGCTCTTCGTAGTCTTCGACCGAGAATGGCGAGAAGCCAGGTTGCAGCTCTAGCCTTTCAGTAAAGGCCTCACAAAACATTGCGGTAGATAAGACGTCGATGCTCTTGTCATGAGCGATCAAAAGCACAGCAATCATTAGTTCAGCAGCTAAGCCCCAGCTGTTCCCGCAGGCGAGACTAAACCTGCGATAAAAATCAACTGTGCCGATCTCTGTAAAGTCATGACCAGCGCGTTCGGCGTACGCGTGACACAAACTGTTCAGCTCGTTCAGGTCATCCTGTCGATGAACATTGATTTCTGTAAACGATACCGGTCTTAAGAGATGGGCAAGTTGTGGCTCCTCCTGAATTCGCTCCCCGAGCTTGCCGGTACCTGAAAGAACCAACATGAACGGCCAGTCGGGCTGCTTCAAAAGCGTTTTGAAGCTATCCAGGATCATTGCGCGCGCTTCAGGTTTTCTGTTGGTGAATATATGCTGACATTCGTCATAGTGGATGCCAAACACGCCTTGTTTTTGGGCTTGGGCCTGTACCTTTTCCCAGTAATTACGTTGGTTGTAATTTCGCCTTTCTTCCATTGGATATCTAAGTCCGGTTCTCAATGTGTGGATACCTAGATCTTTCCAGCTGATTTGCCCGTCGAGCGTTACAGAGGCAATTCGAGCCGGTCTTCCATCTGGCATTAAGGTTGTGCCGTCATTCAGCTCCGCTAGGATCCTACGGGTTTCCGTTGTTTTACCGATCCGGGTTGGACCGGTGAGCAGAACACCTCGGGCCTCGAATGGTCGCTCCAGCAACGCCTTCGAATAGTAATCCGTAATCATCCACTCAAAGGCACCACGAAGCCTTTGCGAACGCCGGAATTCGTAATGTGCAGCGAAAAGATTTTTTTGAAGGTCAACTTGATCGTGCCTGACAAAGCTCATGACAGTTTTCCTTTCGTGTCCGGTTTCTGGGGTCTCTGCGGCTTTGGCCGGACGCCAGTGTCTTGATGCGCTTTTGTTTCGGGGCGAAATCCTTTGCCAACTTTGCGAACGCCTTCAATCGGGTCAGGTGAACCTATAGAGCCCGGCATGGCTGTATTTGGGGCTGGTGCAATAGGGGCGTGAACGCCGGTCATGACGGCCTTGGCTTTGGCTTCCGCTGCTGCTTGGGTCATGAAGCTCTGCGGAAGCTTATGCTCGATTGCCATATGCCTCATGTGCTCAAAGCGCGTTCGTGCGGAACGGATGCGCTGTGACTCGAAGTCGGTAGTTTCCTCCGGAGTTTCAGCTCGGACAGATGCGGCAAACTCTAGGAATTCTGGCATGGTCAGTCCCTTCATCGCGGTCCAGGTGAGACGCCCCAGAATTGGTTTTGGGTGACCTTCCACAAGGATTGTTACTTCGTCCACTAGGTCAGGATCGGAGTAGACGGTCACCTTAGTCTTTATCTTGTCGCGAAGCAGCTGAAGGTCGGTAGATGTGTAGGGAAGACCAAAGGCTTTGACACCATCATCTGTAACGGTTGCTTTGGATTTCCAACCCAAAGCGATGCGTCGGTCCATAGATGGCAAACAGTCAACACATCCATAAGTGTTGTTTACTCTTTCGTAGACCTTGATGGGTCGCCCACCCATCATGTTAACGCCGTAGTGGCGCCGATATGGATACTCATCGACAAAAAAGCGAGTGATCAACCCATAGATTTCCGCACAATCAAGGACCCCGTTCTTAACGGGATCATAGCCCGGCAAAGCACCTGCCTTGCGCCCCGTGTAACCGTGGATCATTTGGAAAAGGATACTCTCGATTGACCCAAACATTCGTTCCAAGTGCGGCTTATCCGCACCGTGGTAAGCACGCATATCGATACTTTGTACATTGAGCCCCAGAAATGCTGTTTTGGTGTTAGCGTTGCGAACCCCTCTTCCGTTATCTGAACGCAGTTGGAGAAGGCCCACTTTGGGCATCGGATCACGCTCGCATCCGTAGAAGACCTTTTCTCGCGTCTTGTCGCGCGTAGCCATCCTTACGGCCGCCAATGTTGCTTCTGTTGATGGAACGTCGCTTAATACCCATCCAAGTGGCATCCTCGTCGCGACGTCGAGTACAACAACTAGCCAAAGCCTTGTTTGTATCAATTCGTCGATTTCGGCGAGCGTGATCTGCTCTTCTTTTGAAAGAGATTGCCAAAGACCCTTTTCCTTGACGGTCGCCATCAACGAAATTTTGCACTCATCGATTTCGACAAACTCTCCAATCATGAGTGCGCGTGTATCAGTTGAACCCCGGCTACGATTGTTAGCGACGTGCTTTTTTCCCTTTCGCGCAATGTCCCGAGCTGTCGAAGCAATTGCCTTGAACCGGTCATTTATGGGCTTGAAAGTCGCCGCCTTGAGTAGCGCCAGCCCAAGCGCTTTTCGTCTTTCGTTCTCAGTTTCGATCAGTTGTTCGTGTCGGCTTAGAACTTGCGATGTTGGTGGGTCCTTAGTGTCCAAGGCGACTTCATCAATTGCTTGAGAAATCAGCTCTTCGACACGAAGCGGGAACCTCGAGGTGCGATTGCCTTTGAGCCAATCCTGATCCGCAAGTGCCATCTCATTTCGACCAGAACTCCGAAAGCGCTCAACATACTTTAGTAGAGTTCGCCCTTTCGGCAGCACCGCGATGGCTTTTGCTTTTCCGCCTCGCACTTGATCAATCGCGATCGGTGCCGCCGTGTATATCTTGCTGGCGAAGCTCCGAATGATCTTTCGGTTTTCAGGTTTGTCTAAGTTAACAATCTTTAACCTGATCCCGGTCGCCTCCAACGCGTCGACAGAGACACAGAACGCCTTTCGAAAATCCAGTTCATCTTGCTGTCTCAGGCTTAGCTGATCGCGATGGAACAGACCACCGGTTCGAATCTTGGCCGTTGCCTCAGAGTCTGGCGAATGGATTAGGGGCAGAGTTACATCAGGTCTTCGAAGAAGTTCCAGTGCTTCCTGGAATGAATATATATTGGCCTCGCCAGTATGAACGTCGACGGCCTCAAAACAGTTGTCTTTAGCGTTTCGGAGGCGAATTGTTTGTGTCGCGGTGACGATCTCTTGTCCGACGGGAAGGATGTAGTTCGCCTTAATCATCTTGCGCCACCCAAACACGAGAGTGCTCACAAATCACCGCATCCCGGTCAGCTTCCAATTCCCCACGGGCTAGAAGACGCAACACTGATTTGAATACCTTCGGTTTCGGGAGTGACGTTTGCCCGAAGAGGTGAGACAGGTGCCAGACTTCACCAACTCTGGCGAATAACTGACCTACGACCGCGTCCGATTCCGGATCAGGTGCAAAGTGAACAAGATGATGCATCCGGCAAAGGTTTTCACGGCGAGGCCGTGAATAGGCATCACCGTCCACAACAATGAATTCGTGGGCCTCCTTTTCTGGCACAGCCTCATGAATCGCGTCAATCTCGGTCTGAACCTGTGGCTTGCTAAGGCTGCTTTGATTTCGAACAAAAATGAAGCGCCTTAGCCCAGTAACATAGGTAATCCGCAAATCGATTGTGTGAGACCCAACGCGACCGTCAGGATGTGGGTACGGGAAAGCGACAGGCTGAAACTCGACATCGTGAACCATAGGAGAAACCAGCGCTTCCATTGCGACAGCTGCCTCTGCCATGCTCTCCGCCGCCCCTACTTTGCGCTGCCAATCATTGGCTGCAGTTCGATAGGTAAATGCAACTTTGTGAGATACGCTGCTTGTTGTAAGGGGATTGCGAACGCCCGTGTATGGCAGAGCGCCGGGAATGTCATTGATGCTTACCGCGCCAGCTGAGCGTATTCGAGGAAGTTCATACTGCCAGGTGTCATGGTCAAGGTCGGCAAGGTCGTACCTCATGACAGGGCCTCCTCGATATCGGAGGGTGACCAACCAGTAAGATAGGTCGCGGCAAACTCAGTGCCTTCGACCTGTTTTCGTTCAAACAACCTGCTTAGCTTGTCGGAGCCAAATTCGATTGGCTGGACACCCGCAGCCTCTAGCCGTCGCATAACCTGAACAGCTTGTGTCCTAGCCTGAAAAGACATCATTCCCAGAGTCGCGTAGCGCGCTAAAAAGTCACTGACATCGCCTATGCGAATGAGCGCCGTTGGTTTGCGAGATCGGTGGTGCCTGATGCGTTCCGAATTCAGAAGACCCTCATCTACTACAAACTTGAGGGTGCTCGTGTTGATACGCAAAAACGGTCGAACTTTATGCTTATAGACCCCGTTTGGCGGTTTAGATTGCAGCAGATCGAGTATTTCGCCTCGATCGACGAAAAAGTCTGAGAGAGAAGGTGTCCTTTTGGAAAAGCAGAGCGACACGACTTTTCCGGCCAGACACAACTTCAAGATTTCAATGAGATTTTGTTTTACATGAATGCTCGCTTCCGACAGCGCCAAATACCCTTTTCGTGGCCTTTTGACATAGGCGGCTTGCTTGTGGATTTTGGAAAGAAAGACACTGATATCATCGGGGTGAAATACCGGAGCTAAACCTTCGATCGCGAAGCGCGGCTGAATGAAACCTCCAGCCAAGAATTTGTTAGTGTAGGTCTCGTTTATGCCCAGTTCTCTTGCCATCGTTTTTTGGTTTAGGCACCGAGAAAACTCTTCAAATTTATTACCGTATTTCTTCACATCTATTAGTATCTGCGCATAAGCAGTGTCAGGGCCGAGACCAAGGTCACGAGCCAAAAATCTAGTACGCAAATGATCGATCTTGTACTTCTTTGCCGCCGATGAAGCCGTCATGAATTTTTGTTTTGCACAGGCGCGGCCCAAGAACTTTTCGCCAACTTCAAAAGGGTAGTTTTCGAAAGCAAATTTGGACAAAAGCTCGACTATGGGTTGGTATCGTTCCTTGGTCCAGTCAACCAAAGCGAACCAACGAGAGAAAGCGCCAAAGTCTGAGTAAAAGCCCGGTAGCCGGCTAGATGACGCACTATGAATTTCTTTGAATGCCGCCAAAATCCCGGCGGGCCCATCGTAAACAACTGCAAAACCTGCATGGAAAGCCCGCAATCTATCAGTTTCAGAGATCTTTGTTGAGAAAGCGTGTTGGCCGAAAACTAGTACGATCCCTAGTCGTTCGGAAACTTCAATGATGGTACTCAAAGCCAAACTGTCGACCCACCGGCTGCTAGATTTTCCGTCGAAACGCTCTGAAAGATATTTTTCAAACGCATAGACTGCGTTACTGTCGCGAGTCGTTGTTGCACGCTCAACAATTTCCGACCAATAATCTGAAACGCGTTTCTGAAAGTCGAAGCGGGAATGCGGTTCATTTGTCTTGGGCAAAGTGTAGATGGCGATCTGGTGTCTATGGCAAGTTCTGTAGGCCTTGACCTGCCATTCAAATCGCCCAATTGGCGTTCCCCGTGCTGCATCCTCTAGCACACAGCTAGGACAAACTCTTGTCTCGTATTGTACCAGAGATTTTCTCGTAACCTGCTGACCTGACAGCATGTAATCCAGTGAGCCAATTGAAACATTTGCCGCTCTTTTAAGCGCTTCAGTTGGGACCCCAGATAGTTCGGACAATCGGACCAACTCTTCTTTTCGGCCTTTACGTAAAGATGACCAAGAAAGCCCGACATCTGTACAAAATTCCGAAACTGAAACGATACCGTTAACGACCGCCAGATGAGATACGTATGAGATAAGGGTTTCACCCGGGCGAAGAGTGGCAGTGATGGGCAATTGTGACATCAACCCCTCCCTGTGAAACGGCTATCATTGCGGCGCAGCCTTACAAGTAAACCTCGACCCCTCACGCAGGATCGGTGATTGATTTGTCTGGACGGGCCTGAGGGGATCACGCTTTGGACTCTTACGGCCATTTCTTGGCTCCTTCACACATGGTTGATGGATCGCCTACTGCGTCGACAGCAGGCGATTCACTTGACTTCATGTTTGAAAAAAGAGACCTTGCTCGCACGCGGTGGACCTTGGTCTGCTTTTTTCGAGGGCTTGGTAGTTGGCGCTACCGAGCCTTCAGCTGTTTAGGGATGCTGTTTTATAGTCTCATGCGTCCTCCTTTCTTTTGTATCGTGCCGGCCAAATCTCCGATGGGTCGATTTTCAGTCGATGAGCAATCTCTGCCTCAACACGCTTTGACACGTTCCATCCCTGCGACACCTTTGTGACGAAGCCAGGACTGACGCCTAGTTCATCCGCTATGTCTTTCAGGGACGAGCCAACTTCTTTGAGTCGAAGTCGTGTTGTTTTGTGACGCTCGATGTCGAAATCCATTTCTCCGCCCCCAGCGAAATCTTGGGTTAACTATCGCTATCGAATCAGAACACGGATGATCAGACAACCCCCAAAAATCACCTAAGCATTTGAAAGGAAATGGCTTTGTCACTTTTGAAATGAAAATGACAAGACCGATTTTCTATCATGCTGGATGCAAACAGTTTTTCGACGCTGAGCGTGATGCTTTGAAACGCTTCGATCTCTCAGGGAGAACCCCGTTCTACGTCTGGCCAGTGCTTATTGGTGGCTAACGACCTCGCGCGCTGCGTGATTTCATCGATAGAAACCGGCGAGAAACTCCATTGATCGACTCCCACATTGATCGCATTTCGCGAGCCTTTCCATCTATCGTGGACATGCCCAAAAAATTGGAGGCTGCCCTTTCGAGCACCGTTCCACGTCATCATAGGATAGTGGCAAAGCGTGTGAGAAAGCCCCTGCTTGCCATCTTTTACTTGTGTGATTTCCGCGACGCTGTTCCACGGCAATGACTGCGTGAGATCGCCATCGTGATTGCCAATTACGAGATGCTTCCGAGCACCAGGCAATTGACCAAACAGACCCTCGAGGTATGCAAGTTCCTTCGCCTTCGGTCCGTGGGCAAAGTCCCCCACAATCCAAAGGTCATCCTCCGGACCGACCTTAGACCATAAATTCTCGATCAATGTTGCATCCATATGACCGGCATCTCGAAACGGTCGCGCGCACAGAGCTATGACTTTTTCATGCCCAAAGTGGGTGTCAGCGGTGTACCAGTGTGCCATAGTAAACTCCGAGATTCAGATCCCTGAACATAGTTACATCACGACTACAGGTCCATATCGGAAGGCTCGACGCTATTAGAGAGCGCAGCTTTTATCTGTGCGTCTACAGCTGCTGTATGCAACCTATCCAGTTCGTAATCATAGAGGGCGAAGTGCACCTCCGACATGGGCGATCCGCCTTGATACGTCACAACAAACAATGCAGTGCAGCCCGGCATTTTTGGCTGACGGCGAAATTCGTTGAAGCGGTATCCGACTTCACCGCCAGCGGTTGCACAGGGTTGATAACGAAACCTTTTGATGTTCCCGTCACCAGGATCGTGATCAATCGTTTGCTCTGCGACTGTCGCTAGGTCGGGAATGAAGCCGTCGTTGCCCCACGCATACGTCAATCGGACCGTCGATCCGTTGTTCTCTATGAGAGAAGGCAAACCATAATCCGCCTCGATTTGCGCACGCAACGCCGCCGGTTCTGGAAGGTTGTCGCTTGCCGTTCGAATACTGCGGGTGATCGCAATGATACGACCTCCCATTGCATCGGTTCCGAGCTGAAGAAACACACTGCCGAATGCATCGCCACGCAAGCGAGTGTTGGTATCAACGCCAGCAGTCTGCATATGATCGACATAGGTCATCTGAAAATCCTGACCGTTTGAGGACTGGACGCGGATTTGGACCTGCTGTGGCACGAGCTCGATTGCCATTCTTTCCTCGAATACGCCCTGACTGCTGTTAAGATCGTCGCCTGGCTGGACGCCAAAAATGGCGTAGGGATATGGCCTTTCTGCAGGCACCAAAGCTTGCTCCAGCGCGTCCTCAGCTACGGCATTGTTAGACAACAATAGCGGCATGCAGATTGCGCAGACAAAACAAAACCGTCCCATCAGTCTGAGCTCCCAGCTTTATTCATCAGAGGCGCTATGGTTCCATCGACTGCATCGCCAAGGAACGGATGAACGAGACACAATCGTGTTATGCGTTCCGCATTTCGAAGGTTTTTTCTTCCACCGGCCTCGACCTGCTGGCGGGCGAAACGAAAGTAGGAGCGCATATCATCCAAGGACCGGATTCTTAGACACGCTTCCTCAGGGGTTACGTCGTTTTCCTCTAACCACATACTCTGCTTGCTCAGGCGATCACCTGCGGTCTCAAAGGGAACCGCCAATGCGAAGCAACCGAAGCCCCCTTCGTATCCGGCGGATATAGAACCTGCCGATTTGATCAAATCAGTTTGTGGCTTGTTCATTAGCGGCCTCCGAGATCAGCACATAATCAAGACTATAGTCAAAATAATGACTATAGTCATTAGATCGCGCGATCAAGCTCGTCGATAAGCTAGTGGATGGAGCGCCGAAACGAACGTCTCATTTCATCCTTTGCAGCAGCACTGCGACGTCGCCGTAAGGCGGCTGGGCTTTCGCAAGAGCAGTTGGCGTTTAAGGCCGACCTTTCGACAAGTTACATTTCACTGCTGGAGACAAGAAATCGACAGCCGACACTCACTGCGCTGGCGGCCCTATGCCAAGAGCTTGACGTTTCGATGAGCGAACTTATGGACGAAATCGACTTGGTTGGGTCAAAGGACTGATAAGCCTTGTCCATGTTGAACATTCGCTACAACCGCAAAATTAGTGAGTCTAAGAATTTTCAATTTTTTGGGACACTCCCGCCTTTTGCCAGCGCTGCTATTGCTCATGCAGCATCCGCTTGCCAGTGCAGCACGCCTGTTGCCGTGATGAGGCCAATTCCGCGAGAGTGGTGTTCACAACCCCGCCAACCCACAAAAGACCAAACCGCACCTTCGCTACAGGATGAATGAACTGGTCAAATGCGGACAAACCGGACTTATGCAGGCGCGGCTGTTGCTGACGCAGCATTAGTTCG
>CAZWSE010000063.1:1467-19987 GCA_964636575.1 uncultured Sulfitobacter sp. | reverse complement strand
ACCATGTCGCCGGGGCGGGCTTGTTCGCGGACGAGCCGCAGAAGGTCTGCTTCGTTTTCCACGGCGCGCGCGTGGCGGTGGCCGTGGCGGATCAGACCTGCGACCAGATCATCGCGGGATGCGCCTTCAATGGGGTCTTCGCCAGCGGCAAAAATGTCTGCGATGCCGACCACATCGGCGTCGTTGAAGCAGGCGCAGAAATCATCGAACAGGCTGTGCAAACGCGTGTACCGATGCGGTTGGTGGACTGCGATCACGCGGCCCTCTGTGGCTTGGCGGGCAGCTTTCAGCACGGCTGCAATCTCAACCGGATGATGCCCGTAGTCGTCGATGATCGTGACCCCATCCACTTCACCTACGCGGGTGAAGCGCCGGTTTACACCTCCGAATGCGGCCAGTGCTGTGCGGATTTCATCCAGCTTCATGCCGAGGTGACGCGCAACCGCGACAGCGGACAATGCGTTTGAGACATTGTGATCGCCCGGCATGGGCAGCGTGCAGCCTTTGATGGTTTTGTCTTCCGCCTGCAATTCGATGTCGAAATGCGCGACCCCGTTTTTGTAGTGCAGATTGGTCGCTCGCACATCTGCCTGCGCGTTGAACCCATAGGTCACGATGCGCCGGTCTGTGATCTTACCGACGAGCGTTTGGACCTCGGTATGGTCCGTGTTGCAGACGGCCACCCCGTAGAACGGGATGTTGGACACGAAATCTAGGAAGCCTTTGCGCAGGGCGTCGAAATCGCCCCAGTGTTCCATATGCTCGGGGTCGATGTTGGTGACGATGGCGATGGTCGCGGGCAGACGGTTGAAGGTGCCGTCGCTCTCATCCGCCTCGACCACCATCCATTCGCCCTGCCCCATCCGCGCGTTGGACCCGTAGGCGTGGATGATCCCGCCGTTGACCACAGTCGGGTCGATCCCGCCAGCGACCAGCAGTTCCGCCACAAGCGTTGTGGTTGTTGTTTTGCCGTGTGTACCCGCCACCGCGATGTTGGATTTGAGCCGCATCAGCTCGGCCAGCATTTCCGCACGGCGCACGATGGGCAGACCGCTGTTGCGCGCGGCATCAAGTTCGGCGTTGCCCTTTTTGATGGCCGACGAGATCACAACCACGTCCGCGCCTTCGATGTTTTCCGCCTTTTGGCCAATGTAGATGGTCGCGCCCAATGACTTGAGCCGGTCTGTGATCTTGCTGTCTTTCAGGTCAGAGCCTTGCACCGTGTAGCCGTGGTTCAAGAGCACTTCTGCGATCCCAGACATCCCGATCCCGCCGATGCCGACGAAATGAATGGGGCCGACATCGCCCGGCAATTTTGTTGCTGCATTCATGAGGGTTGCTCCGTCCATTTTAGGGGTCCGCCTGTGCCAGAGTTTCGACCAAAGTGACAAGCCGCTCCGTCGCGTCAGGGACTGCGCACCCAAGTGCGGCTTCGGCCATGTGAGAGGCTTGGGATGCGTTGGTCAGGATATCCTCGACCGCTTGCGCCAGTGCCTCTGGGGTGAATTCGGGTTCTGTGATGATGGTGGCGCCACCTGCCTCGACCAGTTGGCGGGCGTTGGCTGTTTGCTCGTCCCTGATGGCCGCTGCAAGGGGCACGAAAATCGCGGGCCGTCCGATCACACTTAGGTCAGCCACTGTGGATGCGCCCGAGCGTGTGATGACCAGTTGTGCCTCGGACATGCGGTCCGGCACGTCTGCGAAGAAAGGCTGCACCTCGGCCGGGATGTTGGCTTGGGCGTAGAAGTTTGCGACCCGTTCCATGTCTTCGTCGCGGGCCTGATGGCTGACGCGGATGTTTTTGACCATGTCCATTGGCAGGGACGCGAGCGCAGGCGGCACCACGTCCGACAATATCCGCGCGCCCTGTGATCCGCCCATGACAAGCACAGACATCGGGTAATCACCGGGGGGGATATAGGGAGATTCAAACCGTTCCAAAATCGCGGCCCGTACCGGATTGCCCGTGTGTTCCCCTTTGACACCGCGCGGCAGATCGGTCGGCCATGTGCCGCAAGCGACCCTGTTCACACGCTTGGCAAAGAGCTGATTGACCCGTCCCAAAACACCGTTTTGTTCGTGGATCATACGTGGCGTTCGGGTGAGCCATGCGGCGGCCATCGCAGGGATCGATGGATAGCCACCAAAGCCCACAACGACCTTGGGCTTGGAGCGCATCATGCGCCCTGTGGCCCGAAAGATGCCACCCATGATTTTGAAAGGCACTGCAAGTTTGGCCCCGATACCGCCCCGCGCGAAGGTCGCACTTTTGACGACACGCACCTCAACCGCATCAGGAAAGCCGCCGACATAGCGTGCGCCGCGGGCGTCTGTGGAAAGCTGAACATGCCAGCCTTTGGCCAACATCGCCTCGGCCAAGGCTTGGGCCGGAAACATATGCCCGCCGGTTCCACCTGCTGCAATCAGCAGACGTGGCGCTGCCGCGTTCATCTGTGAACACCGCGCAGAATGTCACCGATTTCGCCTTGCGGTCGGACGCGGGTGAAGGCCAGCAACATGCCGACAGCGATGCCGCCTGCAATCAACGAAGACCCGCCGTAGCTGACAAAGGGCAGCGTCATGCCTTTGGCGGGAAGCAGCCGCACAGCGACGCCCATGTTGATCATGGCCTGCACGCCAAAGACGCAGACAAGTCCGGTTCCCGCGAGCCGGATGAATGTATTGCGTTCGCGCATCAATCGCATGAGCGACCGGAACACGATTGTCGCGTAAAGCCCGATGATGACCATCACAAGGATCAGCCCGTATTCTTCTGCGGCCACGGCCACAATGAAATCTGTATGCGCATCCGGCAGGGACCATTTGACCTCGCCCTCGCCCACACCGACCCCGAAAAGCCCGCCTTCGCGGATGGCGTTGGTGGCGTAACCAAGCTGCGTTGTGGGGTCGAGATCAGCCGACAGAAACCCGTCGATCCGGCGTGCGAAGTGTTGGGAATTTGAATAGGCGACCATGCCTGTGACCACGACCAGTCCCGCAATAGCAGCAAGCAAGACCACAGGTGCACCGGCCACGAAATACATGACCCCCCAGCCAAACAGCACCAAGCTGGCCTGCCCGAAATCTGGCTGCAACGCCAGCATTGCCACGATGGACACACACAGCGCAAAGGACCAAAGCCGTCCGGGCGGGCCGTTGATGTCCTGACTGGCCGCAAGGAGCCACGCGCCGACGACAACAAAGCCGGGTTTGAGAAATTCCGACGGCTGGATCGCGGCGAAGCCAAGCGAATACCACCGCGTCGCCCCCTTGCCGAAATCAGTGCCGAAGAAGGGCAGCAAGGCCACGGCCACGAAGGCTGCGATAAAGCCCATCACGGCCAAACGCCGCACAAGCTTGGGCGACATCATCGAGGTCAAAAGCATCGCGATCAGGGCAACGCCGCCGAACATGGCTTGTCTTGTGACGTAGTGAAACGGCTCAAACCCGTTTTTGGCGGCCAAGGGAGGCGAGGCTGCGAACCCCAAAAGCAACCCGATTGCAAAGAGCGCGAGGATGCATGACATCGACCATTTGTCGATCGTCCGCCACCATTTGGGTAAGACAGGCTCACCCCGTTGGGATAGAGCTGCCCCGTAGACCATTTCCGTCATGGATCACCGCCGATCAATGCCTCTGTCGTCGTCCCTTTTCGGGATCTGCCCGTAGGATAGCCCGTATTTTAGGCAAGCGCTACCCTTGTTTCGGTCTCTTATTGCCCTTGTCTTGGCTTCATTTTCGCGGCACGGACGGCGCTATGGAATTCAACACGGTGATCATAGGCGGTGGGGCGGCGGGGCTGATGTGTGCGGCCCATGCAGGCCCCGGTGCTTTGGTCGTAGATCATGCCAAGGCCCCCGGTGAGAAGATCCGCATTTCAGGCGGTGGGCGCTGCAATTTCACCAATATGTACACTGAGCCATCCTGCTTTTTGTCCCAGAACCCGCATTTCTGCAAATCCGCACTGGCGCGCTATACCCAATGGGATTTCATCGATCTGGTGGCGTCCTACGACATCGCCTATCACGAGAAAACGCTGGGGCAGTTGTTTTGCGATGTGTCTGCCAAGCAAATCGTGTCGATGTTGCTGGCCGAGATGGACAAGGTTGGTGCGCAATTGATGCTGAAATCGAGCGTGTCAGGGATTGAGAAGACTGCCGACGGGTTTGAAATGACCCTGATGCGGGATGGAAAAGAGACCCCGTTGAAGGCCCGTAATCTGGTCTTGGCGACGGGTGGAAAATCGATTCCGAAGATGGGGGCGACAGGGTTTGCCTATGATGTGGCGCGGCAGTTCGGGTTGGCTGTAACGGACACGCGCCCTGCCCTTGTGCCGCTGACCTTCACGGATGCGCGGTTTGCAGGGCTGTCTGGGGTCAGCGCCCCTGCGGTCGTGACCGCAGGTGACATGGGCTTTTCCGAAGCCGTTCTGTTCACCCACCGTGGATTGTCTGGCCCTGCGATTTTGCAGGCCTCCAGCTATTGGAGCGAAGGCGAGGACATTGCGATCAACTTGGCGCCCGAGGATCAGCTTTTCGATGCACTGCGCGACCGACGCCAACAGTCCGGCCGGCGCAACTTGACCACAGAACTTGCACAACACATCCCCGCGCGGCTGGTTGAGCATTTGGGTCTTGAGATGGAGCTGACAGGCAACCTTGCTGATTGGTCCGACACCCGCCTGCGTACCCTGTGTGATGCACTTGGGACTTGGACGCTGACGCCTTCAGGCTCAGAAGGATACCGCACTGCCGAAGTGACCCTTGGCGGGATTGATACCGATACGCTCTCTTCAAAAACGATGGAAGCCAAAGCTGTGCCCGGTCTTTACGTCATCGGGGAAGCCGTTGACGTCACAGGCTGGCTTGGCGGGTATAATTTTCAATGGGCCTGGTCGTCGGCGGTGGCGGCCGGTCGTGCGATCGCCTCCGGCGGGAGTATTTTGAAAGGGTAAAGCAATGACCTCTTCGCACCTTTACCCTTTTTCAAATACTCAAAGTCCGGCAGTGCCGCTTCAGGCTTTGTTCAGGTGAGTTTGCACCTGAGCCGCAAAGTCTTCACCGCGTTGCTCAAAGTTGTCGTATTGATCAAAGCTGGCAGCAGCGGGAGCAAGAAGAACTGTGTCTCCGGCTTCAGCATCGTCCATGGCGCGTGCGACGGCCGCTTCCATGGTTGTGCAGACTTCTGCATCAACATTGAGGTGCAGCGCGAACCCTGCGGCGTCGCGTCCGATCACGTAGGCTTTGCGCACTTGCCCTGTGGCCTCAACCAATCCCTCCAGTCCGCCTTCTTTTTGCAACCCCCCGCAAATCCAGCGGATGTTGGGGAAGGCCCGCAGCGCCATGGCCGCACTGTCTACATTTGTCGCTTTGCTGTCATTCACGAACCGTATGCCGCCCGCTTCGGCGATTGTTTGGCTGCGGTGTGGCAGACCTGCAAAGCTGTGAAACGCCTGTTCGATCAGTTTCGGCGCAAGTCCGAGCGCGCGGCACGCTGCATAGGCCGCACATGCGTTTTGGTGGTTGTGAACCCCGGGAAGCCCCCCCACCCCGCGCAGATCAATCGAGGCCGCCTGTTTGCCTTTGCGGTATTCCGAAAGATACCCTTTGCGTGCAAAAACGTGCCAGCCCGGCCCGCTCAGTTTGCGATCCACCGAGACCTTAATGACCCGATCATCTGTTGGCCCCTCTGAGAGTTGTCCGGCCAAGAACGCGCCTTCGGGCTCGTCTACGCCGATGACCGCTCTGTCAGGGCCACCTTCCGAGAACAGCCGCCGCTTGGCCGCGAAGTATCCGCCCATCCCGCCGTGCCGGTCCAGATGATCGGGGCTGAGGTTTGTAAACACAGCCACATCCGGCGTCAGGTGCCGCGCCAGTTCGGTTTGATAGCTAGAGAGTTCCAGCACGATGACTTCGCCGTCGTGGGGCGGTTCAATATCCAAGACGCCCCGCCCTATATTGCCAGCCAGTTGCGTCGGCTTGCCTGCGGTTTCCATGATGTGATGGATCAATGCAGAAGTCGTTGATTTGCCGTTGGACCCTGTGATTGCGATGACCCTTGGGGCTGTATCGAAATCATTCCATGCCGCTGTGGCGAAGGACCGGAAAAACAGCCCGATGTCATTGTCGACCGGAACCCCTGCCGCGTTGGCGGCCGCGATGACCGGATTTGGTGCTGGATAAAGATGCGGAATACCGGGTGAGACGATCAGGGCCGAGACATCCTCAAAGCCCCCTTGCTTGGTCAGGTCGCGCAGAGTGAGGCCCTCAGCCTCGGCTTTTGCGCGGCTGTCCGCGTTGTCGTCCCAGACCAAGGTTGCTGCCCCGCCTGCCTCTAACGCCCGTGCTGCTGTCAGCCCTGTGCGCCCCAGCCCCAAGACGGCAACGGTTGTGCCGGAGTATCCTTGGACGGGGATCATGTGGTGGCCTCTTGCGCGCGGGCTTTCAAAAGCTGCATCGCCTGTTCCGCGTCTTCTGCCGGCACGAAGGCATGATCGTGGTGGAACCCTGCGACCATGTTACAGGCTATGCCATTGTCCGCGAGGGTGCTCGCAACCGCCGCTGTCAGCCCCACCCCATCAAGGGCTGAATGGACCGACAATGTGATCCGCCGCATGGGTATGTCTGTGTTCAGGGCCATGTCTTGCGCTGTTCTCAAAGTTAGGATTACTGACAGTCCTTCGTCTTCGGTAAAGCTCGCCAGGGGTGTGATGTGGTCTGGCAACGGGTTTGTGACGCTGGCGAATACATATGTCTCAGGATCAAGCTTGGGCGCCATACCTGCGATCATCGCACTTGTATCGCGGACCACCGTTCCCATCACCGCACCTTCAGCGTTGCCAGCCCGATCATCGCGAGGATCAGGGAGATGATCCAGAACCGGATCACGATCTGCGGCTCTGCCCAGCCTTTTTTCTCAAAGTGGTGGTGGATCGGTGCCATCAGGAAAACCCGTTTTCCTGTGGATTTGAAGTAGAGCACTTGGATGATCACGCTCAGCGCTTCGACAACAAACAACCCGCCCACAATCGCCAGAACGATTTCGTGTTTGGTGCTAACCGCAATTGCACCCAATGCGCCGCCAAGTGCAAGCGATCCCGTGTCACCCATGAAGACCGCTGCGGGTGGTGCGTTGTACCACAAGAACCCCAAGCCTCCGCCAAAGACCGCCGCTGCAAAGACCAAGATCTCGCCCGTCCCTGCCACGTAGTGCAGCCCCAGATCAGAGGCCCAGTCGACCCGTCCGACCACATAGGCGATGATCCCAAGCGTGCCTGCCGCGATCATCACCGGCATGATCGCCAGCCCGTCTAACCCGTCGGTCAGGTTTACCGCATTTGCAGACCCTACGATCACCAGAACCCCGAAGGGTATAAAGAAGTATCCCAGATTGATCAGCGTGTCTTTGAACACCGGCACAGCCAGTTGGTTTTGCAGCTCAGCAGGGTGGTATTGCGCTGCCCAGAACGAAGCGATGATGGCAATGAGAAGACCGAGCAGCATGCGCACACGGCCGGACACACCCGCCACCGTTTGCTTTGAGACTTTGGCATAGTCATCTGCAAAGCCTATGGCCGCGAAACCCATTGTCACGAACAAGACGATCCACACGAACGGCGTATCCCACCGCGCCCAAAGGATCGTTGAGGTCAGCAATGCCCCGACAATCAGCAATCCGCCCATCGTGGGTGTGCCTGCCTTCACAAAGTGGCTTTCGGGGCCGTCATCGCGTATCGGCTGGCCCTTGCCTTGGCGGCGCCGCAACATTCCGATGAGCGGTTTGCCGAACAAAAACCCGAAGACAAGTGCGGTTAGAAACGCGCCTCCTGCCCGAAAGGTGATGTAGCGAAACAGATTGAAGAAATCCCCCCCGTCTGACCAAAGCGTCAACCAATACAACATAGGGGTCTGTCCTTACTCTTTATCACGTGCATCCCGATGGCCCATTTTGCGGATCGCGTCAACGATCAGCGCCAGTTTCATGGACAGCGATCCTTTGGCCAGCACCACGTCTCCGCTGTCGAGATGACGGCGCAGGTTTGGCGTGAGATCTGCACTTGTGTCCGACCATTCGCCGCGCTGGTGATCGGGCAGCGCCTCATAAAGATTGCGCATCAGTGGCCCGATGCAATGCACCACGTCTATGTTTTGCATAAACGGCTGATGCGCGAGGTCTGCGTGCAGGGACGCCGCGTCGGGGCCGAGCTCTTTCATATCCCCCACGAATGCGATCCGGCGGCCTTTGCGCACGCGGCCCTGATCGTCTTTGGGGGTGCTTGCCGCTAGAACCTCAAGGGCTGCGGCCATGGAGGTCGGGTTCGCGTTGTAGCTGTCGTCGATCAAGTCGAGCGTTTGGCTGCGTTCCACCGGATCAAGCTGGATGCGTTCGCGCACGCCGCGCCCTTTGAAGGGTTGCCAGCGGCCAAGCCCTTGCACCGACAGCGCTGTATCTGTGCGCAAAGCCTCACACGCGGCCAGCGCGCCCAGCCCGTTCATGGCAAAGTGCCGCCCCGGTGTGCCGAGTTTGAACAGAACCTCGCGTTGCCCCATTGTCGCTTGCACGACGGTTGCCTCGTCTTGCACCTGCACGTCGACCAGTTTGAAATCTGCGCCGTGTTCGCCAAACTCGATTGTCCGCGCCTCGCAATCAAGCGCTTTGGCCATCAGGATGGCAGAGGTTTCAAGATCAGCGTTCAGGATCGCAACCCCGTTGGGCACCAGCCCTTCAAAGATCGATGCTTTTTCAATGGCGATGCCAAGGATGCTGTCAAACGCCTCTAAGTGCGCTGCGGCCACAGTTGTGACCAGCGCCACATGCGGCTGCGCCATTTTAGCGAGCGGAGCGATTTCGCCGGGGTGGTTCATGCCGATTTCTATCACTGCGAAATCGGTATCGGCGGGCATGCGCGCCAAAGTCAGCGGCACCCCCCAATGGTTGTTGTAACTGGCCACAGAGGCATGGGTTTTGCCCTGCCCGCCCAGCATATCGCGCAGCATTTCTTTGGTAGAGGTTTTGCCCACAGAGCCTGTGATTGCCACCACGCGGCCCTTGATGCGCGCGCGGCCTGCGCGGCCCAGATCCTCTAGCGCGGTCAACACGTTGCCGACGATCAGCAGCGGTGCGTCTTCGGCCACGCCTTCGGGTCTGTGGGTGACCATCGCGGCGCCTGCCCCTTTTTCCAAGGCGGCTGCTACGAAATCATGCCCGTCACGTTGATCGGCCAAGGCCACGAACAAATCGCCCTGTTCAAGCGTGCGCGTGTCGATGGAAACCCCTGTTACGGACCAATCGCCAATCGCTTCGCCGCCTGTGGCAGTTGCGGCCTCGGCAGCTGTCCAAAGCGCGCTCATGCCAGCCGTCCTTCGAGCGCTGCAACCGCGACACTGGCCTGTTCTGCGTCGTCAAAGGGCAGCACATCGGTGCCGATCACCTGCCCGCTTTCGTGGCCCTTGCCTGCAATCAGCAAGGCGTCACCGGGGCCAAGCGCATCGACACCGCGCAGGATCGCCTCGGCCCTGTCGCCAACTTCGATGACGCTTGTGTCGTGGTCTTTGGCGCCTTCCATCACCGCCGCGCGGATCACTGCGGGGTCTTCGGAGCGTGGGTTGTCATCGGTCACAAAGACCATATCGGCATGTTCCGCAGCCGCCGCCCCCATCAAGGGGCGCTTGGTTGCATCACGGTCACCGCCTGCGCCAACGATGGCGATCAGACGTCCCATTACATGCGGGCGCATGGCCTTGAGCGCAGTTGCCACGGCATCGGGCGTATGGGCGTAATCCACAAAGACCGCAGCCCCGTTTTCGCGGGTGGCCGCCAGTTGCATTCTGCCGCGCACGGTTGTCAGATGCTCAATCGTTTCAAACACACGGGTCGGATCTGCCCCGCAAGCAATCACAAGCCCACAAGCCAGCAGCACGTTTTCGGCCTGAAACCCGCCGATGAGGTTGAGCCGCGTCTGGTAAACCTTTGATTGGAAACTAAACCGCAGGTCTTGCCCTGTTGCATCAAAGCGCTGACCTTGGAGTTCCAGATCAGCCCCTTCGCGGCCCACGAGGATCACATCCTGGCCCCGCGCGCCCGCGACGGCCAGAATATCAACGCCTTTGATATCGTCGATGTTGATGACGGCGGTGCCATCTTCCGATAGCACCCGATCAAAGAGGCTGGCCTTGGCGGCGAAGTAGTCCTCAAACGTCTTGTGATAGTCCAGATGGTCTTGAGTGAAGTTGGTGAACCCTGCGGCGGTCAGATGCACGGCATCGAGACGGTGCTGGTCCAGCCCGTGGGATGAGGCCTCCATCGCGGCGTGGGTGATGCCATTGGTTGCGGCCTCAGCCAAGGTGCGGTGCAGGGTGATCGGTTCGGGCGTGGTGTGGGCCAGCGGTGCGGTCCATGCGCCTTCGACCCCTGTGGTGCCAAGGTTCACGGCCTCGTATTCAAGTTCCAGCCAGATTTGGCGCACGAAGGTCGCAACTGACGTTTTGCCGTTGGTGCCCGTGACCGCGACCATGTGCTTGGGGTGAGGCCCGAACCAAAGCGCTGACGTATAGGCGAGTGCCTGACGCGGATCGTCAGAGAGGATCAACGCGGCGTCAGAGGCATCGAGCACGTCTTTGGCAATGGCCGCACCGTCTTTGTCGGTCAGAATGGCAGCCGCCCCTTGGCGCAGGGCGTACTGAATAAACTCAGCGCCGTGGACCTGAGTGCCCGGGACGGCGACGAACAGATAGCCATCGCGCACTTCGCGGCTGTCGACGGCGATGCCTGTAATGGGAAGGTCGCGGCCCGTGTTTCCACCGCGCGACTGGGCCGTTAGCCCTAGCGTGCCGAGTGTCACCAGCCTGTCGCTCATATCCCTGCCCCTTTGCCCCGACTTATGAGTCGTTTACGGCTTAATTCGATGAGGTCAAAGTTACATCACTGAGCGGGGTAAGTTCAATCTCTGGACGCAGGCCCAAAAGCGGTGCGATGCGGCCAATCATTTCAGACGCCACGGGAACGGCTGTCCAACCTGCGGTGCGGCGCGGCTTTTCCCCTGAGGTTTCAACCGGTTCGTCCAAGGTCACGATCAGCACATATTGCGGGTCTTTGGCGGGGAACATCGCTGCAAAGGTCGCGATTGTTTTTTCTTTGTAGTAACCGCCCGTGGGTTTTGGCTTGTCCGCGGTGCCGGTTTTGCCAGCCACGGGGTAGCCCACCACATCGGCCATACTGGCGGTGCCTTCGGTCACAACCGCGCGCAGCATTGCACGGCCTTCTTCAGACGCCATGGCGGACATGACCCGTTCACCGTGCTGCGGGCCGGTTTGTTTCAGGATCGTGGGCCGGATTTTATACCCGCCATTGGCGATCATCGCGTAGCCTGCGGCCAGATGGATGGGGGTCACAGACAACCCGTGGCCGTATGAAATGGTCATGGTCGAAAGCTCTGACCACTTCTTGGGCAACAAGGGCCGCCCGCCTGCGGCTTCGAGCACTTCAAGCCCCGACGCCTTGAGCATCCCCATCTCATCAAGGAAAGACCTATGCCGGTCGACCCCGATCATCTGGCTGATCCGCGCAGTGCCGATGTTGGAGGATTCGATGACCACGTTTGAGACCGTCAGCAAAGGATCGTGCTTGGAATAGTCGTTGATCCGATGATTGCCCCATTTGACCGGCCCTTCGGTGGAGACAAGCGTGTTGCGGTTCACAAGCCCCAGATCAATGGCCTGCACGGCGGTGAAGATCTTGAAGGTAGACCCAAGTTCATAGACGCCCTGCACGGCGCGGTTAAAGAGAGGGCTGTCGGCCTGATCGCCTTCCAGCAGAGGGCGTGGACGGTCGTGAGGATCGAAATCAGGCAAGGACACGAGCGACAGAACCTCGCCTGTGTGGACATCCATCAGCACGGACGTGGCCCCCTTGGCGTTCATCAGCTTCATGCCGCCGTAAAGCACCCGCTCAGAGGCCGCCTGCACGGTCAGATCAATGGACAGTTGCAAAGGCGCGCCGCCCATTGCGGGGTCGCGCAGGAACTTGTCAAAAAACAGCTCCGCCCCGGCGATGCCGATGATTTCCGCCGCGCGAACGCCTTCTTTGCCGTAGGACGCGCCCCCAAGGATGTGCGAGGCCAGCCGACCATTGGGATAAAGCCGCATTTCGCGGGGACCGAACATGAGGCCCGGATCGCCGATATCGAAGACGGCTTGTTTCTGTTCGGGGCTGATTTTGCGTTTGATCCAGAGGAATTTGCGGTTGCCTGTGAAGTCCTTTACCAGCCGCGCGCGGTCGAGATCAGGGAAGATCGCCACCAGTTTGTCTGCGACCACCATAGGGTCGATCATCTGTGGCGGTTGGGCGTAGAGTGCGTGTGTTTCAAAGTTGGTCGCCAGAATACGGCCTTGGCGGTCCACAATGTCCGCGCGCATGGCCGAGATCGACGCACCCGCAGCAGAGGCACGCGGCTCATGGGCTTCTGAAACAGAAAGCAGCCCCATCCGCGCGCCGATCATCAAGAACCCGAGCACAAAGACGCAGCCCAAAAGCAACAAGCGCCCTTCGGCGCGCTGGCGGGCTTCGTCGCGCATTTGCTCATGGCGCATGCGTGTGTTTTCACGCTCAATCGCGTCCGGACTTTCCCCTTTGCGTCGGGCCTCAAGAATGCGGGCCAGTGGACGCAGCGGGGTTCGGATCATTGATCCGCCTCTGCGACCGGTGTTTCGGGGGCATTGGCGCTTGAGACCTCAACGGAGCGGCTAAGATCAATCGGGGCAACAGGGTAGCTGACCTGATCGACGGTGCCGAATTGTTCGGCGCGGAAGGGCAAAAGACCTAAGCGGTCAAAGTTGATCTCGGCCAGATCGCGCAAGCGGTCGGGGCGGTTCAGATAGGCCCATTCAGCGCGCTGCACGGCCAAGCGGTCACGGGACACGCCGATGTCGCGGTGCAGGTCTTCAAGGGTGTTGAGAGCGCGCTGTGTTGCGTAGTTTTCGCGGTAGGCCCAGAAGGCCAAGGCCATCACCACACAGGCTGATACCAATAGAAAAAACGTTCGCATAAATCACCTGCCTTCTTTTTTTATCGTTGGCATCCCGATGGATGCAGCCGTCACAGCACCCGCCGGTGCGTCTGTTCGGGTCCCCACCCGCAACTTTGCGCTGCGTGATCTGGGGTTGTCGTTTAATTCTTGCTCATCTGCACCAATAGCTTTCCTTGTTTTCAAGGTAAAGCCTGCAACCACATCTTGTGTGGCCGGTGCAAAGCGGTTTGCATTGCCTGTTTTGCCTGCGCGCGCCTGCAAGAAGCGTTTGACCATACGGTCTTCCACCGAATGGAAGGTCACGACGGCCAGTTGACCGCCCGGCTTGAGCGCCCGTTCTGCCGCCATAAGACCCTGATAAAGCTCATCATATTCGTTGTTGACCGCGATCCGCAGGGCTTGGAAGCTACGTGTGGCGGGGTGGGATTGGTTGGGCTTGGGCCTTGGCAGGCAACCTTCAATGATGCGGGCCAGATGCAGTGTTGTCTCAATCGGTGCGACATTGCGTTCGCGCACGATTGCTTTGGCGATGCGGCGGCTGGCGCGTTCTTCGCCGTAGTGAAAGAGGATGCTGGCCAAGGTTACTTCGTCTTCTTCGTTGACGATCTCTGCCGCTGACAGCCCGTCTTGGGACATGCGCATGTCCAAAGGGCCGTCGCGCATGAACGAAAAGCCCCGTTCGGCCAGATCAAGCTGCATGGACGACACCCCGAGATCAAGCATGACCCCATCGAGATCTTGTGCATATTCATCAAGTTTCGAGAACACGCCCTGTTGCTGCACCAATCGGTCGCCATAACCGCCTGCCCAAGGCGCTGCCATCTCAAACGCCAGCGGATCACGGTCAACGGCGATCACTTTGTCCGCCCCTGCCTCAAGGAAGGCGCGGGTGTAGCCGCCTGCCCCGAAGGTGCCATCAAGCCATGTGCCCTGAATAGGTGCAACTGCCGCCATCAAGGGGCCAAGCAGAACGGGGATATGGGGGGCAGAGGTGTCAGACGTGGCCGCAGCAGCCATGAAACTATTCCGGCTTAGGTTGGTTTAAGAAAATCAGTGGATCAACGTCATCGGGCAGATCATCAAGCCAGGCTTCGCGGTCGGCCAGTTCTTCGGCCTCGTAGGTTTCCGGCTTCCAGATTTGAAAAGTGTCACCAGCGGCAATGAAAAAGGCCTCCGCTTCAAGATCGATCTTGTTGCGCAACTTGGCAGGGAGAACCAAGCGGCCCGTCTCATCGACGCTGGTGGGCAGCGATTGTCCGTCAAACATGGCTTGCAGCATCTTGCGTTCGCGCGAGCCACGGGGAAGGGCATCAATCTGGTCACCGACCTCGTTGATGGCCTCTATTGTATAGCATTCAAGGTATTTGCGGCGGTGGTCGCCGTAGACGATCACCATTTCGGGGTTTTCGCCGGACTTCCAGACAGGATCACCGGCTTCCAGCACACGGCGGAACGGGGCCGGGATTGAGACCCTGCCCTTTGCGTCCACCTTGTTGGTGCTTTCACCTCTGAACCGTAGTTTCACTGTCCTTGGTCGTCCTTGGTCTGGTTTGGGCGGATTGCGCTGTTTGGCGAAAGGCCCGTTTGAAACGTAAAAGGGCGAATTGATCTGCTGCCACTGATCAATTCGCCCGTGCCCGCTAAGCGGGAAGTCCAGCTGCGCGCGCCATCTGGGGGGATGTCTGCTCGCCCGCGCGCCGGATCTCTTGGTCTGATGAAAGCGAGGTGCCTGTATGAAACCTGCTAGAGTTTTTTTAAGTTGGGATCGTTTAGCGTCCCTGCTGTCTCGTTCTCATCCGATGAACAAGGGATGCCATGGGAATGCATGGTCTGGCAAGGGATTTTTAGGGTAACGCCCTACTAAATAGGGCGTCAGAGGCGTGCGAAAAACAAGATATAGGGGTAAATTCGCGCTCACTATGGTACAAATTGTTGTGAAAATGGAAACAGACACAATATGTAGTGCACATATAGGCCGGTAAAAAACTTCCCCTAATTTCCCACTTTTTTCCGGAAATTGAGCAGCCTGTTTCGATGTTCTATTTACGTTCTCACACAACGTCAATCAAAACTCTCGGAATCCTCCGGAATCAGCGGATTTTTGATTCGTTCCATTCCATCCCATGCCCGTAACGCAAAAACGGCCCATGGTTTCCCATGAGCCGCCCATACGCTTCCTAAAGCAATGTGTGCTTAGGCCATCCCGCGATCAACCAACCCCTTTGCAACCTCCGCATAGGCCTGAGCTGCCGCACTGTCGCCCGCCGCAATCGGTGTGCCCCCGTCGCCAGCAAGCCGCGTGTCGAGATCAATCGGCAAAGCCCCAAGCAAGGGCACGCCAAGCTTGTCGGCTTCGGCTTTGACTCCGCCTGCCCCGAAGATCTGATGTTGCCCGCCACAGTCAGGGCAAACAAACATCGACATGTTTTCAATCATCCCAAGCACAGGGGTCTTGAGCGTCGCGAACATATCAAGCGCCTTGCGCGCATCTATAAGGGCCACGTCCTGCGGGGTGCTGACCAGAATAGCGCCTGTCAATTCGGTCTTGGTACATAAGGTAAGCTGCACATCGCCTGTGCCGGGGGGCAGATCGACGATCAGCACGTCCAGCGCGCCCCATTCCACCTGCCCCAGCATCTGCTGCAACGCCCCCATTAACATAGGGCCACGCCAGATGGTCGCTTTGCCTTCTTCCATCATAAAGCCAATCGACATCAATGTGACGCCGTGGGCCTGCAAAGGAATGATCGTTTTGCCATCGGGTGAGGCAGGCCGCTTGTTGATCCCCATCATGCGCGGGATGCTTGGACCGTATATATCAGCATCAAGCAGCCCCACCTTGCGCCCCTGCTTGGCCAGGGCAACGGCAAGGTTGGTGGACACAGTTGATTTGCCCACCCCGCCCTTGCCGGACCCGACAGCGATGATGTGTTGCACACCAGCGGGCTTGGTGGGCCCTTCTTGAGGCTTGGGATGTCCGCCGACTTTAAGACTGGGCGGAGGCGCCTTGGGGCCATGGGCCGTCAATGCGACGGAAACGGATGACACGCTATCTAACGTCCCAACGGCGCGTTCAACGGCCGCGCGCAAAGGTTCCATCTTAGAGGCCATATCGGGCGACGGGGCCTCAATAACAAAGCGCACCGCATCCCCATCGATGGTCAAAGCGCGGATCATATCGCGGCTGATCAATGTGCCACCATCTGGCAGAGCGAATGTTTCGAGAATGGATTCAATTTCAGATTTGGTCGCAGACATGCCTATTCCCTTCGCGCCACGCGCTTCATTTGGGCGTATAGGTGGCAGATTATGCGGCCGTGGCAAGGGGGCGGATGCAAATGCGTAAATGATGGGCAACTTGCCTTAAGGGAAGGCGCTAACCCCATGCAAATGCTGCATAGCGGCATTGCAGAACCAGCTATTGTGCAACTGCAGCATTGGCTTATCTTCAATGTCACAGGAGGCAATCAGGCCTCGCAAACGAAAGACGGACGCAGACAATGGCAACTACATACTCGACCAGCACTATCGCACCGAACGGTTTTTTGAACTCCGCGAAGGACGTGATGCAGCGGCTCCAGGTACGCGCCACGAAATACGGGCAGTACAGACAGACGGTTAAAGAGCTTTCAGAGCTTTCAAACCGTGATTTGGCTGACATGGGGCTAAACCGCTCGTTCATCAAGCGCATGGCGATTGAAGCCGTGTACGGATCGGACGAAGCCTAAGGATTTAAGAGATCAGACGTCTCTCTCCTCCTCCCTGAGGCGTCTGTAATTCGCGGTGACATCCATCCTCCTCCCGGGTGTCACCGCATTTTTCATACCGCAGCCCTGACAGGGGTCACGCGGAAAGCCACGAAACAGCGTTTTCCTCCCGAACGCGCGGTTTTGGAAAGCGGCGGGTCCTCTCCTCCTCCCTCGGACCTGCCGCTTTTTTTATGGGCAGGTCGGGGTTGCAGGCGGGACATTCAGGCGGATTGAGATGGATCAGGGCATCGCTTCGAGCAGATCACCCGGCTGACAGTCCAGCACCTCGCAAATGCGGGCCAGCGTTTCAAACCGCACACCTTTGACCTTGCCGGATTTCAACAAGCTCAGGTTCTGTTCGGTAATGCCGACCTCTAGGGCCAGATCTTTGGACTTCATCTTGCGTTGCGCCAGCATGACATCCAGTCGAACCACGATTTGCATCAGACGAATTCCTCGTTTTCGCGCACGGCCGTAATCGCAAGCGTCATCACCTGCCCCATCATCCAAAAGCCGAACCCGCAGAACAGCAAGCCGATATAGGCATGACTGTACCAAAAGCGTAACGGCTCGGCCCCACCTGGGTTATTCCACGACTGGATCATCGGGCTGACACAGGCCGCACCCATGTGCAGCGCAGAGGACAAAAAGACCGCAATGCCGATCAAACGCAGCCCATTCGCGACGGTGATTTCAAAGACGCGGCCTTGACGCAGCCCCCACAAAATGCGGATCGCGACCAAAAACCCAGCGACCCCCGCGAAGACCGGCAAGGACCAGACAGTGAAATAGGCTGCTTTCATCGCGGTGGTGATGTTTGCACCCTCTGCGGCCCATCCGCCGGTCACCCACCACGACGCATCGCCAAAGCTGTTGTCATAGGCCCAAAACAGGCCCTTGAAGCTGTAAAACAGCACAAAGGGGGCCATAACACTCAAGACTATGGTCGACAGGCGCTTTATCGATTTCATCGCTTTACTCCAAATTCTTATTGTTTTACGATAATTTTTGATCTTATAGTGATATGCACATAGAATCAATCGGAGCCTTCCATCATGATGAAATACGCATTGACCGTACTTGCCCTGACCGCCACAGCCAGCGCCGCCGACCCTCTTCTTTTTGGCGATGGCAACCGTGTCGGGGTTGTCCAAGGGGTCGCATTAACATCCGACCAGCGCAGCAGTTTCAGAGATTTCAAACGCGGATCCGGCTATTTCGGCGCGTTCTACATTGATCGGTCCAGCGATGTGTCGTTCTGGTGGCAAGAAGCACATAACTTGGAAACCGCAAAGGCCGGCGCCCTGAAAGGATGTCAGGTTGTCGCGAACAGCAAAAACTGCGTGCTCTATGCTGTACTGCTGCCCAAGGGGATGGATCTGAACACAAGGCAAGCTGGTGGGCTGAGCCAAGAAGCCTACACTGAATACACGGGCAGCTACCAAAACAACCAAATCGAAGGCCGATACGGCGCTATCGCAATCTCAGGCGCATCAGAAGTCGGCGTGTCATGGAACTGGGCAAACGAGGCCGAAGCGCGCGCCACCGCAATCGCCTATTGCGAAAAAGAAGTCGCCGCCGAACTGGCAGAGCTGAACATCGAAGGACGGGCCTGGGTCAAGCAACGCAATCTGCACAGTTGCAGCGTTGTCGAAGTCACAGGGCCAAATCACTGAACAAGGGTCGGGCTGCACGCGGCCCTTCCCCTTCATTTTTCCTCAAATACTCACCCTTTGAGGCCCCCCGC
>CAZWSE010000063.1:0-1367 GCA_964636575.1 uncultured Sulfitobacter sp. | reverse complement strand
CCCCCGCCCCCAGCCAGCGCACGGCCTTGCCAATGCGCGGCGAAAACACCTGACCGCTGGCAATCGTGTAGAAGGTGACAATCGCGCCGATGATCGTGATCAGCCCGAACAGGGGCGGCAAAACCCAGACAGTGAAATAGGTGACCTGCATTGGCAGTGTAATCTCGGCATCCGCACGGGCCCAGCCGTTGCGCACCCAATGGGACAGGTTCACAAACGCATGCTCATAAGCCCAAGTGATGCCGACATAACTGTTGTAAACCGCAAAAGGCAGCAACAGCAGAACCAAAAGCCCCGACAGAAACCGCACAAACGTCATGGACCCACGCCCCTACCTTTACCCTTTTTCAAATACTCAAAACGGGACATCCGCATCCGCAGAGACAAACCGCGCCACGACGTTCTTTGTGCCGGCTTTCTCAAAAGCAATCTCCAGCTTGTCGCCTTCAATGCCGATGATCTCGCCATAGCCGAACTTTTGATGAAAGACGCGCTGGCCCATGGTAAAGCTGCTGACCGCATTCATATCAATCACGGGCGCGTTCGATTCAGCGGGTTGGCCCATCCCCCGTTCCTGACTGCGGGCCTGCAAGCGGCGCCAGCCGGGGGAATTGTACACATTGGCACCCGCCGCCGCATCATGCAGCGATGACGTCGGGCCGGAACTCTCGCCACTTTGCATCCCCGCCGCCCCGTATCCACCGCCGTAAAGGCCGGGCGGGGTCAGGACATCCACATGCTCTTCGGGCAATTCATCCACAAAGCGCGACGGCAAAGACGACTGCCACTGCCCGAACACACGGCGATTGGCGGCAAAGGAAATGGTACAAAGCCGCTCGGCACGGGTGATCCCCACATAGGCCAGCCTGCGTTCTTCCTCCAAACCCTTCACGCCGCTTTCATCCATAGACCGCTGCGAGGGGAACAATCCGTCTTCCCACCCGGGCAAGAACACCGCCGGAAATTCCAAACCCTTGGCGGCGTGCAGGGTCATGATGGATACTTTCGCCTCTGATTCAGAGGTCTCGTTGTCCATGATCAGGCTAACGTGTTCCAAGAACCCTTGCAGGTTTTCAAACTGTTCCAGCGCCTTGACCAGTTCTTTAAGGTTCTCCAACCGGCCGGGCGCTTCGGGGGTTTTGTCGTTCTGCCAATGGCCAGTATAGCCGCTTTCATCGAGGATAATCTCGGCCAGTTCCATATGGCTGATCTCTTGCGATCCGACGGCGCGTGACCATCGGTCAATCCCGTCTACAAGCACCATCAATTCGCTGCCACCACGGCCCTTTATCTCGCCCGCTTGCACCGCCAGACGCGCCCCTTCCACAAGCGACACCCCGTTGGAGCGCGCCATGCGTTGAATGGTT
>CAZWSE010000062.1:9062-20604 GCA_964636575.1 uncultured Sulfitobacter sp. | reverse complement strand
TGCTGATCCTGAACACAGCCGCCTATGCAGGTGAAATCTTCTACGGGGCGCTCCTCTCGATCCCCAAAGGCGAAACCGAAGCGGCAGACGCCTATGGGCTGACAGGCTGGCCACGCTTCAAACGGGTGATCTGGCCCACGATGCTGCGGCTGGCATGGCCCGCCTACACGAACGAGGCGATCTTTCTGTTCCACGCCACAACGCTGGTCTTTTTCACAGGCTTTCCGGCATGGCAACAACGGGGCGACGCGCTTTACTATGCCAGCTACTTTGCAGACAAAACATTCAACCCGTTCATCCCTTACCCGATCCTTGCGGGGTATTTCATCCTGTTCACCTTGGTGATCGTAGGGCTGTTCGGATTGATCAACCGCCGACTGAACAAACACCTGCCCTCGAACATGAAGCCACGGGGCAGACCGCGCATGACCCTTATCAGATAACGCAACACGAACTGGACCCCCGTCATGGACCTTAGCGCCTTCCCCACGTTCCGCGTCGCCGCCTGTGATCTGAACGGTCAACTGCGCGGCAAGCGGGTGCCAAAGCACTACGCAGACAAGCTGGAAACAGGCGCTGTGCGGATGCCGCTTTCGGTGATGAACCTTGATCTGTGGGGGGCGGACATCGAAAACAGCCCGCTCGTCTTTGACACAGGCGATGCAGACGGGGCACTGCGTCCAACAGATCGCGGGGCGGTGCCCATGCCGTGGCTCGACACGCCCTCTGCGTTGGTGCCCATGACCATGCATTGGGACAACGGCGATGCGTTCGAAGGCGACCCCCGCCGCGCCTTGCAACGGGTCTTGGACAAATACGCGGACCGGGGCTGGAACGTCCTTGCAGCGACCGAGATGGAATTCACCCTGATCGACGACAGCGACGAAGCCCCCAAAGCCCCGCTCAACCCGTTGACAGGCAAGCCGCTGCACGCCAGCGCAATCCTGTCTGTGACCGAACTCGACGCCTTTGATGCGTTCTTTTCGGACATCTACGCCGCCTGCACTGCGATGGGTATTCCAGCAGAGACAATCATCTGCGAATCCGGGCTTGGCCAGTTTGAGGTCAATCTAAACCACCAATCCGCGCTCAGAGCCGCAGACGACGCATGGCTGTTCAAAACGCTCTTGCGCGGCATGGCCCGCAAACACGGGTTCGCGGCGACTTTCATGGCCAAACCCTACGCAAAGGACGCGGGCAACGGGATGCATGTGCATTTCTCGGTCGTGGACAAAGACGGCACCAACATCTTCGACAACGGCCGCGACGACGGAACCGATCTGTTGCGCAACGCAGTCGCCGGGTGCTTGAACGCAATGCCCGCCTCAACCCTGATCTTCGCTCCGCACGGCAATTCCTACGACAGGCTTGTGTCAGGTGCTCACGCGCCCACCAACGCAGCGTGGGGGTATGAGAACCGAACAGCCGCGATACGCATCCCTGGCGGGTCGCCAAAAGCACGCCGGATCGAGCATCGCGTGGCGGGCGGCGACACCAATCCATACCTTATTCTGGCGGCCATTCTGGGGGCGGCAATCGACGGAATTGAACAAGGGTTAACGCCGCCTGATCCGATCTCGGGCAACGCCTATGCGCACAAAGGTCTGCCCGAATTGGCACCCGATTGGGCGGGGGCTGTAGACCTCTTTGAAACCGATCCGCACATCGCGCGGATATTTCATCCACAGCTGATCCAGAACCTGGTGATGACAAAACGGCAGGAAATCGCCCGTTTTTCAAAGATTCCCGCGTCTGACCAATGGCTTGACTGGCTGGAAAGGGTTTGACAGCCTTGCGACAGGGCCTGCGCTCGTCTAACGTCGCCTGTGGATAAACATCAGGTTATGTTATGAAAATCGGCATCCTCCAAACGGGTCACACCCCGCAAGAGCTGACCCCGACCTTGGGCACCTACAGCGATATGTTCGCACGGCTGCTGGATGGAAACGGGTTCACGTTCCAAACCTGGAGCGTCGTAGACGGCGATTTCCCAGATGCGCTCACCGATGCCGACGGATGGCTGATCACAGGCAGCAAGCACGGCGCCTATGAAGACCACGACTGGATCCCGCCGCTGGAACAGCTGATCCGCGACATCTACGCAGACGGACGGCCCCTGATCGGGGTCTGTTTCGGACACCAGATCATCGCACAAGCGATGGGCGGCAAGGTCGTCAAGTTTGACAAAGGCTGGTCCGTGGGCCGGACGAACTACGACATGAACGGCACACCTGTCAGCCTGAACGCATGGCATCAGGATCAAGTCATCGAAGT
This sequence comes from uncultured Sulfitobacter sp., assembly GCA_964636575.1. Classification (GTDB taxonomy): domain Bacteria; phylum Pseudomonadota; class Alphaproteobacteria; order Rhodobacterales; family Rhodobacteraceae; genus CAZWSE01. The sequence goes on along the minus strand of CAZWSE010000062.1, from coordinate 18,330 downwards.
CCCGGACACAGCAACCACCATAGCCTCAAACGATTTCTGCGAAAACGCGGCTTTGGTCTATGGCGACAAAATCTGGACGATCCAGCCGCACCCCGAATTTGAATCGCCTAACATCGAAGGGCTGATTGCCTATCGGGGCAAGGGCATCGTTCCGGACCATCAGCTCGATCAAGCCCGCGACGCCCTGCCCCAGCCCAACAACAACCAAGACATCGCCGATCAAATGGCTGCCTTTTTCAAACGAAAGCCGGCATAAATGGCCGATTGGACCAAGAAATTACCAGAGGCTGCGAAAAGCTATCTGGAAAACAAGCGTCTGGACGAGGTCGAATGTATCATCTCTGACCTGCCAGGCATTGCGCGCGGGAAGGCTGTTCCAGCCACCAAATACGCACGCCAAGACCAGTTCCACCTGCCCGACAGCATCTTTTACCAAACCATCACAGGCGGTTGGGGCGAAGCGGCAGGCGACGACGGGTTCATTGAACGCGACATGGTCCTCAAACCCGACATGAGCACTGCAACAGCGGCCCCGTGGACCGGCGACTGGACGCTACAAGTCATCCACGACGCCTACGATAGCAAAGGCGCGCCTGTCGAATTTGCACCGCGCAATGTGCTCAAACGGGTGGTCAATCTCTATCGCAAAAAGGGGTGGGAACCTGTCGTCGCGCCCGAAATGGAATTCTTTCTGGTCGCCCGCAACATCGACCCCGCCCATTCGATCAAACCGATGATGGGCAGATCAGGGCGGCCTGCCGCAGCACGACAAGCCTACTCGATGACCGCCGTGGACGAATTTGGCCCCGTGATCGACGACATCTACGACTTCGCAGAAGCCCAAGGGTTTGAGATCGACGGGATCACCCAAGAAGGCGGCGCGGGGCAGCTGGAAATCAATCTGGCCCATGGCGACCCGGTCAAACTGGCGGATGAGGTCTTTTTCTTCAAACGGCTGATCCGCGAAGCCGCACTCCGCCACGATTGCTTTGCGACCTTCATGGCCAAACCCATCGCAGAAGAACCCGGAAGTGCGATGCACATCCACCACTCAATCATCGACAAAGCGACGGGCGACAATCTGTTCTCGGGGCCACAAGGCGGCGAGACAGATCTGTTCTTCAACTTCTTGGGCGGGTTGCAAAACCACCTACCCGACGCGATTGCGGTCTTCGCGCCCTATGTGAACAGCTACAGGCGCTACGTGAAAGACCACGCAGCACCGATCAATCTGGAATGGGGACGCGACAACCGCACAACCGGTATTCGGATCCCGCTGTCGGGACCAGAAGCAAAACGGGTGGAAAACAGACTTGCCGGTATGGATTGCAATCCATACCTCGGGATTGCGGCGTCACTGGCCTGCGGCTATCTTGGAATGATCAACGAAGAAAGACCCGGCAAACAATTCAAAGGCGACGCTTACGAAGGCGACGGGGACATCCCGCGCGGCTTGGGCCAAGCGCTCGATCTGTTCGAGAACGCCACCGATCTACACAAAGTACTGGGCCCCGATTTTGCACGGGTCTATGGCATTGTAAAACGGGCCGAATATGACGAGTTTTTACAGGTTATCTCTCCCTGGGAACGCGAACATCTGCTGCTAAACGTATGAATTTACTCTTTTCCAACGACCGCGCGGGGCACTTTCCCGACAGCTGGTACGCCTCAACAGTCACGCAGCCTCCGCTGCGCGCGGCACTGCGCGGGCAGACCACGGCAGACGTGTGCATCATCGGCGCGGGCTACACGGGGCTGTCTTGCGCGCTGCATCTGGCGCAACAAGGCGTTGATGTGGTGCTTCTGGATGCACATCGCGCTGGCTTTGGTGCCTCTGGGCGTAACGGCGGTCAGTTGGGCAGCGGCCAACGCATGGAACAAGACGCGCTCGAAGCGCTTGTCGGGCAAGAAGACGCAGTGCGGATGTGGGACTTGGCCGAAGACGCCAAAACACTGGTCAAATCGCTGATCGCGGAACACGACATCGACTGTAAGCTCAAACCGGGTGTCGCACATGCAGGCTCCACCAAAGGAGAGGTCGGACACCTGCATGAATACGCAGCACGGCTGTCCAACCGATACGGATACGACCAGATCGAAGTGCTGGACGAAGAAGATTTCCACACGCTCTGCCCCTCACCCGACTACAAAGGCGGGGTGCTCGACATAGGGGCCGCGCATTTGCACCCCCTCGCCTTCGCCCTTGGACTGGCCGAGGCCTGCGAAAAGGCAGGCGTGCGGATGTTCGACCAAAGCCATGTGCATACGGTCAAAGAAGGCAAAGCTGTCACCATCCGCACGGACAAGGGTCAGGTTACCGCAGACTATGTAGTTTTTGCAGGCAACGGCTACATGGGCACGCTGAACCGGACTGTGTCCAAACGGGTGATGCCAATCAACAACTTCATCGCCGCGACCGAACCTTTGGGCGACGGGGCCGCGCGCATCCTGACCCGCGATGTGGCCGTGGCAGACAGCAAATTCGTGGTGAACTACTTCCGGCTCAGCGATGACAAGCGGCTGCTCTTTGGGGGTGGCGAAAGCTATGGATACCGCTTCCCCAACGACATCGAAGCAGTTGTGCGCAAGCCGATGACCAAGATATTCCCGCACTTGCGCGACATCAAAATCGATTACGCATGGGGCGGCACATTGGCAATCACGCGCAAACGGATGCCCTATCTGGCGCGATTGGGGCCGAACATGCTGTCAGCATCAGGCTATTCAGGCCACGGCGTCGGGTCGGCAACGCAGGCAGGTTTCCTGATGTCGAACGTGATCTTGGGCGACAGTCAGGGCTTTGACATCATGTCACGGGTGCCAGCCCCCCCCTTCCCGGGCGGCGGAGCCTTCAGAACACCGATGCTGGCGACAGCAATGACATGGTTCGCGCTGCGGGACAGGTTGGGCTTCTAGGCGCTACGGACCGGAAGCGACCGATCTATTTCAGCTTCGACAGCTTGTCCTGCAATTCGGCCAATTGCTTTTTGATGTCATCAAGGTTCTCGCCGTCAGGCTTGGCCTCTTCGGCAGCCTCCTCGGGCGCAGGCCCGCTTGACCCCCACTGGGACCCCATGCCGCCTGTCATCGCTTTGATAAAGGCCTGCTGTTGGGCTTGAAGCGCGTCAAAGCCGGGCAGTTTGGACATCGGGTTTATGGTGGCCATGTTTTCCATCATCTTGGACTGACCATCGCGCAGCATATCGAAAGAGGCTTGCAAAAACTCGGGCATCATGGCCGCGCCAGGGGTCATGTAGCTGCGAACCAGATCGTTCAGAACGCCCACAGGCAGCACGTTTTCGCCACGGGCTTCGTGCTCGGCAATGATCTGCAACAGATACTGGCGGGTCAGATCGTCTCCGGATTTAAGATCGATAATCTGAACTTCGCGACCCTCGCGGATAAAGCCTGCGATGTCTTCCAAAGTGACGTAATCACTGGTCTCGGTATTGTACAGACGACGGCTGGCGTACCGTTTAATCAACAAGGGTTTAGCAGTGTCAGCCACGAGGTTCCTCCCACGGAATGTATGCGCTGCAGCAAAGCCTATGCGAGTGCAGAACAAAAAGAAAGGGCGAGCCCGTTAAGGCCCGCCCCCGCGTTCACATCCCTAGGGAGGAAGGGATATAAATCTGCGTTTCTTCGACTTACTTCGCTGCGGCTTTTTTCGCGGCGGCAGTTACGTCGTTTGTGGCTTTCTTGATGGTGGCGGAAGCATCCTCAGAAATGTCTTTGCCAGCAGCCATCATCAGCTCAACTGTGTCCATTTGAACTTTTTTGGCGATTTCAGCGAAAGCGGCCATGTTTTCGGCAGCAACTTCAGCAGCAGAAGACGCGAAGTCGGTCATTGCTTTTGCGTAGTCGGCTGGCTCTGCTTTGGCTTTGGACATGTCGGCAACTTTCGCCAATGTGTCTTTTGTCCATTTTGTGGAAATCTCGGTGGACTTCTCAGCTGCTTTCAACGCAACGCCTGTCAGCTTTTCGTTCAAAGTTGCGGATGTTTTGAAAGCGCCGTCAAAAGCAGCGGTGTCGACGGGAAATGCGCCCATCATGTCTTTCATCATTGTGGTCATGTCTGGTGTCTTAGCCATTGTAATCAATTCCTTAAACTCTTGCGGGCGACCCCGCGTTTCATCAGCTTGAGGAAGATATAGATGCTGCATTGCGGCATTGCAAGTATTTTTTCTGCATTGCAGCATAAAAATGGAAACAACGGAAATTTACTTTGTTTTACAGTCAGTTGCCTTGATCATGACATAGCTGCCGGGGGCATCCCCCAGAACAGGATGCTTGGAATCACCCGGCTTTCTGGCCTTAATTTGCTTGCCAGACCGCTCTTTCAGCCAGCTTTCCCAGCGCGGCCACCACGACCCTTCGTGGAAATCAGCACCTTCCAGCCAGTCCTCTACGCCCAAACCCAGATCAGTGTTGGTATAATGTCCGTACTTGTTCTTGCTGGGCGGGTTCACGATCCCAGCGATATGACCCGATTGGGTCATGATAAAGGTCTTGTCCTTTGACCCCATCTGCTGAACGCCGCGATAGCAATTCTTCCACGGGGCGATGTGATCCGTCTCGCAGGCAACAGAACACAGCGGAATGTCGACCTCTTCCAGCTTCAAGGTTGTACCCATTAGATCGATGCCACCATCGGCAAACTTATTGTCCTGACACAGCTTCCGCAGGTAATCGACAGCCATCTTGGCCGGCAGGTTGGCCCCGTCCCCGTTCCAAAACAGCAGATCAAAGGCAGGCGGGGACTCCCCCATCATATAGCTTTTGATCGCAGGCGTATAAATCAGATCGTTTGAGCGCAGAAAGCTAAAGGTCCGCGCCATGATCATAGATTGCAACACGCCCTTGGTGTCACATTCAGCCTCGATCCCGTCGATGAAATCGTTTTGCAAGAAGGGCATGAACTCGCCCTGATCGGAAAAATCGGTCAAAGCGGTGAAGAAGGTGGCGGATTTCACCGAATTGTCGCCGCGCTGCTTCATCAACGACAGGGTCATGGACAGGGTCGTGCCCGCAATACAATAGCCAACGGCATTGACCTGCTCGACACCGCAGATGGATTTGACCTCTTTTATGGCCTCCAGATAGCCGTCCTCGATGTAGTCCTCCATGCCGACCTCTGCATAGGTGGCATCAGGATTGATCCAGGACACAATAAACAAGGTATAGCCTTGATCGGTGATCCAACGGATCAGACTGTTCTGGGGCTTCAGATCCAGAATGTAGTATTTGTTGATCCAAGGCGGAAAGACGATCAGCGGGGTTTCATGCACCGTTTTCGTGGTCGGAGAAAACTGAATAAGCTCCATCATCCGGTTGCGGTACACGACCTTGCCCGGGGCTGTGGCGATATTGGTCCCGATGTCAAAAGCGCTCTCATCGGCCAGTCTGACAACCATTTCACCGTTATTGGCCTCAAGATCGGCAACAAGGTTCTCAAGCCCTTGAACCAGTGATTTGCCTTCGGTTGCGACCGCCTTTTCCAAGGCATCAGGATTGGTGGCCAGAAAATTGGTCGGGGACAGCATGTCGATGATCTGCCGCGAAAAGTAGGTCAGACGCGTCTTTTCGGTGCCATCAAGATCGTCCACATCCTCGACAGCCTGCTGAATGGCGGCGGCGTTGATCTGGTACTGCTGCTTGATGAAGTTGAAATAGGGGTGGGTCTGCCACAACGGATTGGCAAAGCGGCGGTCTTTGGGGCCGGCATCCTTTGGGGCCTCAAGGGTGCCCTTGGCCAAGGCTTGCTGGGCTTCAAGAAAATGCTTCACCGTGTCGGCCCAATAGGACACTTGATGCTCGAAAATCTTGGCAGGGTTGTTGATCGCCTCATTCCAATAACTGGTCAAAGCATTGGAAAAAAGCTCTTGATTCGGGCCATCAAGGGCGGCTTCGTGTTGCGGCTTGCGACCCATGGCAGCGATCAAACGCTTCGACAATTCCTCAATTTGACTGAGATTGTCGTTCAACTGATCAAGTGTTTGTGCACCAGATGTACCCAAATCACCGCCACCGTCCTCAACACTTGTTGTCATCTTAACGAATCCCCCCTACCGTGCAGGTGCAGAATAATGTTGCAGCGTTGGGAGAGCAAAGCGACGAAACGTCCGGATTACGCGGACACCGATCAATTTGGAGACCCCGATGCGTTATATGGCAATGTACGACTTGATGGACACGATCCGCAACACCAACCAGTGGATGGGCGCCTCGGCTGCGGCAATGGCCTCCTATCCGGCGATGTCGATGTTTCCGAACCCGGCAATGGATATGATGCGCGCTTGGGGCGAGGTGACGGAACGCACGTTCCAGCGCATGGTCGTCAAACCGGATTGGAACATCCCGCCTTTCGTGGGTGCCAAAGGCCAAGATAGGCTGGTGACCATCGAAAAAGAGATCGAAGGCCCGTTTGGCGATTTGATCCATTTCCGTGTTCAAGGCCGCACCGAAAAGCGCCGCAAGGTGCTGCTGGTGGCGCCCATGTCAGGCCACTATGCGACCCTGCTGCGCTCAACCGTGATTTCGCTTCTGCCCGATACAGAACTTTACGTGACCGATTGGCACAACGCCCGCGACATTCCTGTCAGCGCAGGCAAGTTCGACGTCGAAGACTATACATTGCATCTGGTGGACTACATGCGCCACCTCGGGCCGGACACACATGTTGTGGCCGTGTGCCAACCTGCCCCGCTGACTTTGGCAGCCACCGCCTATCTGGCCGAAGAAGACCCCAAAGCACAGCCGCGGTCTCTGACGCTGATCGGCGGACCGATTGATCCCGATGCGAACCCGACCGAAGTGACAGATTTCGGCCACCGCATGACCATGGGCCAGTTGCAGGCCATGATGTGCCAACGCGTGGGCTTCAAATACCCGGGCGTCGGGCGTTTGGTCTATCCAGGTCTCTTGCAGCTTGCGTCTTTCATGTCGATGAACGGCGAAAAGCATACCAAAGCCTTCACCGACCAAATCCAGAACGTCGCGCGCGGAACGGCGTCGGACCACGATCATCACAACAAGTTCTATGACGAATATCTGGCTGTGATGGACATGCCAGCTGAATTTTACCTCTCCACGGTCGAACGCATCTTCAAGAACGGTGAAATCGCCAAGAACCAGTTCACCGTGAACGGCAAAAAGGTGGACATGGGCAAGATCACAACCGTGGCCGTCAAAACCGTCGAAGGGGCCAACGATGACATTTCGGCCCCGGGCCAGTGTATCGCCGCTCTTGATCTGTGCACCAGCCTGCCTGACAGCAAAAAGGCAAGCCATGTTGAGCCGGGTGCAGGCCACTACGGCATCTTCGCAGGCAAAAGCTGGCGCAATAACATCCGGCCTTTGGTGCTCGAATTCATCGACGCCAATGCAGCCGCACCAAAAGCCGCCAAAGCCAAGCCACGCCGCAAGCCCGCGAACAAAAACGCAGCCAAATAAGCTTTTACGTCAAGGGATAAGGCAACCCCATCCAGTCCCTCAGGGCTTGGGTGGTGGCCTCTGGCTGTTCCAGCGTCGGCAAATGGCCCGCATCCTCCAGCACCACCAGTTTCGCATCGGGGATCAGATCCGCCATAAACCGGTGACGGCGCACAGGGCACAGTTTGTCGTGAGCACCACATAAAATCAGCGTGGGCACGTTGCACTTTGACAGGGTCGCCTGCTGGTCCTTGCGGCGTTGCAAGGCACGGGACTGGCGCACAAACACATCCGGCCCCAAGGCGCGGGCCATCTCCATGACCACAGCCATCACATCGGCACGACCCGGACCGGGGGCCAGATAGTTGGGCTTCATCTCGTCGCGAATGACCTCTTCCATGCGCCCTGCCCGTGCCCGCACGATCTGGGGTTCGCGGGCCGAGGCAACCTCGGGCGTTTCAGACAAAGGGTTGGTGTCCATCAAGGCCAGCCGCGTGATCCGCTCCGGCGCACGGCGCAGCATCTCCATCGCCACAATGCCCCCCATCGACAACCCCGCCAGCGCAAACTTGGGCGGCAGTTGCGACAACACATGGCTGGCAATCTCTTCAATCCGCTCACCCTTGGTCAAAGGGGCATTGATGACAGTTGTTTCACGCGAAAAGGCCGTCACCTGCGGCGCAAACAGCCGCGCATCGCACATCAGGCCGGGCAGAAAAACAATTGGGTCGGCCATGAAGGGGTGTTCCTTTTAACAACAGCCGCGTTTTGCCGATCTGCCGCGAAAGGTACAAGGTAAAATTCCGCGCCAGAGCCGAAGGGTGGGCGATTTTGCGCCCTCCCCATGGGGGAGGATCGGGCGCTGCCAAATCAAAGATCTGGCAAAGGTGTGTGGGCAATTCACCTAAGCCCCCACAATCCCCCGAAACTTCGGAAAATCCGCATACCGCGCCTGCCTCTCCTCCAACTTCTCCGCAGGCTCATCCCCTGCCCTCAACAACATCCCCTTAGGCGCCACATAACTCGAAATAGTCCGCAAAGGCACAGGCCGCCAATCCAGATTAAACGCACAGAGCTTCGGGAAAAACCAGATCGCGGAATAGGGCAAATGATCGTGCATCCACCACGCCAGATCGCGCCAGTCGCGGCCTGCCTCGTACTGATCCGTGAACCACGGGATAAACAGCGACGTGCCCGCAATCGCGCGGTCTCCATCGGCCCAATCCCAGATATGACACTCCATCGGGTTGTCATTGCGGGCGCAGTTCAGCTTGTTGTCATTGCCAAAAGCGTTCAATTCCCGCGACCGATACCCTGACCGGATCGCAATCCGCCCGAAGGTTTCTTGCAACGGATCAAGCAACATCTCGCACAGCATTCGCCCGTTCTTGATCGCCAAGTCAGGATCGTCGGGGATGTTTTGAACCCCATGAAAATTGCCAATCTCGGAATAAAGAAACTCGCGCATGTAGAAGTGCTTGGACAGGCGCACGCGCCCCAACGTCTCAAGGCTCCACATGCTTTGGGGGCGTCTCATAGTACCATCCTTTTTTGCCAAGTCAGAATTTCGAACGCGTAAACCAGTGCAATCTGGTGGCAAAAACCCCAATCAATATGCCCCACAATCCCAGCGCTATTCGATGCTCTTCAATTTGCCAGCCGGAAAAAATGTTACCTCGCAATAGTAAGTAAGCAATAACAGGGAGAACAATCGCAGCGACACATGCCCACAATCTCCGGACAAACTCTCTATCTCGTTCCGTTTCATTCACTTGGTTTAAACCCGTTCCAGCGAAACTCACCCGCATCGGACAACGGCGAAAACGGATTGTGCGCG